>JAKFEZ010000005.1:0-32932 GCA_036675435.1 Ramlibacter sp. | reverse complement strand
GCCCTGCAAGGCTTTGCCGGAGGCTCCCTCCTGGTGGTGGGGCAGGCGATCATCTTTCTCGCTTTTGCGCGGCATCAACAACCGGTCCTTCAGGCGCTCTTCGCCATCGGATCGGTCGTTGCACCGGCGACCATCACGCCGGCGCTCGGTGGGTGGCTGCTCGACAACCTGTCGTGGACCTGGATCTTCTTCAGCGTCGTTCCGCTGGCGTTGGCGGCCGCCGGGTTGTTGCTGCTGGCGGACGTTCCTGCGCCCCTGGCAACCCAACGACGCTCATTCGACTGGATCGGGTTCTCGCTCCTTTCCACGGCCTTGTGCTGTTTCACTTTTGTCTTGAGCCAGGGCAGTCGATGGAACTGGTTCCACGAGCCTCGCGCCGTGTGGCTGACGATGATCGGAGCTGCCGCGCTGCTGGTCTTTCTGGGCCAACAACTGATGGCCGGGGACGAGGCCCTGCTCGACTTTTCCTTGTTCCGGTCAGACGACTTTACATTCGCTTCTGTCGTCAGTCTCGTGGCCGGCGCCGCGCTGTTCGGGACCGCTTTCCTGATTCCGTCGTTTGCCGTGTCTCGCCTTGCGTTCACGCCCACCGATGCCGGACTGCTCCTGTTGCCGGGCAGCGCATTGTTCATGGGAGCGCTCTTCCTGAGCGCATACCTCATGCAGGTCCGCCGCGTTCCTCCGATCGCCACGGTGCCCTTTGGTATCTTGATGATCATGGTGGCGATGTGGATGCTGTCCGGGTCGACCAGCGACAGCAGTGCGAGCGACATGATGACCGCCCTCCTGTTGCGCGGATTGGGGCTTGGGTTCCTGTTCCTGTCGATCACCCTCGTCGCATTCGGCAATCTCCAGGACCGGAGTCTCGCCTCTGGTATCGGCCTCTTCAACACGGGCCGCCAGCTCGGCGGCCTGGTGGGCGTCGCCGCGCTGCAGACGTTGATCGATCATGAGGCCGCGGCCAATGTCGCGGTGCTGGGGGCGAACATCACAGCGGGAGTCCCTGCAGTCACCGGACGACTGACGAGTACGGCTGCGATGCTCGCGGCCCGAGGGCTGGACACGGCAGCCGCCACTGCGACGTCAGCAAGCCTCCTGGGCCGCGCCGTGAACGGTCAGTCGGCCGTGATTGCCTTCGACACGGCGTTCAACGCCATTGCGCTCTTTCTCGCCATCGCTGCGCCTGTGCTGATCGGTTTCAAGATTGGGCTGCTCCGGTATGCGAAATCGCGCGCTGCGCGGATGCTGAAGACGGACTGAGCAATAAGCCATGCGATCAGAGATCCCCTGGTGGTTCGCAGGCTCCTTCGGGTCGGTGGAATCGCTCTTCGGTGGGAAACAGTGCGGCGGCCGGAACCCCTGCGGCTTGCGTCTCTTCAGGCCGGTTTTGAGCTCAAACTCTGTGAGGCCTATGACTGGCTGGAGGCACACCTCGACACCGACACTCCCGTCCACGTTGGGCATATCGCGCTCGCCACCACCCTCAGTTGGCTGGAGTTCCGCAATCTGCCGGATTTCCGCACTGGCAGGCCCAGGCTGACGGCATGGTTTCAGGAGTTCGAGACAAGGCCATCAATGCGTGCCACACCGCTTTCAGGCCAGACGCTTGATGCGACTTGAGGGCGGCGTTTCGCCAGCTGCGGTTACTCATCTGTCGGATATGGCCTACATTCGCGCTGGGCTGTTGCCCCTAGCATTAGGGGTTGGACCGCTCCACCGAATCGCATGAGACAAGCCCCACCGACCCTTCCCATCCCAGAGCAGCGCCGGGCTTCCACCGGTATCGACGGGCTCGACAATATCCTGGGCGGCGGGCTGCCTGTCAATCACCTCTACCTTGTCGAGGGCACTCCCGGCGCCGGCAAGACCACGCTCGGCCTGCAGTTCCTGCGGCGCGGGGTGGCGGAGGGCGAGCTGGGGCTGTACGTCACCCTGTCCGAAACCGCCCTGGAACTCAGGACGGTCGCCGCCTCGCACGGCTGGTCGCTTCAGGGCGTGGAGGTGTTCGAGCTGGTGACGGACGAGGGCCTCAGCCCGGATGCCGAGCAGTCCATCCTCCACCCTTCCGAGGTCGAGCTGGGCGAGACCACCCGCGGCGTGATGGCGGCTGTCGAGCGGCTCAAGCCCACCCGGGTGGTGTTCGACAGCCTGTCGGAGATGCGCTTGCTGGCGCAAAATTCATTGCGGTATCGCCGTCAGGTGCTGGCCCTGAAAAGTTTCTTTGCCAGCCGCGGCTGTACCGTGCTCTTGCTGGACGACCGCAGCGCCGAGCACGACGACCTGCAGTTGCACAGCATCGCCCATGGAGTCATCAGCCTGGATCAGATGGTGGACCAGTATGGTCCCGAGCGCAGGCGGCTACGGGTGATCAAGATGCGTGGCATCCGCTTTCGCGGAGGCGAGCACGACTTCAATCTCGAGACCGGCGGCTTGTCGGTTTTCCCGCGGCTGGTGGCGGCGGAGCATCGCCAGCCATTCGACGGCTCGTGCGCCAGCACCGGCTCCAAGGAGCTCGATGCGCTGCTCGGTGGCGGCCTGTCGCGCGGCAGCAATGCGCTTTTCAGCGGCCCCTCCGGCGTCGGCAAGACCACCACGGCCATTGCCTGCGTGCGCGCTGCGCTGCAGCGCGGCGAGAAAGCCGTTTACTACCTGTTCGACGAGGGCCTGGGAACCTTGTTGATCCGTTCGCGCGCGCTGGGCCTGGACATCGATCCTTTCCTGAAAACCGGCCAGTTGCAGATCAAGACGCTCGACCCGGCGGAAGTGTCGCCAGGGGAGTTCGCCAACATGGTCCGCACGGCAGTAGAAAGCGGCGGCGCGCAGACGGTGGTGATCGACAGCCTCAACGCCTACCTGCAGGCAATGCCCGGCGACAAGCACCTGCTGCTGCAGATGCACGAGCTGCTGACCTACCTCAATCAGCAGGGAGTGGTGACCATCCTGATCCTGGCCCAGCATGGGGTGATGGGCGAGATTCGCAGCGACGTCGACCTGAGCTACCTGAGCGATGGCATCTTGATGTTCCGCTTCTTCGAGGCGCGCGGCAGCTTGCTGAAGGCCGTGTCGGTGGTCAAGAGCCGCACCAGCCAGCATGAATTGACCATTCGCGAGTTCCGGCTCGGCAAGGGTGGAGTCCAGGTCGGGGAGGCGTTAGGGGATTTCGAAGGCGTGATGAGTGGCGTGGCCTCGTACAAAGGGCGCACACCCCTGCTCGGCGATGCCGAAGCCAGGCCGGAGTGATGGAGCTGCGTGTCCTGATTTACGCGCCGCGCGGGCGCGATGCGGCCGTGATCACCGGCGTCCTCGGCACGGGGCATGCGGTGCGGGCCTGCACGGAGCCCCAGGAATTCGTGAGCAGCTTGCACGAAGGCTCGGCAGCCACGATCCTGACCGAGGAGGTCCTGGCAGATGAGACGCTGTCGCGGCAGCTGACCGGATGGCTTGCCGCCCAGCCTTCGTGGTCCGACTACCCCTTCATCGTGCTGGCCACCCGCCAGGCCGGCCGTCGCTCGGCCCAGGCCATTGCCGCACTGCACGGCCTGGGCAATGTGATCCTGCTGGAGCGGCCCTTGAATGCCGAGACGCTCGCCAGCGCCGCCGATGCGGCCGTCCGCGCGCGGGCGCGCCAGTACGCCACACGCCGCCACCTCGAGGAAATCGGACAGGCACGCACGGAGGTCGAACGGCTCAACAGCGAGCTCGAGGCGCGCATCGCCGAGCGAACGCGGGAGCTCGCCAGCGCCAACGACAGGCTGATGAAGGAGATTGCCGAACGCGAGCGCGCCCAGGCCGCACTGACGCAGGGACAGAAAATGGAGGCGATCGGGCGCCTGACGGGCGGCATCGCCCATGACTTCAACAACCTGCTCCACGTGGTCAACATGAACCTGGAGCTGATTTCCATCTATGCCAAGGAAGACAAGGTCAAGCCCGTGGTGGAGCGAGCCAAGGGCGCTGCCCGTCGCGGCGCCAAGCTCACGGGCCAATTGCTTTCGTTCGCCCGCAGCCAATCCTTGTTGCCCCGCCTGACCCGAGTCAATCGGCTGCTCGTGGGCATGAAGGACTTGCTCGAGATTTCGGCAGGGCCCAGCATCACGGTCGAGCTCGAGCTGTGCGAGGACCAGCCTTCGGTGGTGGTGGATGCCAGCCAGCTGGAGATGGCGGTGCTGAACCTGGCGGTCAATTCGCGCGACGCCATGCCGCAGGGCGGCGCGCTGAAGATCAGCACGTGCCTGCGCCATCTCGGGCCCGAGGGAGGGCCCGTCGCCGGGGGCGACTACGTGGTGATCACCGTCAGCGACAACGGCGAGGGAATCCCCCAGCAGCTGCTCGGAAAGGTGTTCGATCCTTTCTTCACCACCAAGCAGGTGGGCACCGGAACGGGGTTGGGTCTGAGCCAGGTGTACGGCTTTGCCCAGCAGTCCGGCGGCAGTGCGTTCATCAAGAGCGAGCCGGGCCAGGGCACGGTGGTGGAGATGTATTTCCCGGCCGCGCCGGCCGATGCGCAGGCGCCCGCCGAGCCGGCGCCTGCGACGCCTGCACCGCGGCGCGCGAAGTCACAGCGCATCCTGGTGATCGAGGATGATGCCGACGTGCGGCGGGTGATTGTCGAATGCCTGGGGCTGATCGGGTACGCCGTGACCGAAGCCAGCAATGGGCGGGAAGGCCTGGCCGCGCTCGCCGAGGCCAAGCCGGATCTGATGGTGGTCGACTACGCCATGCCCGACATGACCGGCGCCGAGGTGATTTCCAAGGCCCGGGAGATGGTCGGCAACTTGCCGGTGATCCTGGCGACCGGCTACGCGGACATGGCGGCGGTGGAGCGGCTGGCGGGCAAGCCAGCCATCCTGCGCAAGCCCTTCGACATCAATTCGCTCGACGCCGCCGTGGCGCTCGCGCTGGAGGGAGCCCGCCAGCCGGCGGCGGCCATGAACCCCTGATGCGAAGTGCGCGCAGCGCACCGTCGCGCTGCGGGCACGGCGCTTGCCGGTACGGCCTGTCTATAGGAAAGCAGGCTAGATGGCAGAGTACCTCAGACCCTTGTCCGAGCAGGTCGTCGTGCTGACCGGTGCGTCGAGCGCGATCGGTTTGTGCACCGCCCGGCTGGCTGCTGCGCGCGGCGCCAGGCTGGTGCTGGTCGGACACACGTCCGGAGCGCTGAATGGCCTGGCGGGCGTCATCGAGGCCGCCGGCGGCAGGGTTGTGGCCGTGATGGCCGACATCACCAGCCGCGATCAGGTGGTCGCAGCAGCCCAGACAGCGGCGGCGCGGTTCGGCCGCATCGACACCTGGATCAACAATGGCGGGGTGTCGATGTTCGGTCGGCTCGACCAGATCGGCGAGGCCGACGGCAGGCGCCTGTTCGACGTGAACTTCTGGGGCGTGGTCAATGGCTCGCTGGCCGCGGTGCCCCACCTCGCCTCGGCGGGTGGCACGCTCATCAATGTGGGCAGCGAGCTGACACTCGCGGACGCGCCGCTGCAGGGCCTGTATTCGAGCGCCAAGTGTGCCGTGCAGGGATTCACGGATTCGCTGAAGGTGGAAGTAGAAGCGCTGGTAGGAGTGACAGTGTCGATCCGGCTGGTCCAGCCGGCCCTGGTCTGCCCGGGAGCCGCGATCGATCCGCTGGTGGTGGCCGAAGCCATCCTGGAGGCCGCCGCCGCAAGGCAGGAGGCGGCATCGCGGACTCGTGCCTGGACAACGCGCGCGACCCAAGCCGCGCTGCACCCGTAGTGCCCTGCAAATCGTGCCCGCCGGGCCGTCATGAGAGGCCGGCGTGCGGGTGCTGGTGACGGGGGCCAGCGGCTTCATCGGCCGCGCGGTGGCCGAGGCGTTGCAGCGGCGCGGCCACCAGGTGATCTGCGCAGCCCGGCGCCCGCCCGCGCCGGCCGAAGGCGGCTGCAGCGACGCCCTGGCGGTGGATCTGGCGCAAGTGCCCGCAGCCTCGTGGTGGCGTTCGCGCCTGGCCGGCGTGGACGCCGTGGTCAACACGGTCGGCATCCTGCGCGAGCAGGGCGGCCAGACATTCCGCGCGCTGCACACCGACGCACCGATCGAGCTGTTCACGGCCTGTGCCCAAGCCGGCGTCGCCGTGGTGCAGATCTCGGCACTGGGCGCGGATTCGTCGGCCCGCAGTCTCTATCACCTCAGCAAGAAAGCCGCCGACGACTGCCTGCGCGAGTTGCCGGTTCGTGCCGCCATCGTGCAGCCGTCACTGGTCTATGGCGAACGGGGCTCCAGCGCGCGGCTGTTCAATCAGCTGGCAGCGCTGCCCTTGCTGGCCCTGCCGCAGGGCGGCGCGATGCAGGTTCAGCCCGTGCACCTGGCCGATGTGGTCGACGGCGTGCTGGCCCTGCTGGAATCGACGCCCGCCCGCCCGCGCACCTACGCCTTCGTCGGCCTGCGCGCCTTGCCGCTGCGCGATTACCTGGGGCAGCTGAGAAGCGCGCTGGGCATTCGCAGCCGCCTGCGTGTCTGGCCGATGCCTCAAGGCCTGTTCCATGAAGTCGCGGCGATCGCGGGGCGGCTGCCCGGCAGCTTCCTGGACCGCGACACGGCGGGCATGCTGCTGCGCGGCAATACCGCGCCCGGCGAGGCACTGGCCGAACTGCTGGGGCGGCCGCAGCGCCCCGTCGAGCGCTTCATTGCACCGCCCCAGGCCGAAGCGCTGCGGGTCGATGCCGTGCTGGCCACCTGGCTGGTGGTGCTGCGCGCCTCGATTGCGCTGGTGTGGATGTGGACGGGCATCGTGTCGCTGGGTCTGTACCCGGTGAGTGACAGCCTGGCGTTGCTCGATCGGGTCGGCCTGGCCGGCCCGGTGGCCTTGGTCGCGCTCTATGGCGCAGCCGCGTTGGATCTGTTGCTCGGCGTGCTGACATTGGCCGCCCCGGCGCGCTGGCGCGGCGCGGTGTGGGCCGCACAGTTGCTCCTCATCGGCGGCTACACCGCGCTCATCACCCTGTTCCTGCCGGAGTACTGGCTCCATCCCTACGGCCCGATTTCCAAAAACCTGCCCCTGATGGCGGCCATCGGGCTGCTGTGGGCGCTGCAGCCGGGGCCGGCGCGGGAGCGTTGATGGAGTACGAGGACGTCAAGTGGCTGCATGTGCTGTCGTCCGCGCTGCTGTTCGGCACCGGCATCGGCTCGGCGTTCTACCTGCTGCTGGCCACCATCGGGCGCGATGCGCGCGCCGTCGCCATCGTCAGCCGCTATGTCGTCATCACCGATTGGGTCTTCACTGCGACCACCGCCGTGTTCCAGCCCCTGAGCGGCTTCTGGCTGATGCACCTGGCGGGCGGCATGCCGTGGTCGACACCCTGGATCGCCTGGTCGCTGGGGCTCTATGCCGTGGCGATTGCCTGCTGGCTGCCGGTCGTATGGATCCAGCTTCGCCTGCGCGACTTGTCGGCGCGTGCCGCCGCCACTGACCGGGTGCTGCCGCCCGAGTACTGGCGTTTTTTCGGCTGGTGGGTGGCGCTGGGGTGCATCGCCTTCCTGGCCTTTCTTGCCGTCTTCTACCTGATGATCGCCAAGCGCCTGCCGTTCGCCGCCTGAAGAAACGACGTGCTGCCGCGACGCGAACCGCCGGCTTGGTCTACCATCGCCCGGGTCCATTCCCTGCCCAGAGGAACACGAGTGAAAATCAAGACGGTCGAGCCATTCATCCTCCATGTGCCCGTGACCGGTTCGCACATCGCGGACAGCACCCACAGCATCACCCACTGGGGCGTCGTCGGCGCGCGCATCGAGACCGAAGACGGCTTGTCCGGCTACGGGTTCACCGGCACCCACGCCGATTTGCCGGGCGACCAGCTGATCGCCCGCTGCATCGCGACCTGCCATGCGCCGCTGTTGTTGGGCGAAGACGCGGGCGACGTGCAGCGGCTGTGGCTCAAGCTGGCGCGCAACCCGGCGCTGCAGTGGATCGGCCGCGCGGGCATCACGACGCTGTCGCACGCGGCCATCGACATCGCGCTGTGGGACCTCAAGGCCAAGCAGGCCGGCGTGCCGCTGTGGAAGCTCCTGGGCGGACAGGTGCGCGAGCAGGTGCGGGCCTACAACACCGATATCGGCTGGCTCAGCATCGCGGACGATGCGCTGGTCGAGGGCGCTCGCCGCGCCGTGGCGCAGGGCTTCACCGGCATCAAGATCAAGGTCGGCTCGGCGGTGGAGCGTGATCTACGGCGCCTGCAAGCCGTGCGCGAGGCGATCGGGCCTGGCGTCACACTGGCCGTGGACGGCAATGGCAAGTGGGATCTGCCCACTTGCCTGCGGTTTTGCCGGGCCGCGGAGCCGCTCGACCTGTACTGGTTCGAGGAGCCGCTCTGGTACGACGACGTGAAGGGCCATGCCGAGCTGGCGCGGGCCACCCGCGTGCCGCTGGCGCTGGGCGAGCAGCTCTACACCCAGGACGCGTTCGCGGAGTTCTTTCACCAGCGCGCCGTGCATTGGGTGCAGCCCGACGTGACGCGGATGGCGGGGCTGACCGAGGTCTGGCGCGTGTGCGAGACGGCGCATTCGCACCGGCTGCCGGTCGCGCCCCATGCCGGCGACATGAGCCAGGTCCACGTGCACCTGAGCTATGCCCATCCGGCCTGCGCGGTGCTGGAGTACATCCCCTGGATCAAGGACTGCTTCATGGAGCCGGCCGAAGTGGAGGGCGGCATTTTCCGGCTGCCCCGGCAACCCGGCGCGGGCACCACGCCGACGCCCGAGGCGTGGCAGCGGTACCGCCGGCCGGCCGCCTGAAGCATGGCGACTGAACAGGTCGATCCCCTGGGCCGCCCGGCCGGCGGCTGGCGTCTGCGCCTGTACCGGGTGATCTGGGAATCGGATACGCGGGAGGGGCGGCTGTTCGACCAGGTCATCATTGCGGCCATCCTCATCAGCGTGGCTGTGGTGATGGCCGACAGCGTGGCGGGCTGGCACAACCGGCTGGCCCTGACGTTCGGCGCCGTCGAATGGTTCTTCACGCTGCTGTTCACCCTGGAGTACCTGGCGCGCATCGCCAGCGTCGAGCGGCCGCTGCGCTACATGCGCAGCTTCTTCGGCATCGTCGACCTGGTGGCGGTGCTGCCGACGTACCTGGCGGTCTTCTTCCCTGAAGTGCATGCCCTGATCGATGTGCGGGTGCTGCGGCTGCTGCGTATCTTCCGGATCTTCCGGCTGACGGCGTACGTCGTCGAGTACCAGGTGATGGGCGAGGCGCTGCTGGCCAGCCGCCGCAAGATCATGGTCTTCCTGCTGGCCATCGTCATGATCGTGCTGATCATGGGCACGCTGATGTACGTGGTCGAGGGTCCGGCGAACGGTTTCACCGACATTCCCACCTCGGTTTACTGGGCCGTCTCCACGCTGACCACCGTCGGGTTCGGCGACATCGTCCCGCGCACCGACTTCGGCCGCCTGATCGCCTCGCTGATGATGCTGTTGGGGTGGGGCACGCTGGCGGTGCCGACCGGAATCGTCACCGCCGAGATGGCCGTGCGCCGCCATGCCCGGGCGCCGGCCATGCCGCGTGCCTGCCTGCGCTGCGGCTCCGAGGGCTACGGGCTGGAGGCGAAGTTCTGCCAGCAATGCGGCGACAAGCTGCCGGTGCCGCCAGCGCGCGTCAAGACTGGATGAGCGCTCCGCGCTGCGCCAGCAGCTCGCGCAGCACCGAGCGGTGGCAGTGGCTCTCGTTCTCGCAGTAGCAGCCGAGCGAGAACGACGTGTGGTGCGACAGGGCGGCCAGCAGGTCGAGCACGTGGCTCGCTTCGGGCTGCTTCATCTCGGCCTGGAATTTGCGGCGGAACGCGGCCCAGGCCTTGTCGTCGCTGGCAGCCTGGGCTTCGGCCATCAAAGGCGCGCTCGGCGAGAGATTGGGCAGCCAAGTGTCGTAGAAGTCGCGCTTCGAGAATTCCGCCTTCGGCACACCGCGCGGCGGCCGCCGCACCGTGCCCAGGCGCGGTCCTTCGTTGGCGGTGCGCGGCGTTCCCAGTCGAACAATGCGGATGCTCATGGCGGCCCTCCCTTGATTTGCGGCTCGATGTCGGCGATGACGCGCGCATAGCGCTGCTTGCTCCAGTAGGCCGACGCCCAGTCGATCAGCACCACGATGCGGTTGCGAAAGCCGATCAGGAAATAGATGTGGGCAAACAACCAGAACAGCCAGGCGAAATAGCCGCTGAACTTGAACTGGCCCAGCGGCGACGCCAGGTCGACCACCGCGGCGTTGCGGCCGATGGTGGCGAGGTTGCCGTAGTCGCGGTAGCGAAAGGCCTGGGTCGGCCGGCCCGCCAGGCGGCGCAGGATGTTGGCCGCCGCGGCCCGCCCCATCTGCTTGGCCGCGGGCGAAACGCCGGGCACCGCCTGCGGCTCGTGGCCCGGGCGCACGCTGCGGGCCGCCGCCAGGTCGCCGACCACATTGATCTCCGGATGGCCGGGCAAGCTGAGATCGGGTTCCACCAGCACGCGGCCGGCGCGATCGGTGGCGGCGCCCGAGGCCTCGGCCAGCAAGCGGCCCAGCGGCGACGCGGCAACACCGGCGGCCCATATCACGCAGCGGGTGGCGATGCGATAGCTGTCGCCGTCCGCGCCGGGCTGGACTTCGACACCCGAAGCGTCGACGGCGGTGACCCGCGCCTCGACACGCACTTCGACGCCCAGCTTCTCCAGTTGCTCCCGGGCCCGAAGGCTCAGGTCTTGCGGCATCGACTGCAGCACGCGTGCGCCGCCTTCGAGCAGCAGCACGCGCGCGCTGGCCGGGTCGATGCGGCGGAATTCGCCCGGCAGGGTGTGGCGGGCAATCTCGGCCAGGGTGCCGGCCATCTCCACCCCGGTGGGCCCGCCGCCGATCACCACGAAGGTGAGCCAGGCGGCGCGCGCGGCCGGCTCGACTTCCTTTTCTGCGGCTTCGAACGCCAGCAGGATGCGCCGGCGGATCTCGAAAGCGTCGTCCAGCGTTTTCAGCCCAGGCGCGAACCGCGCCCAGTCGTCGCGGCCGAAATAGCTGTGCGTGGCGCCGGCCGCGACGATCAGGTGGTCGTACGGCAGCTGATGGCCATCGCTCAGCAGCACCTGGCGGCGCGGCGCGTCGATCGCGACAGCCTCCCCCAGCAAGGTGGTGACGTTGGCCTGCTTGCGAAACAGGTGGCGCACCGGCGCCGCGATGGCGGGGGCCGACAAGCCGGCGGTGGCGACCTGGTAGAGCAGCGGCTGGAACAGGTGGTGGTTGGTGCGCTCCACCAGCGTGATGTCGACGGCCGCGCCGTCCAGCGTCCGAGCCGCTTCCAGGCCGCCGAAGCCGCAGCCGACGATGACGATGCGGGGTTTGTTATTGTTCGCCGTGGTCATTCGACGATTATGCGAGAGGCCACAATCAGCCATCCCAAAAGGAGTTGCCATGTTCCCCACCTCGATCGCGGGCAGCCTGCCCAAGCCGGCCTGGCTGGCCGAAACCCGCAAGCTCTGGCCCCAGTGGAAGGCGCAGGGCGAGGAACTGAGCCAGGCCAAGGCCGATGCCACCTTGCTGTGGATCAAGGCCCAGGAGGATGCGGGGCTGGACATCGTCGGCGACGGCGAGCAGTCGCGCCAGCACTTCGTTCATGGCTTCCTGGAGCAGGTCGACGGCATCGACTTCGAGCACAAGGTGAAGATGGGCATCCGCGACAATCGCTACGACGCGATGGTGCCGCAGGTGGTGGCAGCCCTGAGGCTGAAGGGGCGGGTTCATGCCTTCGAGGCGCAGCTGGCGCGGGCGCACACCAAGCGCAAGCTCAAATTCACGCTGCCGGGGCCGATGACCATCGTCGACACGGTGGCCGATCGCTTCTACGGCGACAAGGTCAAGATGGCCTTTGCCTTCGCCGAACTCCTGAACCAGGAGGCGCTGGCCCTGCAGGCCGATGGCGTGGACATCATCCAGTTCGATGAGCCGGCCTTCAACGTCTACATGAAAGACGCCGCCGATTGGGGCGTGAAGGCGCTGGAGCGCGCGGCCCGGGGCCTCACCTGCACCACGGCCGTCCACATCTGCTACGGCTACGGCATCAAGGCCAACGTCGACTGGAAGAACTCGCTGGGCGACGAATGGCGGCAGTACGAACAGATCTTTCCCGCGCTGGCGGCCAGCAGCATCCAGCAGGTCAGCCTGGAGTGCTTCCACTCGCATGTTCCGCTGCACCTGATGAAGTTGCTGGAAGGCAAGGATGTGATGGTGGGTGTGATCGACGTGGCCAGCGAAGTGGTCGAGACGCCCGAGCAGGTGGCCGACACCATCGGCGAGGCGCTGCAGTTCGTCCCCCGGTCGCGGCTCTTTCCCTGCACCAACTGCGGCCTGGCGCCGATGGACCGCGAGGTCGCCATGAAGAAGCTGCAGGCGCTGGCGCAAGGCGCCGAACTGGCGCGCCGGAGGTTCGGCTGATGGGCAAACTCAATCCGGGTGGCCTGAAGCGGCTGGTCGACGTTTTGAATTCGAATATCGACCAGCGGCGCATCCCTGGCGCCATCGCGGTGGTGGCCCTGGGCGGTCACGTCGAACTGTTCGAAACCCTTGGCCTGCAGGACTCCGCGGCCGGCGTGCCGATGGCCGCCGACGCGATTTTTCGCATGTACTCGATGACCAAGCCGATCGTCTCGCTGGCGGCCGTGATGCTCGCCGAAGAAGGGCGGCTGGCCCTGGGAGATCCGGTGTCGCGGTACTTGCCCGAGTTCGCTGGCCAGCAGGTGGCGGTGGAAGAGCCGGGCGGTGTGCGGCTGGAGCCGGCCCGACGGGCAGCGACCGTGCACGACCTGCTGCGGCATACAGCGGGCCTGACTTACGAGTTCCTGGGCGCCAGCGCCGTGCAGCGGCAGTACGAACAGGCCGACGTCGTCAACCGGGGCCGCAGCAATGCCGAGTTCTGCAAGGTGCTGGCCGCCTTGCCCCTGGCGCACCAGCCCGGCGCCTGCTGGCACTACAGCCGCGCGACCGACGTGCTGGGCGCGCTGCTCGAGGTGGTTGCCGGCCAGCCGCTGGGCGTGCTGCTGCAGGGGCGCATCCTGCAGCCCCTGGGCATGAAGGACACGGCGTTCGCGGTGCCGCGCGATCAATGGCATCGCATCGCCGAGCCGTTCGCCCGCGATCCGGACACCGCCGAGCCGGTGGTGATGATGGATGCGCGTGAGACCCCGGCCTTCGAATCGGGCGGGGGAGGGTTGGTGGGTACGGCCGGCGACTATGTCCGCTTCCTGCGTTTCCTGCGCAACGGGGGCTCGCTGGAGGGAACCCGTCTGGTGTCCCGCACGGCCATCGAATGGATGACTTCGGACCACCTGGGCGCGATTGCCCCCGACGGCGACCTGCTGTTGCCGGGGTATGGTTTCGGCCTGGGGTTCGCCGTGCGCACGCACACCGGGCTTGCGCCCCAGCCGGGCTCGCCTGGGCAGTACTTCTGGAGCGGAATCGGCGGCACTTCATTCTTCGTCGACCCCGCGCAAGACCTGTTTGCCATGCTGCTGACCCAGGCGCCCAACCAGCGCATCGTGTTCCGCAACATGTTCAGGCACCTGGTGTACGCAGCCGTAGACTGAAACGAGCACCGGCAATCGGGGGGATGACAGCGGCCGGCCGAGGTGCTAGCCTGCGGCATGGCCACGCATGAACACCCCTCTCACGGGCATGAGCATCCGGACAGCGGCCCGCACGAGCATGACACGTCGGTGCCCGCCTGGAAGCACGACGGCGTGCGGGTGATCGCCGGCAACCAGCTCGACGCCAACACCGCCCAGACGCCCGGCATGGACCGCAAGGCCGCCATCAATTTTGCCCGCGTCGGCGCGAGCAAACTCTGGGCCGGCACGGTGACGATCCACGCCAACGCCAAGACCGGCGCGCATCACCATGGCCATCTCGAAAGCGTGATCTACATCGTCAAGGGCCGCGCGCGCATGCGCTGGGGCGAGCACCTGGAGTTCACCGCCGAAGCCGGGCCGGGCGACTTCATCTATGTGCCGCCCTACGTGCCGCACCAGGAAATCAATGCCAGCCCGACGGAGGTGCTCGAATGCGTGCTGTGTCGCAGCGACGGCGAAGCGGTGGCGGTGAATCTCGACATCGAACCCGTCGAGAAGCCCGAGCAGGTTTTGTGGGTTGATCCCACGCACCCGGCCGGAGGTGTCTGATTTTCTGCGCACTAATTGGCTAACGTGTTGGTTTTACGGTTCATCGGTCTTGCACGCGGCAGGGTCTGCTCCCGTAAGATGGCGCTGCAAAGAACGGAGCCATGGCAGATATAGCGATTCTTGTCGTCGAGGACAACCCGGACCACCGAGAGTTGACGGTGCTCGCGCTGCGCGAGTACTGCGACCCGGCGCGCATCGCCACGGCGTCCGATGGCGTCGAGGCGCTGGACTACCTGTTCGGGCGCGGGCCGCACGACGGGCGCGATACGCGCAAGCAGCCGCGCCTGGTGATCCTCGACATGAAGCTCACGCGCCTGCACGGCCTGGACGTGCTCAAGGCCATGCGCGCCCACCCCGCGACGCAGTCGGTGCCGGTGGTGATGCTGTCGTCGTCGACCGAGAAACCCGAGCTGGACAGCTGCTACGAGGCCGGGGCGAACAGTGTGGTCCGCAAGAGCCTGGACTACGAGGAACTTCGCAGGAAGATGCGGCAGGTCCACGATTTCTGGGTCACCGTCAACGAAGCCAACCGCAACTCCCGGGTTTGAAGCGCGGGCATGCCGACCGAGCCTGACAGCGCCACTGCGCATTCGAAAAACCGGGCGTCGTTGTTCGCGGTCGCCGCGGTGTGCATTGCGGCACTGGCCGCGGCGCTGACCGCGGTTCGCGACGGTGCGCCGGACGCGCCGCCTGCTGCAGCGCCGCTTGCCGCATCGCCGGTCACTCAAGGCGTGGTGCAGGCGCCGCCGCTGAAGGCACCCGGTTCATCCGCGGCGAACTCGTCCATTGCGGCCGGCTCGGCCAGTACCGCCGTGGGCGCAGCCCGCAGCGCCATGGGGGCGGCGGCCGGGTGCGGCAATTGCGGTGTGGTGCAGCAGGTGGTGGCTGTGCATGGGTATGCGCGGCCCACGGCCAGCGGCTACCTGATGCACATCCGGATGGACGACGGCAGCGTTCGCACCGTGGAGCAGCGCGGCGCGCTGGCTGCCGGCTCGCGCGTGGTCGTCGAACGCGGCTCGGTGCGCCTGCTCACGCCCCCCTAGGGGGAAGCGAGCCAAGGGAGCGCGGGGGCGAAGTTCAGTTCTCTGCGACTTGCAGCACCAGCTTGCCGAAGTTCTCGCCGGTGAAAAGCTTGGCCAGCGCCTCTGGAAAATTCTCCAGCCCCCGGTCCACGTCTTCCCGGCTTTTCATGCGGCCGTCCTTCAGGTAGCCGGCCAGCTCGGCCACCGCCACGGGGAAGCGCTCGGCGTAATCGAACACCACAATGCCTTCCATGCGGGCGCGGTTGACCAGCAGCGACAGGTAGTTGCGCGGGCCCTGCACCGGGGTCGTGTTGTTGTACTGGCTGATCGCGCCGCAGATGATGACGCGGGCGCCACGGGCCAGCCGGGCCAGCACGTCGTCCAGGATGTCGCCGCCGACGTTGTCGAAGTAGATGTCCACGCCTTTCGGGCATAGCTCGCGCAGCCGGGCCTTCACGTCGCCGGCCTTGTAGTCGATGCAGGCATCGAAGCCCAGCTCGTTGACCACCCAGTCGCATTTGGCGCGGCCGCCGGCGATTCCGACCACGCGGCAACCCTTGATGCGGGCCAGCTGCCCCACCGTCTGGCCGACGGCGCCGGCCGCGCCCGACACCACCACCGTATCGCCCGGGCGGGGCTGGCCGACATCCATCAGGCCAAAGTAGCCCGTCATGCCGGGCATGCCCAGCACATTGAGCCATTGCGTGATGCTGCCCAGGCGAGGATCGATCTTGAAGATGCCGCTGCGCTTGATCTGATCCTCGGGCAGCAGCATGTATTCCTGCACGCCCAGGCTGGCCGACACCAGGTCGCCCGGCGCGTACTTGGGATTCTGCGAGGCGATGACTTTGCCGACGCCGCCCGCCCGCATGACTTCGCCCAGGCCCACCGGCGCAATGTAGCTCTTGGCATCATTCATCCAGCCGCGCATGGCAGGGTCCAGCGACAGCGCCAGCGTCTTGATCAGCACGCCGCCGGGTCCCGGTTGCTGCACCGGCTCGGTGGTGAATGCCCAGCTGTCGCGAGCGGGTGTGCCGACCGGTCGTTTGGACAGTCGGACCTGGTGATTGACAAGGGCTTCGGCCATGGCGTCTTTCGGATGCTGAAATGGTGGAGGCATGGTAGCGCCCCGGCGTTGCGGCGCGGTTAGCGCAGGTGACATGCAGGGCACCTTCGAGCCCGGCCGGTTCTTGTCAGCAGACAGGCGGGCGCCGAATGGTCGAGCTGGGCGGGGCCCCTCATTCCGACGACCTTTGTGCTGTAATAAATCCGGAGGGGCAGCGACAGAATGCCTGGGCCCCGCGCGAGTATTGGCTTGGCGCGGGCGCGCGCTCGAAGAATCCTGGAGACCATTGCCGATGCACGTGTTCCCGCTACCCGCCGCCAGCCCGGCGTCCGCCAATTGCGGCGCCGATCTGTGCGCCCGCTTCGTCAGCGTGCGCGCGCGCAGCCTGGCCATCACAGCCACCTTGTCTGCCGAGGACCAGTGCGTGCAGTCGATGCCCGACGCCAGTCCCACCAAGTGGCACCTGGCCCATACCACCTGGTTTTTCGAGGCGGTCGTGCTGGTGCCGCACCTGCCGGGCTACCAGCCGTTCGATACCCGTTTCTTTCATCTTTTCAACTCCTACTACGAGTCGCTGGGGCCGCGCCATCCGCGCCCGCAGCGCGGCCTGCTGACCCGGCCCGCGCTGGCTGAGGTGCATGCCTACCGCGAGCACGTGGACGGCGCCATGCAGCGCCTGCTCGGTGATGCGGACGCACTGGGGCGCGAACAGATCGAGGCGCTGGCCGAACTCGGCTTGAACCATGAGCAGCAGCACCAGGAGCTGATCCTCACCGACATCCTCCATGCCCTGTGGTGCAACCCGCTGCTGCCGGCGTACCTCCCTGCCGACGCGCCGGCGCTGCGCCTGGCGCAGGCGGTGGATGCGCCGCGCTGGATTTCGATGCCCGGCGGCGTTGCCCCGGTCGGCCACGCCGGCGATGGCTTTGCCTTCGACAACGAACGCCCGCGTCACCCGGTGCTGCTCGCCCCCTATTGCATCGCCGATCGCTTGGTCACCTGTGGCGAATTCGCCCGGTTCGTCGAGGATGGCGGCTATGAGCGGCCGGCGTTGTGGCTGTCCGATGGCTGGGCTTGCGTCCAGGCCGGCGGCTGGAAGGCCCCGCAGTACTGGATCGAACCCGGCGACCCGCGCGTTCCGGCGCGCCACTGGCAGGTGTTCGGCCTGAACGGCGCGCGGCCGCTGGACCCGGCGGCGCCGGTGAGCCAGCTGAGCTTCTACGAGGCCGCCGCGTTCGCAGAGTGGGCGGGCGCGCGCCTGCCCACTGAATTCGAATGGGAGGCCGCCTTCGATGCGCCCGGCATCACGCAGATGATGGGACATGCCTGGCAGTGGACACGCTCGTCTTATGACCCTTATCCGGGCTTCCGGCCGCTGGCGGGCGCCGTGGGCGAATACAACGGCAAGTTCATGGTCGGGCAACTGGTGCTGCGTGGCGGCAGTTGCGCCACGCCTGCCGGGCACACACGGCCCAGCTACCGCAACTTCTTCCCGCCCGGTGCCCGCTGGCAGTTTTCGGGCTTGCGCCTGGCACAGGACGGCGCATGCTGACGGGCGGCCTCATCAATGCCCTGGCCGGGCGTGAAAATTTTGAAAACCGCCTGCCCCAAGGCCGGCCGGCCACCCATGATGGGTTCGCCGCAGACTTGATGGCGGCGCTGGCATCGCGGCCGCGCAGCATTTCGCCCAAGTACTTCTACGACGACCACGGCTCCCAGCTGTTCGACCGGATCTGCGACTTGCCCGAGTACTACCCCACCCGCACCGAACTGGCCATCCTTGCAGCCAATGCGTCCGAGATCGCCGCACAGATGGGGCCGCGTGCCGAGATCGTCGAGTTCGGCGCCGGCTCGCTGCGCAAGGTCCGCCTGCTGCTCGATGCCATGAAGCAGCCGGCGCGCTATCTCCCGATCGACATCTCTGGCGAACACCTGGCGCGCTCGGCCGCGGCGTTGCAGCGCGATTACGCGGGCCTGGACGTGCAGCCGGTGGTGGCCGACTACACCCAGCGCCTGTTGCTGCCCGCGACCTTGCCGTCGGCCGGCAAGCGCGTCGGGTTTTTTCCCGGCTCGACCATCGGCAATTTCACGCCGCAGGAGGCCCTGCATTTTTTGCAGACCGCCAGCCAGGTGCTGCGCGGGGGCGCGTTGCTGCTGGGCGCCGACCTGGTCAAGGAACCGGCCGTGCTGCACGCCGCGTACAACGACGCGCAAGGCGTGACGGCGCAGTTCAACCTCAATCTGCTGGCCCGCGCCAATCGTGAAGTGGGCTCGCGGTTCGAACTGGGGCAGTTCGCCCACAGTGCCTTCTACAATGCCCCGCAGCAGCGCATAGAGATGCACCTGGTCAGTCGCAGCCGCCAGACGATCGCGGTGCGCGGCCACGCCTACGAGCTGGCCGAGGGCGAGACCCTGCATACCGAGAACTCGTACAAGTTCACCGTCGACGGCCTGCGCGCGCTGGCCGGGCAGGCCGGCTTCAGGCCGGGCCCGGTGTGGACCGACCCGGACCGGCTTTTCAGCGTGCACTGGCTGCACGCACCCGCATAGAACATCCAAGGACGAACATGAAGGCAACCTGGAACGGCGTCGTGATCGCCGAGAGCGACGACACCGTGGTGGTGGAGGGCAATCACTACTTTCCCGCCGACTCGCTGCGCCGCGAGCACGTCACGTTCAGCAATCACCGCACCAGCTGCGCCTGGAAGGGCGAGGCCAGCTACTACTCGCTGATGGTCAACGGCGAGCTGAACGCCGACGCCGCCTGGTACTACCCGAACCCCAAGCCTGAGGCCGAGATGGTCAAGGACCGCGTGGCGTTCTGGAAGGGCGTGAAGATAGAACCGTGATGTTCTTGCCCCCACGCTCACTTCGTTAGCTGCCCCCCGAGGGGGCCCAGTCCACCTTGGGGCGGCCCGGCGGTGGACATGTGCGCCCCCACGCTCACTTCGTTAGCTGCCCCCCGAGGGGGCCCAGTCCACCTTGGGGCGGCCCGGCGGTGGACTGAGCGTTCCATGCACGCGCTTGTTATGCTCGTGCCATGGAACCAGCTCCCACTCTTACCTCGCGCGGCGATCTGGCCGCCGTCTTGCGCCGGCAGGGCTATGCCGTGCTCGGCCCGCAGGCGGTGTGCGAGCTGGCGGGCTGCGGCCTGGCCGACTTGCTGGCGCTGCGTCCGAGCTGGGAGCACCTGGCCACCGACGCGTATCTGAAAGACGGCGGGCGTTACCGGCGACGCCGCCATTCATGTTTTGTGGTGGAGGGCGCAGGGGTGGCGCAGGCGCCGCACCGCGCTCACTGGCAGCCGGTCGAGTACAACGCGCTGCACGGCGGCATGCAGCGCTGGTTCGAGCCGATGCAGGCCGAGGTGCTGCAGTCGCCGGCCTGGCCCCGCCTGCTGCGTGCCCTGGCCGAGGCCAGCTCGCAGCTCAAGGGCGAGCAACCCTGGTATGTGGAGGCGCACCAATTCCGCATCGACACCGAAGGCGGCATCGGCCGTCCGACCCCCGAAGGCGCGCATCGCGACGGCGTGGACCTGGTGGCGGTTTTCCTGGTGGCGCGCGAGGGCATCAAAGGCGGCGAAACCCGCGTGTTCGAGGCCGCCGGCCCGGCCGGCCAGCGCTTCACCCTGACCGAGCCGTGGAGCCTGCTGCTGCTGGACGACGAGCGCGTCATCCACGAGTCCACCCCCATCCAGCCGACCGGCGAGCACGGCTTTCGCGACACGCTGGTGTTGACGTACCGGGCGGGTGGGTTCCAGGGCAGCTAGCCAACTGACAGCACAGATCCGCTGCATGCCCTCACCCCCTCCCTCTCCCAGAGGGAGAGGGAGCAAACAGCCCTTCTGTCGCGCAGGCTCTCAGTCCCGCACGTCGGCCACCGGTTGGCTGCCGAAATCGGCCCGGGCCAGGTAGGCCAGCACTTTCGCCGCCGCCTCGGTGGGCGAGCTCAGCGCGCCTTTGTCCTTCAGGCCGATGAAGTTGCCGATGTCGGGGAAGCGGCTGGCATCGGCGCCGCGCAACTGCACTTGCATGTCGGTGTCGATAACGCCGGGCGCCAGCGAGCAGACCCGCGCGCCGTTGGCCTGGCCTTCTTCCTCCAGCGCCACGCAGCGCGTGAAGTGATCCATTCCGGCCTTGGCGGCGCAGTAGGCGGCCTGGGATGCCATTGCCCGGCGCCCGAGACCCGATGAAATGTTGAGCACCTTGCGTTGCCCCGGCCACGACCGCGTGGCACGCAGGAAAGCGGAAGTCAGCAGCATCGGCGCCTCCAGGTCGACCCGCATCGCCGCGGCGAGGTCGGCCGGCGCCAGCTCGCCCAGCGGTGCGATGTGCGGCAGCATGCCGGCGTTGTTGATCAGCGTGATGCTGTCGCAGGCAGCGGCATCCTGCGAGGCCAGCCAGCTTTCCAGCCGGACGGCGGCCGATTCAGCGCGTGACAGGTCCTGCGCCCATTGCTCGCAGCGCCGCCCGGCGGCGCTGGCGCGCAGGTCCAGGGCGTCGTTGTGCTTGCGGGAAATACACAGCAGGTCGTGCCCGGCGTCCAACAGCTGCTCGGCCATTGAAAGGCCCATGCCGCGCGAGGCGCCGGTGAGGATGGTGATGGGGGTGAGCTTGGCGGTCATGCCGCCATGCTAACGCGCTCTTCGCGCCATGCTGGCGCGTTCTAGGTCGCGACGATGATCGGAAAGCGGGCGCGCAGGCCCTCCGGCCCCGGCTGGAACGGCACCGTGAGCGCGGCCCGGCCTTCGGCGCCCAGGTTGCGCCACAGGAAATCTCGCTCGTTGTGCGGGTCGCCGGCCACATAGAGCTGGGTGGTGAGCAATTCGCGGCTGTCCAGTTTGACCTTGACGTGGATGTGCGGCGTGCGCCCGCTGTAGGCCACCGGGCGGATGGTGCGAAAACGCCATTGACCGTCGGCGCCTGCCGTGACCCGGCCGAAGCCCTGAAACGCGGGATCGGCCTTGCCGCCATCGCCCGGATGGTGATAGCGGCCCCCTTCGTCGCACTGCCAGATCTCGATGCGGGCGCCCGCCACGGGCTTGCCCTGCAGGTCGCTCACACTGCCTTCCACCCAGGCGGGCTGACCGCGTGTATAGCGCATGGCGCCGTTGCGCAACAGGTCGAAATCCGAATCGCCGGGCAGGGCCACCGGATAGAAGGGGCCTTCGGTTTGCGAAGGTGTGGGACGGCGCGCAGCGACAGGCTGCGCGCTGAGACCGGTCCACACGGCCGGCAGGGCGACGAGGGCGGCGGCGATCTTGCGGCGGTTGAGCAGGGCTGCGGGCATGGTGTTCTCCAACGCTTGGTCTGAGCCGTCCGGGAGGCTTCAAGTTCCGCGCTTCAAAAAGGCGGGGAACTGGCGAATGACAGCGGCTCCCCGTGGACCGGGTGCGCAAATTGAAGCTGCGCGGCGTGCAGCAGCAGCCTGGGCGCCATCGCCTGCACCGGCGGCGGGGCATACAGCGCATCGCCCAGGATGGGGTGGCCCAGCGCCTGGAGATGGACACGCAACTGATGCGAGCGCCCGGTGATGGGTTCGAGATCGACGCGGGTGGTGCTCTCACCCCAGCCTTCCTGCCGCGACGGAGAAAGAAGTTCGCTGTGCTCGTGCGGTGGGAGAAGGCGAGCGACCCGCCAGCGCGTCTGGCTGGGCTTGCCGCGTGCGGCGTCGATGATGCGCAGTGGCCGGTTCGGCCAATCGGCCGCGATGGGCAGATCGATCAGGCGCCATTCGCCCGCAGCGGCCGGCCCACCGCCCAGCTTGCCGACAACCACTGCGACGTAGCGCTTGCCCACCCGGCGCTCGGCGAACGCGGCGCTGAGGCGGCGTTGCATCTCGGCGCCGCGGGCCATGAGGCACAGGCCGGACGTGGCCATGTCAAGCCGATGCACCACGAGCGCGTCGGCGTGCAGCGCCTGCACCCGCGCCGCGAGGCAGTCCTGCTTGTCGGCGCCGCGTCCCGGCACGCACAGCAGGCCGGCCGGTTTGTCGAGCACCAGCAGGTGCTCGTCGACGTAGTGCACCTCGACAGTTTGCCGACCCTGTTCAGCTTGTTCGGATAATCCAGCCATGGCGGCTCTACATTCCCTTCCTTTTTCGCTTCAGACGATCCTGCTGCTGGCGGCGTCCAATGTCTTCATGACGATGGCCTGGTACGGCCACCTCAAGAACCTCGCCACGGCACCCTGGTACCTGGCAGCTTTGGTGAGCTGGGGCATCGCGCTGGCCGAATACCTGCTGCAGGTGCCGGCCAACCGCATCGGCTACCAGCAGGCGGGCTTTTCGGTCGGCCAGCTCAAGATCATGCAGGAAGTCATCACGCTGGCGGTGTTCGTGCCGTTCGCGGTGTTGTACCTCAAGGAGCCGCTCAAGCTGGACTACCTCTGGGCGGCGCTGTGCATGGTGGGCGCCGTGTATTTCATATTCCGCAATGCCTGAGCCGGCGGCCCAGTTACACTCGCCGCAACCCCCCGACCCCTCCAACCAGGAACCAGCATGCTGTTTGGCAAGTTGCTGCCGCGCGAAGGCAATTTCTTCGAGATGTTCAACCAGCACGCCGACAAGATCGTGGAGGCCGCGCGCGCGTTCTCGCAGCTGGTAGCCAACTACAACGACCTGCACCTGCGCGAGCAGTACAACCGTGACGTCGACAATGCCGAGCGCGCGGCCGACCGGGTGACCCACGATGTCAACCGGATGCTGCACAAGACCTTCATCACGCCGATCGACCGGGACCAGATCCACAAGCTGATCAATACCATGGACGACGTCGCCGACCTCATCCAGGATTCGGCCGAAACCATGGCGCTGTACGACGTGCGGCACATGACGGAGGAGATCACCCGGCTCACGGACCTGAGCGTGAAGTGCTGCGACCGCCTCAAGGAAGCCGTCTACATGATCGGCAAGCTGGCCGACCCGGCCACGGCCGAGGCCGCGCTGAAGACCTGCGAGGAAATCGACAAGCTCGAATCGGACGCCGACCGCGTGATGCGCTCGGCCATGAGCAAGCTGTTCCGCGAGGAACCCGACGTGCGAGAGGTCATCAAGCTCAAGGCGATCTACGAGCTGCTCGAGACCATCACCGACAAGTGCGAGGATGTAGCCAACGTGATCGAGGGCATCGTCCTCGAGCATTCTTGATGGCCCCCATCGGCGGAGGGGCGACGTGATCGAAACCGCGCAGGCCGCCTTGTGGGTGGTGATCTTGCTGGTGGCCCTGGCCCTGGCTTTCGACTTCATGAATGGCTTCCACGACGCGGCGAATTCCATCGCCACCGTGGTCTCCACCGGCGTCCTCAAGCCGGGGCACGCCGTGCTGTTCGCGGCTTTCTTCAATTTCATCGCGATCTTCATCTTTCACCTGAGCGTGGCGGCCACCGTGGGCAAGGGCATCGTGCAGCCCGGCGTGGTCGACACGCATGTGGTGTTCGGCGCGCTCGCCGGCGCGGTGACCTGGAACTTCCTGACCTGGTATTACGGCATCCCCAGCAGCTCGTCGCACGCGCTGATCGGCGGCATCGTGGGAGCTGTCATCGCCAAGGCCGGCGCCAGCTCGCTGATCGCCTCCGGCATCTGGAAGACGGTCATCTTCATCTTCGTGTCGCCGCTGCTGGGCTTCATTCTGGGCTCGCTCATGGTGGTGGTGGTGTCCAACCTGTTTCGCCGCGCCACCCCGTCCCGGGTCGATCGATGGTTCCGGCGGCTGCAGCTGGTATCGGCCGGGGCCTATAGCCTGGGGCACGGCGGCAACGACGCGCAAAAGACCATCGGCATCATCTGGATGCTGCTGATAGCCACCGGCTACTCCACCGCCGGCGCCGATCTGCCGCCGACCTGGGTCATTATCAGCTGCTATGTCGCCATCGCGGCCGGCACGATGTTCGGCGGCTGGCGCATCGTCAAGACCATGGGCCAGAAGATCACCAAGCTCAAGCCGGTCGGCGGCTTCTGCGCCGAGACCGGCGGCGCCCTGACGCTGTTCATCGCCACGGGGCTGGGCATTCCGGTGTCGACGACCCACACCATCACCGGCGCGATCGTCGGTGTCGGCTCGACTCATCGCGCCAGTGCCGTGCGTTGGGGCGTGGCCGGCAACATTGTCTGGGCCTGGATCTTCACCATCCCGGCCAGCGCGTTCGTCGCGGCCTTCGCCTATTGGGTCAGCCTGCAGATTTTCTAGGGCGGGCCCTGGACCTGGGGCGGCGCGGGATGCAGCCGCGCCATCGAGAGGCTGTCGACGTAGCGCCCGGCCTTGAGCGCGTAGGCCTTGTGCCGGCCTTCTTCCTGAAAGCCCAGGCTGCGATAAAGCGCGATGGCCCTCGCGTTGTCCACGTGCACCCAGAGCTCCACCCGCAGCACGGCGCCCCAGTTGTCGGCCCAATCCAGCAGCCGCGCCATCAGCTGGCGCCCGACACCGCGGCCCTGCCATTGCGGGCTGACGGCGATGCCCAGGCCGCGCACGTGGCTGCGGCGCAGGCTGGGCTGCTGCACGTGAAGGTTGGCCATGCCCACGATTTCCGTGCCGGCCAACGCCACCAGGCGGCAGTTGGCCGCATCCATGCGCTGCAAAAACTCGATGCGAGCGGCCACCGGCGTATCGGGCAACTGCAGCGAGCCCTCGAACGTGCCGACCTGCCCCAGCAGCGCCGAGATCGCTGCCGCGTCCTGCGGCTCGGCACTGCGGATCACCACGCTGCCGGCGCTCGTTTTCTGGGTCTGGTCCATCGGGCAGACCTTTACTGGGAGATCTTGCGGCCTTCCTCGACCTGGTATTCGAAGTAGTGTTGGAAGCTGAAGACGATGCTGGCCATCAGCACGGTGGTGCCGACCAGCAGCGCCAGCGCCACGGCGGCGATGGTGAACCAGCTGGTGGCGCCGGCCGCCGCGTCGGCGTCGGCCGAGGGGTTGAAGCGCGCGTTCCATTTCTCCGGCGAGGTCAGGCCGTAGACGATGGCCGTCAAGGCGCAGCCCGCGAAGGTGAAGCCCAGCAGGGGAATCAGGACCCAGCTCCATTGGTCGTCCACGCCGAAGCGCTGCATCCGCTCGATGCCGTACAGGCCGAGCGCTGCGGGAATCGGCAGCGCCCACCCGAGCAGGTCGCCGAGGCCATGCAGGTAGAAGCGGTGCAGCCCCAGCGGGCCGCCGAGGAACGCCAGCCAGGCCGCAGTTGTCTTGTGCTTCATTGCGCGGCCTCGGGTGGGGTGGCGTCGCCTTCGCCCAGGGTTTTTTCCATCAGCACGATGTCGAGCCAGCGGCCGAATTTCCAGCCGCAGGATTTGAAGCTGCCGACTGGCGTGAACCCGAGCGCCCGGTGCACGCCGATCGAGCCGGCATTGGCCGAGTCGCCGATCACGGCGATCAGCTTGCGGATGCCCGCGGCTTCGGCCTGGCTGGCGAGTTCGCCCAGCAACCGGCGTCCCAATCCCTTGCCGCCGGCGTCCGGGTGCAGGTAGATCGAGTCCTCGGCGGAGAAGCGATAGGCCGGCCGGGGCTTGAACCACTGGCAGTAGGCATAGCCCACGACCTGGCCCTCATCTTCGGCCACGAGAAACGGCAGGCCCTTGGCCAGCACATCCGATCGACGGGCCGCCATCTCGGCCTGGGCAGGCGGCGTGGTCTCGAAAGTACCGGTGCCGTGGAGCACGTGGTGGGCATAAATTGCGGTGATCGCCGGCAGATCGGCATCGCGGCTGGGACGGATGGTGCTCATGTAGGTGAGAAACGTTATAATCATGGGCTCTACAGCGTGTCGCTGGCCGGGTGGCTATTGCGCGTGTCTCAACGCTGGAAAGATTACGGGGGAATTTTTCTCCCTCCACCCAAGGATAAATCATGGTCGTCATTCGACTCTCCCGCGGCGGCGCCAAGGCCCGCCCGTTCTTCAACATCGTCGTTGCCGACAAGCGCACCCGCCGCGACGGCCGCTTCATCGAGCGCCTGGGTTTCTACAACCCCATCGCCAAGGGCGCCGAGGAAAGCATCCGCATTGCCCAGGACCGCCTGACGTACTGGCGCGGCGTGGGCGCGCAAGCGTCTCCGACCGTCGAGCGCCTGCTCAAGCAAGCCGCGGCCAAGACCCCGGCCTGATCGAGCATGGCTCGGGCCCCGTCGCCGGCGGCAGCTCCCCCGGGGGGCAGCGCAGCGCAGCAGAGCGTGGCGCTTGACCCGGCGGAACTGCCTCCGGACGCCGTCGAGGTCGGGCGTATTGCCGATGCCTGGGGCGTCAAGGGCTGGTTCAAGGTCCTGTCCCACAGCGCTTCCCCGGAAGCGCTTTTTTCTTCCAGGCGCTGGTACCTGCTTCCCACCGAGCGCGGTGCCAAGACCTTCTCGGGCGCGGTCCTGCTGCGCGTGCGCGAGGCCAAGGAGCACTCGGGCGGCGTGGTGGCCAGCGCCCACGAGGTCGATGACCGCGGCGCCGCCGAAGCTCTCAAGGGCGCGCGCATCTTCATCCCCCGATCGAGCTTTCCGACCGCGGCCGCCGACGAGTACTACTGGGTCGACCTGATCGGACTGCAGGTGGTCAATCGCGAGGGGCTGGCCCTCGGCCAGGTGCGGGAACTGCTGTCCACCGGCCCGCAGACCGTGCTGGTGATCGAGTACACCGAGGACGGCAAGCCGCTGGAGCGGATGATCCCCTTCGTCTCGGCTTATGTCGACGGGGTCGACCTCGCCGGCCGGCGCATCACGGTCGACTGGCAGGCCGACTACTAGGCTTGGCGCCTGCCGCGCCCCGAACGCCATGCGCTTCGACGTCATCACGCTTTTCCCCGAACTGTTCGAGCCCTTCCTGGCGGTCGGCGTGACGCGCCGCGCCTACGAATCGAAGCAGGTCGACGTCCACCTCTGGAATCCGCGCGACCATGCGCAAGGCAACTACCGGCGGGTGGATGACCGTCCCTTCGGCGGCGGGCCGGGCATGGTGATGATGGCGCAGCCGCTGGCGCAGTGCCTGGCGGCGATCCGGACTCAACGCAATGACGGCGCACCGGTGGTGCTGTTTTCGCCGGTCGGCCGCAAGCTCGACCATGCCGGCGTCGAAGCCTGGTCTGCGGGCGAGGGCGCCGTGCTGGTTTGCGGGCGCTACGAGGGCGTCGATCAGCGCTTCATCGACCGGCATGTGGACCTGCAGGTCAGCCTGGGCGACTTCGTGCTGTCCGGCGGCGAGATCGCCGCCATGGCCTTGCTCGATGCGGTGGCGCGCCTGCAGCCGGGCGTGCTGGGGGACCAGGACAGCCATCAGTTCGACAGCTTCAATCCGGCACTGGACGGCCTGCTGGACTGCCCGCACTACACGCGGCCGGAGGAGTGGGAGGGCGACAGGGCGCCAGCCGAGCTGATGTCGGGGCACCACCTTCAGATCGAGCGCTGGCGCCGCGACCGGCGCCTGGAAACCACGGCGCGGCTGCGGCCCGACCTGATCGATGCGGCCCGGGCGGCGGGCAGGCTCTCCAGGCAGGACGAGGCTTTCCTGGCGAACAGCGGCAAAAAAGTCATATAATCCAAGGCTTTCCGATCCTCTGCCCGGCCGCGGCAATCTCGGGCGCAAGCTTTGCGCCCGGCGCGCCGCCCCTAGCGTAGCGCGGGCATGATCACAGAGGTAAACATGAATCTGATCGAAACCCTGGAGCAGGAAGAAATTGCCCGCCTGGGCAAGAAAATTCCCGTCTTCGCACCCGGCGACACCGTCATCGTCAGCGTCAACGTGGTCGAAGGCACCCGCAAGCGCGTGCAGGCCTACGAAGGTGTCGTGATCGCGAAGCGCAACCGCGGCCTCAACAGTGGCTTCACCGTCCGCAAGATTTCCAGCGGTGAAGGCGTGGAGCGCACTTTCCAGACCTACAGTCCGCTGATCGCCGGCATCGAAGTCAAGCGCCGTGGCGACGTGCGCCGCGCCAAGCTGTACTACCTGCGCGAGCGCAGCGGCAAGTCGGCTCGCATCAAGGAAAAGCTCCCCAGCAAGCTGGCTACCCCCAAGTAAGCCTGCCTCTGCAAGGAGCCGCCGCCAGCCCCTGTGCTGGCGGCGGCTTTTTGGTTTTCGGCACGGCATTTGCTGTTTGCTCCACCTCATGCCCATCAACCCCAGTCCCGCCGACATTCCCCTGTCCAAACTGCCCAACTTCGATCCGCGCGCCGTTCCGGTGCTCGGAATCGACTCGCACCTGCCTGCGGTCCGCGGAGAGGCGCTGGCGGCGCATGCGCTGCGTCAGCGCTTCCTGGAGCCTCCTGCGTGGGAGCCGGAAGTCTGGGCCGAGCGAAAGATGCTGGAACGCACGCCGGCGCGGGCCTCGGTGCTGGTGCCACTGGTGATGCGTCCCCGGCCCACCGTGCTGCTGACCGAGCGAACCACGCATTTGTCCACGCACTCGGGCCAGGTGGCTTTTCCGGGCGGGCGGCGCGACGACACCGACACCGACGAGGCGCACACTGCGCTGCGCGAGGCCCACGAGGAAATTGGCCTGGAAGCGGGCATGATCGAGGTGATCGGGCAACTGCCCACCTACACCACCGGCACGCAGTTCATCATCACGCCCGTGGTGGCGCTGGTCAGCCCCGACCACCGCCTGGTGCTCAACGACTACGAGGTGGCCGACGCCTTCGAGGTGCCGCTGGATTTTCTGATGAACCCGGCTCACCACCACCGCCACGCCATCGAGTGGGAAGGGGCGCGGCGCGAATGGTTCTCGATGCCCTACATGGACGGCACCACCGAGCGCTTCGTCTGGGGCGCGACCGCGGCCATGCTGCGCAACTTCTACCGTTTCCTGGTGGCGTGACTCCTCGACCGGCCAGTCCTTGGCCCCTTGATCCCTGGTCCGTAGCCCCTGGACTTATGATTGCCGGATGAGTTTTTTCGCCATCCTGTTCGCGTTGCTGATCGAACAGGTGCGGCCACTGGCGCGCCACAATGCCATTCACGCCGGGCTGCGTGCCTGGGCGCGCTGGGTCAGCCGCAACTTCGACGCCGGCAAGCCGCACCACGGCTGGGTTGCCTGGACGCTGGCGGTGGTCGTCCCCTCGGCCGGTGCCGTGGCGGTGCATTGGGGGCTCGGATTGCTGCTGGGCTGGCCGTTCGCGGTGTTGTGGAGCGTCGCGGTCTTGTATGTGACCCTCGGGTTTCGCCAGTTCAGCCATCACTTCACCAACATTCGCGACGCCCTCGACGCCGGCGATGAAGCCCGTGCGCGCGAGCTGCTGGCGCAATGGCAGCAGGTCGATGCCGGTGAAATCCCGCGCAGCGAGATCGTGCGCCACGTCATCGAGTATTCGGTGCTCGCCGCCCATCGCCACGTCTTCGGCGTGCTGGCCTGGTTCTCGGTGCTCGCCGCATTCGGCCTGGGGCCGGCGGGCGCCATCCTCTATCGCATGAGCGAGTTCGTTTCGCGCTACTGGAAGCACCGCAACAATACCCAGTCGCAGCCCGCCAGTTCGGCGCTGCAGTCGGCGGCCGCAAGGTCCTGGGCCGCGATCGACTGGCTGCCCGCCCGCTTCACGGCGGTGGCTTTCGCGGTGGTCGGCAGCTTCGAGGAGGCCATCGACTCCTGGCGCCACTACGCCCAGCGCTTCCCCGACGACAACGACGGCGTGATCCTGGCCGCGACATCGGGCGCCGTCAACGTGCGGTTGGGCGGCGAGGCGCTGAAGTCGGCGTTTTCGCCTCTCGGTTCGCAGGGCTTGCGGGTCGACGGCGGCGAACCCATGGACGACACCGAAAGCACGCCGGGCCGCGAAGCGGAACCGGGCCACCTGCGCAGCATCGTCGGCCTGGTGTGGCGATCGGTGGTGCTGTGGATGCTGCTGCTGGCGTTGCTGACGCTGGCGCGGCTGCTGGGCTGAGCGCCTTACCTCCGCCTGACCCTCCCCCAGAAGGGGAGGGAAGAATTCAGAACCGCGGTGGTTGCGACAGCTCGGCGAACAGTTCCTTGTAGATCCTGTAGCGCGTCGGTGTGATGCCTTCGGTGCCGGCGTCCGCGCCGACTGCCGCAATCACGCCGCAGCCCGGTTCATGGAGGTGGGTGCAGTTGTAGAACTTGCAGTTGCCCATGTGCGACTTGAGGTCCGGCATGCAGCCCGCCAGCTGGGTGGGCTCGATGTGGTTCAACCCGAACTCCTGGAAGCCGGGCGAGTCGATCAGGGCCGTGCTGCGTTCCGGGTCCACCCAGTACCAGGTGGTGCTGGTCGTGGTGTGCTTGCCGGAGTTCAGCGCCTGCGAAATCTCCCCGGTCTGCGCCAGTGCCCCGGGTGCCAGCAGGTTGATCAGCGTGCTCTTGCCGGCGCCCGAGGGGCCCAGCACCAGGGTCGTCTTGCCCTCCATGTGCTTGAGCAGTTGGTCGCGGTCGACCTGGCTGGAGTGCTTGAGCGATAGCGGCAGCACGCCGTAGTGCATGCGCTGGTAAGGCAGCAGCCGCGCCCAGGCCCGCTCGAAAGGCTCGACCAGGTCGCTCTTGTTGAGGGCGATGATCGGCGTGATGCGCTCGGCTTCCGCGGCGATCAGCGCGCGTGCCAGCTGGCTTTCCGAAAACTCTGGCGTGGCGGCGATCAATATCAGCACCTGATCCAGGTTGGCCGCAAACGACTTGGTTCGGATTTCGTCCTGCCGATAGAACAGGTTGCGGCGCTCTTCGATCTTCTCGATCGTGCCCTCGTCATGCGTGCCCTGCCAGAGCACGCGGTCTCCCACCACGGCCTGGCTTTTCTTGCCGCGCGGGTGGCAGATGAGCCGCTTGCCTTCGGGCGTTTCCACCAGGAAGTGGCGGCCGTGGTTGGCCACTACCAGCCCGGGGTCGAGCGCGATGCGCTCGTTCAACAGGCCTCCGCGCTTGGAGCCGGAGCCGCCGCGCTCCTCATGCCGTGAGTGCGTCGGCCAGCGTCGCGCATTCGAAGTCGGTTTCGGACAGGCCCTTGACGTCGTGGGTATTGAAGCGCACGACGCAGCGGTTGTAGTGAACCGACAGGTCGGGGTGGTGGTCCTGTGCGTTCGCGATGAATGCCAGTGCATTCACGAACGAAATGGTCTCGTAGTAGTTGGCGAAAGTGTAGGTCTTCTCGATCGCCACATCGGCGCCGTCGCCGGTGAGCTTCCAGCCCGGCGCCTCGGCCAGGCGGCTGACGATTTCGGCGGCATTGAGGGCGCGGCGCGGCAGCAGCGACCAGTCTTTCTTCTTCAGCATCGAATCCATGGGTGGCTCCTCAAGCGGGGCTGGCCGTCATGCGCGCGAGGCGCTCCGAGGCCGGCGGATGCGAATAATAGAACTTCACGAAGACAGGGTCGGGCGTGAGGGTGGAGGCGTTGTCCTCGTACAGCTTGAGCAAGGCCGTGGACAGGTCCTTCCCGCTGGTCTGCTGCACCGCGTAGGCGTCGGCCTCGAACTCGTGCTTGCGCGAGAGGCGGGCGAACAGCGGCGACAGCGGGAACGTGAACACCGGCACCGCCAGCATGAACAGCAGCAAGGCCAGCGCGTCGTTGGGACCGCTGAGGTTGGGTCGGACCCCGAGCGCGGTATAGAACCAGACCTGGGTCGATAGCCACCCCAGCAGCGCGAAACCCGCAAGGCTCAGCGCGAACAGGACGACGATGCGTTTGATGATGTGCCGGTGCTTGAAGTGGCCCAGCTCGTGCGCCAGCACGGCATCCACCTCACCAGGTGACAGCTTGGACAGCAGGGTGTCGTAGAACACCACGCGCTTGGCTGCGCCGAAGCCGGTGAAGTAGGCGTTGGCATGGGCGCTGCGCTTGCTGCCGTCCATCACGAACAGGCCTTTGGCGGCAAAGCCGCAGCGGCGCATGAGCTCGGTCACGCGCGCCTTCAGGGTTTCATCCTCCAAAGGCTTGAACTTGTTGAAGAGCGGCGCAATGAACGTGGGGTAGATCACCATCGCCAGGAGATTAAAGCCCATCCAGACCGCCCAGGCCCACAGCCACCACAGGCTGCCCGCGGCACCCATCAGCCAGAGGATCAGTGCAGCGATGGGCAGCCCGATCGCCGCACCCAGCAGAACCGATTTGGCCAGGTCGGCCAGCCACAACTTGATGCTCATCTTGTTGAAACCGAAGCGCTCTTCGATGACGAAAGTCTGGTACAGCGTCAGCGGGAGCTCGGCCGCGCCGCCGATCAGCGCGAAGCCAGCCAGCAAGGCCACTTGCTGGACCATTCCCGGCCCCAGCCATGCCAGCAAGGCCTGATTGAGAGCATGCAGCCCGCCCAGCAGCGTCCAGGCCAGCAGCACGGCCGCGCCGAAGGCAAGTTCCAGCAGGCCGAAGCGCGTCTTGGCGACGGTGTAGTCCGCCGCCTTCTGATGGGCCTGCAACGATACGAAGCCGGTGAAGGCCGCCGGAACCTGTTCGCGATGGCGGGCGACATGGCGAATCTGGCGGGAAGCCAGCCAGAACTTGACCCCCACGCTGGCAAGCAGGAAGGCGGCAAACGCCAGGGTCAGTGTGTAGGAGGCGTTCATTGCGCTAGGGCCTGTTCACACTATTGTTGCAAGTGCGAACGTGGTTAAAACAGCGCCAATCGAGGCGCGCGACGACGCCCAGGCTGGCCGCCTGGGCTAGGAGTGCAACGACGAGTGGCGCTGTTTTAACCACGTTCCCTTCGGGTTGCGGCCAAAAAGGCCATGCGCCGCGTTGCGAAGCCTTGCCGGACGCCTTGTCCGGCTGCGTTTCGCGCCTTGCGCATGACCTTTTTGATCCGCAACG
>JAKFEZ010000136.1:0-7197 GCA_036675435.1 Ramlibacter sp. | reverse complement strand
CATCGCCTTCGTGCTGATTCTGGCCAGCGAGGCCCTGCGCGACACGGACTGGAAGGCGCTGTGGGCGCGCATCGGGCGCTTCGGTCCTGCCGGGCCCGGCGCGGCGCAGTCAGGCATGGGAGACAAGATCGCATGACCGGCGACCAGGTGCTCATCTTTCTGGCTGGCATCGTCGGCGGCGCCTTGCGCGTCGGCGCGCCTTTCCTGTTCGTCAGCCTGGGTGAATGCCTCACCGAGAAATCCGGCCGCATCAACCTGGGCCTGGAAGGCGTGCTGGTGCTGTCGGCCATGTCGGCCTTCGGCGCCTCCTACCTCAGTGGCTCGCCCTGGGTCGGCGTGCTGGCCGCCGCGCTCACCGGCGCGCTGCTGGCCACCCTGCACGGCGTGCTGTGTTCCTTGCCCCGCGTCAACGATATTGCCACCGGCATCGCGCTCATGCTGCTGGGCACGGGCCTGGCTTTTTATCTCGGCAAGCCCCTGATCCAGCCGCAGGCGCCGCAATTGCCGGCCATCGCACTGGGCGAGTGGAGCAGCTCGGCCGCGGTGCGCTCGGCGCTGCAGGTCAATGCCCTGGTGCCCATCGGCCTCGCGATTGCCGTCGCGCTGCGGTGGGCCTTTGCCAACACCCGTACCGGCCTGCTGGTGCGCCTGGCCGGCGATTCGGCCAGCGCGGCGCGGGCACTGGGCTACTCGGTGGCGGGCATCCGCATTGCGGCCACCGCGGCGGGCGGCATGATCGCCGGCCTGGGCGGTGCATCGCTCACGCTGTTTTATCCCGGCAGCTGGAACGAAGGCATCTCCAGCGGCCAGGGCCTGATCGCCGTGGCGCTGGTGATCTTCGCGCGCTGGAGCCCGCTGCGCTGCGTCGGCGCGGCCCTGCTGTTTGGCGGCGCCGGCGCCATCGGCCCGGCCCTGCAATCGATCGGCATCGGCTGGGGTTACCACCTCTTCAACATCGTCCCCTATGTGCTCACCTTGCTGATTCTCGTGATCACCTGCCGCCCCGGCAGCGTGGTGGCCGGCAGCCCGGGCGAGCTTTCATCTCGCTAACCATGTGCCCCACGTTCGCATTCGCCAGGGAATGACCATGGAACGCTTCATTCAAGCCAACCCCTACGCCTGGCCCTGGAACGGCGACCTGCGGCCGGCCAACACCGCGCTGGTGGTGATCGACATGCAGACCGATTTCTGCGGCATCGGCGGCTATGTGGACAAGATGGGCTACGACATCTCGCTGACCCGCGCGCCCATCGCGCCGCTGCAAAAGCTCATGGCCGCGATGCGTCAGGGCGGCTGGCACATCATCCACACGCGCGAGGGCCACCGGCCCGACCTGTCGGACCTGCCGGCCAACAAGCGCTGGCGCTCCCGGCAGATCGGCAGCGGCGGCGTGGGCATCGGCGACGACGGGCCCTGCGGGCGCATTCTTGTGCGCGGCGAGGCGGGCTGGGAGATCATTCCCGAACTGGCGCCGCTGCCTGGTGAAGTGGTGATCGACAAACCCGGCAAGGGCTCGTTCTGCGCCACCGATCTGGAGCTGATCCTGCGTACCCGCGGCATCGAGAATCTGATCCTTGCCGGCATCACCACCGACGTGTGCGTGCAAACCACGATGCGCGAGGCCAATGACCGCGGCTTCGAATGCCTGGTGCTGTCGGACTGCACCGCCGCCACCGACCCCGGCAACCACGCGGCGGCGCTGAAGATGATCACCATGCAGGGCGGCGTGTTTGGTGCGCACGCGCCTTCACAGGCTGTGCTGCAAGCCCTGGCATGACGATGAAGGTGGCCTGATGACCCTGCATATCGACCCGATGCACGCATCCACCGGCGCCATGGCGCTGGAGACCTACGAGCTGACCAAGCGCTTCGGCGACTTCACCGCGCTGGACCGCGTGACGATGAAGGTTGCGCCCGGCAGCGTGCACGCCCTGCTGGGCGAGAACGGCGCCGGCAAGAGCACGCTGGTCAAGTGCATTGCCGGCTTTCACCGGCCGGAAGAAGGCAGCGTCGTCAGCGATGGCCGCGAGCACGACATCGCCAGCCCGGTGGTTGCGCGGGCGCTGGGCATCGGCATGGTGTACCAGCACTTCACGCTGGCGCCCGGCATGACCGTGGCCGAGAACCTGTTGCTGGCGGGTGGCCAGACGCCGGCGCTGATTGACTGGAAAGCCCGGCGCGCCGAACTCCGGGAGTTTCTCGCCTCGACGCCTTTCAGCCTGGACCTGGACGCGCGGCCCATGGAGCTGGCGGCTGGCGAAAAGCAGAAACTGGAACTGCTCAAGCAGCTCTACCTGAAACCGCGCCTGCTGATCCTGGACGAGCCCACGTCCGTCCTCACACCGCAGGAGGCCGATGAAGTGCTGGGCCATGTGCGGGCGTTTGCGCGCAGCGGGTTGTGCACCGTGCTCATCATCACGCACAAGTTCCGCGAAGTGATGGCCTATGCCGACGACGTCACGGTCTTGCGCCGCGGCAGGGCCGTCCACCATTGCGCGGTCTCGTCGACCGACCCGGCCTCGCTCGCGCAGGCCATGGTGGGCGACGCCAGCGCCGCGCAACCCGAGCACCTGGACGAGGCGCTGGCTGGTACGGTGACCGCGCGCCCCACTGGGCAGGCGCCGCTTGCCGGTGGTGGCGACGGCGCGCCACTGTCCCTGCAGGTCGAGCAACTGCAGGTGATGGGCGACCGCGGCACCTTGGCCGTGCGGGACCTCAGCCTGTCCGTCAACCCCGGCGAAATACTCGGCATCGCCGGCGTGTCAGGCAACGGCCAGCGCGAGCTGGTCGAGGCGCTGGTCGGCCAGCGCGAGCGCGCCGGCGGCCAGGTGCGGGTCATGGGGCAACCGTATGCGGCGACGCGTGACGAGAACCACCAGCTCAAGGTGCGCAGCCTGCCGGAGGAGCCGCTGCGCAATGCCTGCGTCGGCGATCTCAGCGTGGCAGAAAACATGGCGCTGCGCGACTTCGACCGCGCGCCGTTGTGCCAGGGCGGTCGCCTGCGCTTTGGCCAATGGCGCAGCCGTGCGCGCGACTGGATCACCGGCTACGGCATCAAGACCCAGGGCGAGAATGCGCCGATTCGCAGCCTCTCGGGCGGCAATGTGCAGCGCGCGGTGCTGGCGCGCGAATTGAACGGCGAGATCAATGTGCTGATCGCGGCCAACCCGGTGTTCGGCCTGGACTTCGCCGCGGTGAAGGAGATCCACGGCCGTATCCTGGGTGTGCGCGAGCAGGGCGGCGCCGTGCTGCTGATCAGCGAGGACCTTGACGAGCTGCTGGAGCTGGCCGACCGCATCGTCGTCATGAGCGAAGGGCGCATCGTTTTCGAAACGCCGGCCGCCAGCGCAGAGCGTCATGTGCTGGGGGCGCACATGGGGGGTGGCCACCATGCTCCAGAGGCCGAAGCCCTCACCCCAACCCTCTCCCACAGGGAGAGGGAGGAGGCTGGCGCATGACCGCATGCTCCCGGTTTTATCCCCTCTTCCGTTGGGAGAGGGCGAGCGTGAGTGTGAATGTGAATTTGAGGGCAATCGCATGATCGAAATCAACGCCAATCCATTTCCCTACGCCTTCGATCCTGCCCACACGGCCCTGGTGATCATCGACATGCAGCGCGACTTCATCGAGCCCGGCGGCTTCGGCGAAAGTCTGGGCAATGACGTGGCGCTGCTGGCCGCCATCGTGCCGGCCTGCCAGGCCGTGCTCAAGGCCTGGCGCGATGTCGGGGGGCTGGTGGTCCACACGCGCGAAGCCCATCGCACAGATCTGTCGGACTGCCCGCCCGCCAAGCGCAGTCGCGGCAACCCCCGGATGCGCATCGGTGACCACGGCCCGATGGGCCGCATCCTGGTGGCCGGCGAGCCAGGCAACCAGATCGTTGCCGAACTCGCGCCGTGGGCTGACGAGATCGTGCTGGACAAGCCCGGCAAGGGCGCGTTTTATGCAACGCCGCTGCACGACATGCTGCAGGAGTCGCATGTCACGCACCTGGTGTTCATGGGCGTGACCACCGAGGTTTGCGTGCAGACCTCCATGCGCGAAGCCAACGACCGCGGCTATGACTGCCTGCTGCTGGAAGACTGCACCGAGAGCTACTTTGCGCAGTTCAAGGCGGCAGCGCTGGACATGATGCGGGCCCAGGACGCCATCGTCGGCTGGACCGCCACCAGCGGCCAGTTGCTGGCAGCCCTGGCTGCACGGCAACACTGATAGAGTTCTCTTGTGCAGACCGTAGCCCACCCTTCCAGGATTTTGCCCGCCGTTGTCGTCCATCGCTCGCGCGCCGACGAGGCCTATGCGCAACTGAAAAGCGACATTGCCGAATTCAGGCTGGTCCCGGGCGACCGCTTCACCGAAAGCGATGTGAGCGAGCGCCTGGGCGTGTCGCGCACGCCGGTGCGCCAGGCGCTGTTCCGGTTGCAGCAGGAAGGCTTTGTCGAAGTGCTGTTTCGCAGCGGCTGGCGCGTGCTGCCGTTTGATTTTGATCAGTTCGAACAGCTCTACGACCTGCGCATGGTGCTGGAAACCACGGCGGTCCAACGCCTGTGTACCGGCAGCCAGCAGGTGGACCTCGCTTTGCTCGATGCACTGGCCGCGATCTGGCTGGTGCCGCCGTCCGAGCGCAGCACCGACAGGGTGCAGGTGGCCGAGTGGGATGAAGCCTTTCACTGCGCGCTGGTGGCTGCGGCCGGCAATGCCGAAATGGCCCGCGTGCACCGCGACGTGACCGACCGCATCCGCATCATCCGCCGGCTCGATTTCATCAAACAGCCGCGCATTGATGCCACCTACGACGAGCACGCCAAGATTCTCAAGGCAGTGAGCCAGAAGCGCGGCGATCAGGCCACGCTGCTGCTGCGCGCGCACATCGAAACCAGCCAGGCCGAGGTGCGCAAGATCACGCTGCACCAGATGCACCTGGCGCGCCAGGCCGGGTCGTCAACACCCCGCTGAAGAAACAATTGCTGCCAATCCGCTGCAGGACGGGGGCGTGCCGCAATTGCTATTGAAAGCTATTGGGAAGCAGCAGCATCCGGTGGTTTTGCTTTTTGCTTGTGCGGCTCAAACCTGCCCGCTCAGCTTGCGGGCGGCCTCCAGCACCTTCTGAATGTGCCGTTCGTCATAGCGCTCCGCCGGCATGGTCAGCGTCAAAGCGGCCGCCAGGCTGCCATCGGCCTTGAACACCGGCGCCGAAATGCCGGCCACGCCGGCCAGGCGGTCGCCCATCGCCGAGAAGTAACCCTGCTCCCGGATGCGGGCGTAGAGGTTTTTGTCTTTGGCGCTGAGGCCGGTGGCGCGCCGGGGGCCAAAGGCCATCAGCACGCGGCCGCCGGTGCCCCGGTTCAGTGGCAGCACGTCGCCAGCCTTGATGTGGTCGCGGATTGGATGGGGTGAATCCACCCGGTACAGGCACAGCCGCGCATCGCCCTGCGCCACATGGTAGGCGGCGCTCTCACGGGTGGCCGCCACCAGCGACCGCAGCACGGGCAGCACCACGCGGTCCAGTGAAAACGAGGCGGCGTAAACCGCATTGAGCCGCGCCACTTCGCTGCCCAGTCCGTAGCGGCCGTCCTCCAGTTTTTGAATCAGCCGCGCATGCTCCAGCGAGGCCAGCAAACGCAGCACCGTGCTTTTGTAGAGCTGGGTGCGGCTGGCCAGTTCGGCCAGGCTCAAGGCGGTATCGCCCTGCTGAAAAGCGCACAGCAGGGTCAGGGCGCGGTCTACCGCCGCAGCGCCACCGGGCGCGGCATGGCTGTCGGCCAGGGATTCAGTCTGGGCTTTGCGGGGCATCAGTCACTCCTGTCAGTAAGGCCTGGTCATGAAACGGACCATTCCGCCTGGCGCTTGACAGGCGGCGGGGTATCCGTGATCATTTCAATAGAAAGAACTATGTTCTATCTTACAGAATTATTTTATGAATGCAGCCATGTCAAATTCTCACGTATTGATCAGCGAAGTCGGCCCGCGCGACGGCCTGCAATCGGTCAAGGCCACCATGCCGACGGCCGACAAGCTGCGCTGGATCGACGCGCTCTATGCCGCCGGCGTGCGCGAAATTGAAGTCGCTTCCTTCGTGCCGGCCCGGCTGCTGCCGCAGATGGCCGATGCCGCCGAGGTGGTGCGTCATGCGATCACGCTGCCCGGCCTCACGGTGATGGCCCTGGTGCCCAACCGCCGTGGCGCTGAAGCGGCGCTGAAGGCCGGCGTGCACAAGCTGACGATGCCGGTGTCGGCCAGTGCCGTGCATTCGCTGGCCAATGTGCGCAAGACGCGCGAAGAAATGGTCGAGGAAGTGCGCGCCATCTCTGACCTGCGCCGCGATCTCGCGCCCCACGTCGGGCTCGAAGCCGGCATTTCCACCGCCTTCGGCTGCACGCTGCAGGGCGAGGTGCCCGAGGACGACGTGATCCGGCTGGCCGCGCAATGCATTGCGGCCGGTGCCGACGAGTCGGGCCTGTCCGACACCGTCGGTTATGCCAATCCGGCGCAGGTGCGCCGCCTGTTCCGGCGCCTGCGCGCGGAAATCGGCCGCCACGCCGGCGCGGCCCACATGCACAATACCCGCGGCCTGGGCCTGGCCAACTGCCTGGCGGCGTACGAGGAAGGCGTTCGCACCTTCGATGCGTCGCTCGGCGGCCTGGGCGGCTGCCCCTATGCGCCGGGCGCGTCGGGCAACGTCGTCACCGAAGACCTGGTCTTCATGTTCGAGGCCATGGGCGTGCCGACCGGGGTTGATCTCGAAAAACTCATGGCCGCGCGCGCGCCGCTGATGGCCGGGCTGCCGGGTGAGCCGGTCTATGGCATGACGCCCGAAGCCGGCCTGCCCCGGGGTTTTGTCCAGGGTGCCCGCATGACGGCAACTGCCATCCCAGCCTCTGAGGAAAGCCACAGCAGCAGCAACAACAATAGCGAGATCAGTGACACGCCGCTGCCCTACGCCGGCATACGTGTCGTCGAATTCACCCACATGGTGATGGGCCCGACCTGCGGCATGCTGCTGGGCGACCTGGGCGCCGAAGTCATCAAGGTGGAACCGGTCGAGGGCGACAACACGCGCCGCCTGCTGGGCTCGGGCGCCGGATTTTTTCCGACCTTCAACAGCAACAAAAAAAGCATTGCGCTCGACCTGAAGACGCCCGAAGGCGTGGAGGCCGCGCTGCGCCTGATTGCCACGGCAGACATCGTCAGCGAGAA
>JAKFEZ010000119.1:0-7287 GCA_036675435.1 Ramlibacter sp. | reverse complement strand
CCGGCAGCCGACCCGCCCGGGTAAAGCCGCAGCAAAGCCCGGCCGGCCCCATGAAAAAAGCGCCCCTGGGGCGCCTTGGCTGAGTCGTTGGCTTACATCACCCGCTTCGGTGCGTCGTGATGGTGGTCTTGCAGGCGGGTCTTGTGCCTGCCGACCTGCCGGTCGAGCTTGTCGACCAGCTCGTCCAGGGCGGCGTAAAGGTCTTCATGGGAACTTTCCGCGAACATGTCGTTGCCCTTGACGTGAATCTTGCACTCGGCGCGCTGTCGTCGTTCTTTTTCCTTTTGCTTTTCCACAGTGAGCAGCACCCTGATGTCGACGACCTGGTCAAAGTGCCGGGTGATCCGATCAAGCTTGGTGGTCACGTAATTGCGAAGCGCTGGGGTGACTTCGAGGTGGTGACCGCTGATCGTCAAGTTCATGTATAGCCTCCTGTTTCACACTCGGGTTGAAATGGCCGCCTCAGGTGCCGGCAGCCGGCGAACTTGGATTCCTTGTTGGTCGAATCACTATGCCCCCGATGCTCATGAAAAGCAAACGGATTCAGGCCGGGCTGCCGGCCAATGTGAAACCCTTTGTCCACATCAGTGCAAGTGCTTGAAATCGCAGTGTTTTTCGCGGCCAAAAAAAAGCGGCCCTTCGGGGCCGCTTTTCACCACCTTCGGTGGCCTCAGGGCTCAGCGCGTGCGCCAAGCCATGACCGGGTCGCACAGATGGCTCCAGCCACGCGCCACCGGATGGGCCTTGGCCCCCGGGCGCTCGTGATTGGCGTGTTCGGTGCGTTCGCTGACGGGCTTGTCGCGCGGGGTATCCGCGAAACGGTTGGGGGTCTTGGCTTTGGTGGACATGACGTTCACTCCGGGGTTTGCTCGATCGATCAGCTGCCGCTGTCGCTTGCGGCGGGTTTGGGGGCGTCTTGCTGGGCAGGACGAATCGCCTGGCGGCTCAGGAAGGGCCAGGCGTGGCCGCTGCGGCCGCGCTGGGAAGCCAGGTCCGAGCCTTTGCCTTCGGCCGGCGCCGGGCGAAAAGTCGCTCGGCTTGCGTTGGGGTCGTTCGCCAGCTGGATCATTCGTTCGCTCCTTGGGGTCCCGGGCGGGCGGCACCGGGGGATGAGTCGAATTTAGGGCGGCAGCCTCAACCGGTATGTCGGACAGGTCGGCCCAGATCTGTAGGACGCGTCCTGCCTCATCTGTCCGCACTCGGGCGGCCGTGGCGGGGCCGGGTCTTGCAGAATCCGTGGAATGCCCTCCCCGCCCCCTGCGCCTGCCAACGGCATGGCCACGCCGCGCCTGCCGCGCAGTCCGCGCGTGCTGTTGCTGATCGATTTCATCAACCCACTGGATTTCCCGGGCGCAGCCGAGTTGGCGCCGGCGGCGCTCGAGGCGGCGCGCGCGACGGCGGCCCTGAAAAAGCGGCTCGCCGGCAGCGGGCTGGCGACGATCTATGCCAACGACAACTACGGCGTCTGGCAGTCCGACTTTCACAGCCTGGTCACCACCTGCCTCGGCATGCCGGGCGCGCCCGGCGAAATAGCCCGGCTGCTTTATCCGCAGGCCGGCGACCTCACCATCCTCAAGCCCAGGCATTCAGCCTTCTATGCCTCGCCGCTGGAACTGCTGCTGATCCAGATGGAGGCGAAGGAACTGGTGATCTGCGGACTGGCGACGGACATGTGCGTTCAGCTGACGGCAGGCGACGCCTTTCTGCGCGAGTACGGCACCTGGGTCCCGGCCGACTGCACCGCCGCCGAATCCGCCGCTGCCAAGGCGGCGAGCCTGGCTTACATGGCCGACGTGTTGAAGTGCGACACGCAGCCGTCGGTGTCGGCGGCCCCGCGGGGCCGGAGCGGCAAGAAGACGCACGACTGACCTTGTTGCGCCCCGGGACCGATCGCCGCTGGGCGTCCGGTTTGCCAGCACGCCATCCTGCCTCTACCATGGCCGCAGAGGAGAGCGCGCCCGCAGGGCGCGAGTGGCCATGAGCCTGAACACGATCATCCACGCCGGGCTGACCCGGCCCAGCCACCCGATTCACGCGTTGGTACTGATGGGAGGCGGCGCCCGGACCGCTTACCAGGTCGGCGTGCTGCAGGCGACGGCCGCCATGCTCAAGCTGCAGTCGCCGGCCCGGTCGGCGTTTCCGTTCCAGGTGCTGGTCGGCACCTCGGCCGGCGCCCTCAACGTGGCTTACCTGGCCAGCACCGCCCTGCTGGGCCTGCAGGCCTTCGGCCAGCTGGGCCAGTTCTGGGGGCGGCTGCGCTCCACCGGCGTCTACCAGCTGGATGTGCCGGCCTGGGTGCGCCCGAGCCGGCTGGCCACGGCCTTCAGCCTGTGGCGCAACGGCCGCAGGCGCGGCGCCATCCTCGACAACATGCCGCTGGTCGACACGTTGCACCAGGCGATATCGCTCGCCGGCATCGAGCAGGCGTTGCAGGCCGGGGCGATCGACGCCGTCGGCGTGACCGCCTCGAGCTACAGCAGCGGGGTGCACTGGACGTTCTGCCACGCCGCGCCGGATCGTCACCCCTCGATCTGGAGCCGGCCCGGCCGGCGCTCGGAATTCCAGCCCCTGACCATCGAGCACCTGATGGCCTCCAGCGCCATTCCGTTCCTCTTTCCGGCCACGCCGCTGTGGGTGGACGGCCGGCGCGAGTACTTCGGCGACGGCTCGATGCGCCAGGTCTCGCCGCTGTCGCCTGCCTTGCACCTGGGCGCCCACAAGATCCTGGTGGTGGGTGTCGGCCAGCCCCAGCGCTCCGGCCTGGTGGGCGATCTTGCCGGGCCGCACCGCGAGCCGTCGCTCGGCGGCATCGCCGGCCACGCCATGGCCAGCGTCTTTCACGACACCTTGCAGGCCGACGTGGAGGAGGCCCAACGGGTCACCCGGACGCTGCGGCAACTGCCGCCCGAGGTGGCGGGCATCCTGCCCTATCGCAGCGTCGATGTGCTGGCCATCCAGCCGACCCAGTCGCTGGATGCGCTGGCGCAAGCGCATGCCCACGAGTTGCCCGCCTCGGTGCGCGGCACACTCGGCGGGCTGGTCGCGCTGAAGGGCGGCGGCGGCGCGCTGGCCAGCTACCTGCTGTTCGAGCCGGGCTTCGTGCGCGCGCTGATCGCCCTGGGCGAGCAGGATGCCTATGCCCGAAAGGCGGAGTTGCTGGCGTTCTTCGCCTAGCGGTGCGGCCCCGGGCTGCCGGGCCACGGCATAATCTCGCGGTCGCAACGCACGGAGAAACGCGCCTTGGAAAGCTACCCCCCTCGATAGCTTTCGATCGAATTGGGATGGTCCGATTGGTCGAAAGCCGCCTCGCCTCGCCGCACCCAGGATTCGAATAATTGGAATCTGACCCCAATTTGATTTGCCATGCTCAACATCTTCACGCTTGTCAACGGGCGGCTCTTCCAGGAAGAAATCGAGTCGCTGGAGGAGCTGTCCAAGTTCCAGCCGATCTGGGTCGACCTCGAATCACCCACCGTCGAGGAAAAGCGCTGGGTCAAGCAGTACTTCGGCCTGTCCATCCCCGAGGATGCGATGGACGAGGACATCGAGGAATCGGCTCGCTTCTATGAAGAGGACAACGGCGAACTCCACATCCGCAGCGACTTCCTGATCGCCGACGACGTGGAGCCGCGCACGGTGCGCGTGGCCTTCATCCTGAACCTGATGAACGACGCGCTGAAAAGCAAAGGCGTGCTGTTCTCGATCCACGACGAGGATGTGCCGGTGTTCCGGCTGCTGCGGCTGCGCGCGCGCCGCGCGCCGGGCTTGATCGAGGACGCCAAGGAAGTGCTGCTGAAGCTGTTCGACGCCGACGCCGAATACTCGGCCGACACGCTGGAGGGCATCTACGACGAGCTGGAAACCGTGAGCAAGCAGGTGCTGGCCGGCGAGGTGACGGACACCCTGGCCGGCGAGGTGCTGGGCGCCATTGCCCGTCAGGAGGACCTGAACGGGCGCATCCGCCGCAACGTGATGGACACCCGCCGGGCCGTCAGCTTCATGATGCGCAGCCGCATGCTCAACGCCGGCCAGTTCGAGGAGGCGCGGCAGATCCTGCGCGACATCGAGTCGCTGGACAACCACACGGCCTTCCTGTTCGACAAGATCAACTTCCTGATGGACGCCACCGTCGGCTTCATCAACATCAACCAGAACAAGATCATTAAGATCTTCTCGGTGGCCAGCGTGGCCCTGCTGCCGCCGACGCTGATCGCCAGCCTGTACGGCATGAACTTCCAGCACATGCCCGAGCTGACGCAGAAGTGGGGCTACCCCTATGCGCTGGTGCTGATGGTTGCCAGCGCGCTGGTGCCGATGTGGTACTTCAGGAAGCGCGGCTGGCTGCGCTAGCCCCGAGCAGCGCCGCCACGATGGCCGCCGAATAGCGGCTGGCCACTTCCTCGATGAAGCGCGAGAAATCGCCGTGGGCCGCGTCGTCGGCGCGATCGGAGATGGTGCGCACGGCGGCGAAGGGAACACCGAAATCGTGGCAGACCTGCGCAAACGCAGCGCCCTCCATTTCCACCGCCAGCGCCTGCGGCAGCGCCGACTGCAGCGCCCGGCTTTCGGCCGTGGTCGCGACGAAGCGGTCGCCGCTGGCCACCAGGCCGCGGTGCACCGTCACCTGCGGCAAGGCGGCCCGCACGGCGGCTGCCAGGCGCTCGGACAGGGGCGCATCGGTGGCGAATCGGCTCAGGCCATAGAGCGGCACCTGGTATTTCGGGAAGATCGGCGAGGCGTCTAGGTCGTGCTGCATGAAGCTGTCGGCCACGACGACATCGCCGACCCCGACGCCCGGCCCGAGGCCGCCGGCCACGCCGGTGAAGACGATGCTCGCCGCCTGGTAGCGCTCGATGAGCACGCTGGCGGTGGTGGCCGCCGCGACCTTGCCGATGCGCGAAAGCACCGCCACGACTTCCTGGCCATGCAAGTGGCCGAGCCAGAACTCACGGCCGGCGACGACCTGCTTCTGCTCGTCGGGCATCAAGGCCAGCACGGCGGAAAGCTCCTCGTGCATGGCGGAGACGATGGCGATGCGCACGGGAGCTCAACCCGCCGGCCTGCGCCGCCTGATCCCGGCCGTCCCTATGATCACTTCTTGTCGCGCAGCTCGCGCCGCAGGATCTTGCCCACCGGCGTCTTGGGCAGGTCGGTGCGGAACTCGACCACCCTGGGCTGCTTGTAGCCGGTCAGGTTGGCCTTGCAGTACTCGCGCACTTTTTCCTCGGTGAGGCCGGGATCCTTCTTGACGATCACCAGCTTGACGGCCTCGCCCGTTTTTGCGTCGGGGACCCCGACCACCGCACATTCCAGCACGCCGTCGAGCCGGGCCACCACGTCCTCGACTTCATTGGGGTAGACGTTGAAGCCGCTCACCAGCACCATGTCCTTCTTGCGGTCGACGATCTTGAAGTAGCCGCGCTCGTCCATGGTGCCGATGTCGCCGGACTTGAAGAAGCCATCGGCGGTCATGACCTTGGCGGTCTCGTCGGGACGCTGCCAGTAACCCGCCATCACCTGCGGGCCCTTGATGGCGATCTCGCCGGGCTGGCCGAGGGGTACGTCGTTGCCTTCGTCGTCGATCAGCTTCATCCAGGTGCTCGGAACCGGCACCCCGATGGTGCCGGTGTACTCGGTGCTGGTGGTCGGGTTGCAGCTGGCCGAGGGCGAGGTTTCGGACAGGCCATAGCCCTCGCAGATCGGGCAGCCGGTCTTTTCCAGCCACAGCTTGGCCACCGCGCCCTGCACTGCCATGCCGCCGCCCACCGAGACCTTGAGGTTCTTCCAGTTCACCGTATTGAAGTCGGGGTGGTTGGCCAGCCCGTTGAACAGGGTGTTGACGGCCGGAAAGCTGTGGAAGGTTTCCTTGGCGAGCGTCTTGAGCACCGCCGGCAGGTCGCGCGGATTCGGGATCAGGATCAGCTTGCCGCCCGTGCGCATCGACAGCATCATCCCGACCGTGAACGCGAAGATGTGATAGAGCGGCAGCGCGCAGACGCTGGTGGGCTGCTCGCCCGCGGGCACCTTGTCCATCACCGGCTGGTTGAACGCCTCGGACTGCAGCACGTTGGCGATGATGTTGCGGTGCAGGAGCACCGCGCCCTTGGACACGCCGGTGGTGCCGCCGGTGTACTGAAGCACCGCCACGTCTTCGCCCTTGAGGTCGGGCTTGCGCAGCGTGCCCTTGGCGCCCCGGGCGATCGCGTCGTTGAAGCGAACGGCGCCGGGCAGGTTGTAGGCCGGCACCATCTTCTTGACGTTGCGCACCACGTAGTTCACCAGCGCCCCCTTGAGCAGGCCCAGCCGGTCGCCCATGGCCGCCAGCACCACGTGCTTGACCGGCGTATTGGCGATGCACTGCGCCAACACGCCGGCGAAGTTTTCGATGATGACGATCGCCTTGGCGCCCGAGTCCTTCAGCTGGTGCTCGAGCTCTCGCGCCGTGTACAGCGGATTGACGTTGACCACCACCAGCCCGGCCCGCAGGATGGCGGCGACGGTCGCCGGGTACTGCGGCACGTTGGGCATCATGATCGCGACCCGGTCTCCCTTGGCCAGGCCCAGGCCTTGCAGGTAGGCGGCCATGGCCCGGCTGACCGCATCGGTCTGGGCGTAGCTGACTTCCTTGCCCATGAAGCTGTAGGCCGTGCGGTTGGCGTACTTCTGGAAGCTCTCTTCCAACAGCTGCACCAGCGACGCGTACTGCGACGGGTCGATATCGGCGGGGACGCCGGGGGGATAGGAACTCAGCCAGGGCCGGTCGGCCAGCAGATCGCTCATGTCGCTCATTGTCTTCTCCAGTACAAACGCTACTCTTCAGCCTGGGGATTGTGTCGTGCGGGCCACAGGGGTGGGCATTGTGTTTTCCCTAGGGTTTTCGAGAGTGGTGCCTCTAGACCAAAAGCACACAACGCTTCGCGCCAACGAAAACGCGGCCCGAAGGCCGCGCTTTTTTTCCGGGGACCGGACGCGGCGCAGGCCACCTACTCGATTGCCTTGCCCATGTCCTCGACCACCTTCTTGGCGTCGCCGAAGACCATCATGGTCTTGTCCATGTAGAACAGCTCGTTGTCCAGGCCGGCATAGCCCGCCGCCATCGAGCGCTTGTTGACGATCACGGTTTTGGCCTTGTAGGCCTCCAGGATCGGCATGCCGTAGATCGGGGTGCCCTTTTGCAGCGCAGCCGGGTTCACCACGTCGTTGGCGCCCAGGATGATGGCCACGTCGCACTGGCCGAACTCGCCGTTGATGTCCTCCATCTCGAACACCTGGTCGTAGGGCACCTCG
>JAKFEZ010000046.1:0-7384 GCA_036675435.1 Ramlibacter sp. | reverse complement strand
ATGAGCACCAGCGAGTGCTTCTGCTCCTCGAAGAACCAGATCGACATGAAGGCGGAGAAATCGCTGTCGTCGCGATTGTCGCGCAGGAACATCTCGGTCGCGGGCAGGGCGGCCCACTCCGTGATGGCGTTCATCTTGATCGTCTGGGCCTGCTCGTCCGAGAGCTTCGCGGCGTCGAATGAGTCCCAGGGAATGTCCTTGTCCATGTCCCAGCGGACGGACTCGAGTTGCTTGAACAGTTCGGGGTACAGCATTGGCGTCTTTCTTGAAGGCCGACAATTCTATGCGGCGGGTGATAACCCCGCCGCCCGGCGGTCCCGTGCCGCGGTGGCGGCCGGCGCCCGCGTGAACACTTCCCGCTGTCCGCGGGTTTCCCGACTCGCCAGGCGTCCGGACCCGCCGCGGCAGGCGCCCCGCGCCTTCACAAAGATTTACCGGCGCTCCGGCGAAGCTGCCGGAACCACGCGCGCGCGTTCCACTCTGACTGCGGACCTGACCTGGCTGCCGGGCAGGACCGAATCCGTTTCTTGCTGCGAAGCCTTCCGGGACCGCCCCGGATGCAATCCCGGAGCGACACTTCTCCTCCTCCCTCCCTCCTCCTTCGCTCCGGGGCGCTTCGCAGCATCTTTATTCCGGCGTCGCGGCGGACCTGCGCCCGCCGGCCGCAAGGAAGGCAAGGCGCCGGCTCAGGCCGGCTTTGAATCGACGAAGCTCTGGCGCTGCATCAGCTTGTCCTGCAGCTTCGCGAGGTTGGGGTAGCTGCCGCGCCAGTCGATGTCCGGGAAGCGGAAATCGAGATAGCCCAGCGCGCAACCGACGGCGATGTCCGCCAGGCTCAGGTAGATGCCGGCGCAATACGGCTTGTCGCCCAGCCCCTGGCTCATCGCCTTCACGCTGGCGTTGACCTTGCCCACCTGGCGGTCGATCCAGGCCTTGCTGCGCTCACCCTGCGCCCGGCCGGGCCAGTGCGCCTCCATCCGCGCCAGGATGGCGGCATCCATCACGCCGTCGGCCAGCGCTTCCCAGGTCTTGACTTCGGCCCGCTCGCGTCCCACGACCGGAATCAGCTTGCCCACCGGCGACAGGGTGTCCAGGTATTCGACGATCACGCGCGAGTCGAACAAAGCCTCGCCGCCTTCCATCACCAGGCAAGGCACCTTGCCCAGCGGATTGGACTGGCCGATGGTGGTGTCCGCGCCCCACACGTCTTCGTTGACGAATTCGTAGTCCAGCTTTTTTTCGGCCATGACGATGCGCACCTTGCGCACGTAAGGGCTGGTGGTGGATCCGATCAGTTTCATGAAATCTCTTTTCGGGATGTTCGAGTTATCGCGTTCGTTCATTTTAGCCAGCGCATGTGGCGGCCCTGCGTTCGCCGCGCGCCACCGGCGTGACCGGCTGCCCCATCATGGTGCGGAGGCAACCTTGTGTCGCACCAGCACGACAAGAAAGCACCGGGGGCGGCGGCCTACAATGCCCCGAATGACGATTCCACACGCCCGGAAGACATGACGCTTTCCACCATTTCCGCGTTGTCACCGCTGGACGGCCGCTACGCGGGCCGGCTCGCGCCGCTGCGGCCGCTCATGAGCGAACAAGGCTACATGCACAAGCGCGTCCAAGTGGAGATTGCCTGGTTCATCTCGCTGTCGGACGCCGGTTTTTCGGAATTCAAGCCGCTCAGCCCCGGCGCGCGCACGTACCTTCTGGGCCTCGTGAAGAACTTCTCCGAGGCCGATGCCATCGCCATCAAGGAAATCGAGAAGACCACCAATCATGACGTGAAGGCGGTGGAGTACTGGATCAAGTCCAAGTTCGAAGCACGCCCGGAACTCCAGGCTGCCAGCGAGTTCGTGCACTTCGGCTGCACCAGCGAGGACATCAACAACACCAGTCACGCCCTGCAGCTGAAGGGCGCACGCGCGCAAGTGATCCTGCCCGCGCTCGATGCGGTGATCGCGAAGCTGCGCGAGATGGCGCATGCCTATGCCGACGTGCCGATGCTCAGCCGCACGCACGGCCAGACCGCGAGCCCCACCACGGTCGGCAAGGAAGCCGCCAACGTGGTGGTGCGCCTGGCCGCCGCGCGCGAGAAGATCGCCGGGGTCAAGTTGCTGGGAAAGATGAATGGCGCGGTGGGCAACTACAACGCGCACCTGGCGGCCTGGCCCGAGTTCGACTGGGAAGCCTTCAGCCGCAAGGTGGTGGAAACGCCGGAGCCGCTGGGCCTGGGCCTCACCTTCCAGCCCTACAGCATCCAGATCGAGCCGCACGACTACATGGCCGAGCTGTTCGACGCGGTGGCCCGCGCCAACACCATCCTGATCGACTGGTCGCGGGATATGTGGGGCTACGTCGGGCTGGGCTACTTCAAGCAGCGCCTGCGCGAAGGCGAGATCGGCTCGTCGACCATGCCGCACAAGGTCAACCCGATCGATTTTGAGAATGCCGAAGGCAATCTCGGCCTGGCCAACGCGCTGCTGCGGCACCTGTCGGAAAAGCTGCCGATCTCGCGCTGGCAGCGCGATCTGACCGACTCCACCGTGCTGCGCAACATGGGCGTGGCGCTGGGCTATGCGGCGCTGGCCTATCACTCGATGGGCATCGGCCTGGCCAAGCTCGAACTCAACGAGGAAGCGCTGTCGCGCGACCTGGACGCCGCCTGGGAAGTGCTGGCCGAGCCGATCCAGACCGTGATGCGGCGCTATGGCGTGGCCGGCGCCTATGAGAGGCTCAAGGAAGTGACGCGCGGCAAGTCGGTGGCCGCCGCCGACCTGCATGGCTTGATCCGCTCGCTGGAGATCCCAGCCGCCGAGAAGGACCGCCTGCTGGCGATGACACCGGCCTCCTATATCGGCAAGGCGGCCGAGTTGGCCCGGCGGGTCTAGTGTTGACCCCCACGCTCCGCACTTCGTGTCGTCGCTGCCCCCCGAGGGGGCTGATCCGCCTAAGGGCGGCCTGTCGGCGGATCGCGCTATGGCCCTGAAGTCCACCATCTTCAAGGCGAACCTGTCCATCGCCGACATCGACCACGGCTATTACGCCGACCACACGCTGACACTCGCGCGCCATCCGAGCGAGACCGACGAGCGGATGATGATCCGGCTGGCGGCGCTGGCGCTCAACGCGCACAAGCTGCAGACCGAATGCGCTGGCGACGGGACCCTGGCCTTCGGCGCCGGGCTGTCCAACCCGGATGACCCGGACGTCTCGCTGCGCGACTACACCGGCCAGACCCGGCTGTGGATCGAGGTCGGCCAGCCGGAGGACAAGCCGCTGGCCAAGGCCTGCGCCAAGGCTGACCAGGTGATCGTCTACTGCTTCCATCACGCCGCCGAGGTCTGGTGGCGTGGCATCGAAAACAAGCTCACGCGCCTGCACAACCTCAGCGTCCGCCGGGTGCCGACCTTGGCCTCGCAGGCGCTGGCCGCGCTGGCGCAGCGCAGCATGCAGCTGCAGGCGACCGTGCAGGAAGGCAACCTGATGTTCAGCGATGGCTCGGGCACGGTAGACGTGGAACCACTCCGCTGGAAGTAATGTGGCCCCCACGCTTGCGGCTGACGCCGCGGCGCTGCCCCCGAGGGGCTTTCGCGCCTTGGAGCGGCCCGGCGGCGCGAAGGTGGCCCCCACGCTTGCGGCTGACGCCGCGGCGCTGCCCCCCGAGGGGGCTTTCGCGCCTTGGGGCGGCCCGGCGGCGCGACTGGTGACGCTCAGGTCGGCATCAGCCGGCCGCAGCTCCAGCATTGCTCGAATCCGCCTTCCACCGTCTCGCCGCACAGGCACCGCCAGTGCTGCTGCTTGACGTGCAGCAGGTCCTGCAGGAGCGTTCGGGCCTGGGCCTCCTGCTCGTCGTAGGTCAGCCAGATTTCGGGCAGGCACTGGTCCGGCGGCAACTGTCCGGCGGCGGCGCCCAGGTAGTAGCGCTGCATGGTGGCCTCGATGCCCGCGTGGCGCAGGGCATCGACCCACAAGGCGGCGATCGCAATGTTCGGCGCCTGGGTCAGTCGCAGCATTGGCGGCTCACGGCCTGCCGGGCGCGGGCGCCGGCCCCTCGGCAGCCCGCTCGGCGTACTTGTTGAAGCGCCAGGCGTCGCCGTGCAGGGTGATGCGGCGCCAGGTCTGGCGCTTCTCGGCCGGCGTCATCTCGGGCCAGCGCTGCACTTCCTCGAAGCTGCGCCCGCAGCCCTTGCAGACCGCGTCGCCCTGGCTGGTCGAGCAGATGGCAATGCAGGGCGTGTCGGGCGTGGCGTCGTACCAGGCCTTCCAGGCGGCATAAGCCGCGGGCGGAAAGCCGCGTTCCTCGGCTTCGTCCTCATGGTAGAAGATCAGCAGCGCGTACACCTCGGCCAGCGCGCGCAGCTCCGGCGCCAGCGTCACGCCGTCGGGCGAGGGCTTTCTTTCGCGCCAGAAGTTGATCGCGGCTTCGATGTCGGTGATGTGGATGCCGGCCATGGGACAAGGATACGAGGGAGGGGCATGATAGCGCGGCCCCGCCGGGCAGCCCCTACTGCCGAGCCGATGATATGCTGGCGGCATGCTCATGCTTCTCGCCAAGTGGCTGCTCAGCGCCGCGTCGCTGCTGTTCGTCGACTACGTCTACAGTGGCGTGCAAGTGAACACATTCACCGCGGCCCTGATCGCGGCGCTGGTCATCGGCCTGCTCAACGCGGTGGTGCGGCCGATCCTGGTGGTGCTGACCCTGCCCGTCACGGTGGTCACGCTCGGGCTGTTCCTGTTCGTGATCAATGCCCTGATGTTCTGGGCCGCCGCCGGGATGCTGGACGGCTTCCACGTGCAGGGTTTCATGGCCGCGCTGATCGGCTCGCTGATCTATTCGCTGATGGGCGTGGTGATCGATTCAGCCCACCGCCGGGCCGCTCCCAAGGTGGGCTGAGCCCCCTCGGGGGGCAGCGAACGCAGTGAGCGTGGGGGCGATCATCAGCGCTCGAGGGCCTGTTCGCGAAGAAGTGACTCCACCTGCCGCGCGCGGGTGTCGATGATCGAGGCTTCGATGTAGTCCCCGCCGGCGCTGCCCTTGCGCGCCAGCTCTTGGGCGGCCTTGAATCGGTCCAGCGCAGCCTGGTAATCGAGCTGCGCCACCTGGGCTTCGGCCTGTGCGCGGATAGCGCGCAAGGTCTGACCCTGTGCCGTGTAGGCGGTGGCGAGCAGCTGCCAGGCCTGGGCATCGCGCGGATGCAGCGCGACCCAGGTTTGCAGCCGCTGCGCGGCTTCCGCTGCGCCGCCGCTGGCGGTGCGCGCCTGCGACCAGAGCAGCAGCTCCGGCCGCGCGGCACTGGCGCGGCCTTCCATCAACCGGGCCGCGCGCGAGCCGTCGCCCGCCAGCAGGGCCACCTCGGCGGCCAGCAGCGTGCTCTGCCGAGCGGCGACGGCGTTGCCGGCTGTGAGGGCGGCCAGCCGGGCCGCCAGCTTCGATGCGGTGGGCAAATCATGGAGCCGGGCGCTGGCCAGCGCGGCCGAGTACAGTGCCCCGGCCTGCACGCTGCGGCTGGCGCCCGCGCCCTGGGCGTCGGCCTGTGTCAGGTAGCCGCGCAGGGCATCCACCCCTGGGTTGGACAGCACCCGCGCCCGGCCCGCCATCATGGCGTGCAGCAGGTCGGGTGTCACGGCCGTGCGGGTGCCGAGTTGCTGGCGCGACTGCATGTCGGCGATCCGCTCGGTGGTCATGGGATGGGTGCGCAGGTAGGGGAAGTTGCCGTTGTCGTTCAGGCGCGCCGCCTGCTGCAGCTTGTCGAACATGCTCACGAAGCCCTGCGGCTCGAAGCCGGCCTGCGTCATGACGCCCAAGCCGATGCGATCGGCTTCGCGCTCCATGTCGCGCGAGAAATTCAGCTGGTTCTGCATCGCCAGGGCCTGCCCGCCGGCGACCATGGCGTTGGCCGCGTCCGGGCTCTTGCTCGCGGCCAGGGCGCCCAGGATCATCGCGCCGATGAGCCACGGCGCCTGCCGGTTTTCCTGGGTCATCAGGCGCGAGATATGGCGCTGCGTCACGTGGCTGAGTTCGTGGGCCAGCACGGCCGCCAGCTCGTCGCTGCTGGCCGTGGCACTGACCAGGCCGAGGTGCAGACCGAGCCAGCCGCCCGGCAAGGCGAAGGCATTGATGCTGCGGTCCTTGCCCAGCAGGACCTGCCAGGCGAAGCGCTCGTCGAGCTCGGCGGTCAATTCGCCGCGCGCGCGGGCTGCGGCCAGCAAACGTTTCCAGATGTCCTGGACGTATTCGTCCAGAATCGGCTCGTCGATGAAGTCCGGATCGCGGTACAGCTCGCGCGCAATCTTCTCGCCCAGCTTGCGCTCGGCGCCCGACGTCATTTCGCTGCTGTCGCCCAGCGTGGGCAACTGGGCCTGGCTGGGTGCAGCGCCCACGCCCAGCGCCAGGCACAGCAGGGCGACCGCAGCCCGTCGCACACGGCGAGGAGGCGGCGCCTGGCCCAGCCCACGGCCCATCATTCTTCGATCTGTCAAAACGAATCCAATGGCATGAAGGCGACCACTTCGGCCGTGGCCGCGTCGACGAACACTGTCCAGAAACTCTTGCGCCCGGTCATCGGCACATAGGCCACGCCGGCGGCGTCGCGCCCGGCCTGGTGCAGCACCGCGTCGATCTCCGCGGCTTGATCCGGAAACCGCGTCTTGAGCTGGCTCACCGGTTTCGCGGCCTTCAGCACGTCGGACTTGGCGGCGGGATAGGGCTGCCAGAAATCAGGCCGCGCACCCAGGTCCGCGCCGCCCAGCGCGGCAAAGGTGGCATCGGCCTTTTCAGCGGCGTTCCTGAAGGGGCGCACCGCCAGCAGCGTTGGCCCCAACAGCGGCATGGCCTCGATGCCGGCCGGCTTCTTGTCCAGCATGTCGGCGGGCACGTCGATCGCGTGCACGACGCGGAAGCGGTCGATCTCGAATACCAGATGCACGGGCCGCGCCACCGATACGGTCCACATGCCGTAGCCCAGCGCCGCCAGCTGGATCAACACCACCATGCCCAAGTCCAGGCGCAGCTCGCGCCACGACTTGCGCGGGTTGAAGATAGCAAGCGTGATCAGCGGCCCGAGCACCACGTCGACCCCCACCACGATCAGGAACAACTCGCGGCCTCCGGAGATTTCGCGGTAGGGGTAGGGGTACCACAAACCAAAAACCAGCAGTGCCGCCAGCGCGGCGATGAGGACGCTCAGGCCGAAGTGAATGCCTGCCGCGCGGACCCGTACCATCCAATTGACCATGCCCGTATGATGCTCCATGCTGAAGTCCGGCTGCACACCTCAGCCGTAAGGCCGAGCGGCATTTTATTGAAATCAATGAGTCTACTCACCCATTTTGACGCCCAGGGCCAAGCCCATATGGTGGACGTGGCCGGCAAGGCGCCGACCCA
>JAKFEZ010000319.1:0-7694 GCA_036675435.1 Ramlibacter sp. | reverse complement strand
TCGACTTCCTGGCCCTTCTTGTAGTTGCGAACGGCGGCTTCGCCGGTTTCGTTCCAGGACAGGTCGGACAGGTGCACCAGGCCGTCGATGCCGGCGGCCAGGCCGACGAACACGCCGAAGTCGGTGATCGACTTGATCGGGCCCTTGACGCGGTCGCCGCGCTTGGTGTTCTGCGCGAATTCCTGCCACGGGTTGGCCTTGCACTGCTTCATGCCCAGGCTGATGCGGCGCTTGTCTTCGTCGATCTCCAGGACCATGACTTCGACTTCATCGCCGAGGGACACGATCTTGGAAGGCGCGACGTTCTTGTTGGTCCAGTCCATTTCGGAGACGTGCACCAGGCCTTCGATGCCGGGCTCGAGTTCCACGAACGCGCCGTAGTCGGCGATGTTGGTGATCTTGCCGAACATGCGGGTGCCTTGCGGGTAGCGGCGGTTCACGCCCATCCACGGGTCATCGCCCATCTGCTTGAGGCCCAGCGACACGCGGTTCTTTTCGGTGTCGAACTTGAGGATCTTGGCGGTGATTTCCTGGCCGGCCTGAACGACTTCGCTCGGGTGGCGGACACGGCGCCAGGCCATGTCGGTGATGTGCAGCAGGCCGTCGATGCCGCCGAGGTCGACGAACGCACCGTATTCGGTGATGTTCTTGACGACGCCGCGAACCACGGAACCCTCTTTCAGGGTTTCCATCAGCTTGGCGCGCTCTTCGCCCATCGACGCTTCGACCACGGCGCGGCGGCTCAGCACCACGTTGTTGCGCTTGCGGTCCAGCTTGATGACCTTGAATTCGAGGGTCTTGTTCTCGTACGGGGTCAGGTCCTTGATGGGACGCGTGTCGATCAGCGAGCCGGGCAGGAAGGCGCGGATGCCGTTGACCAGCACGGTGAGGCCGCCCTTGACCTTGCCGCTGGTGGTGCCGGTGACGAACTCGCCGGATTCCAGAGCCTTCTCGAGGCTCATCCACGAGGCGAGGCGCTTGGCCTTGTCGCGCGACAGGATGGTGTCGCCATAACCGTTTTCGATGGCGTCGATGGCCACCGACACGAAGTCGCCGACCTGGACTTCGATTTCGCCCTTGTCGTTCTTGAATTCGTCGATCGGCACGTAGGCTTCGGACTTGAGGCCGGCGTTCACGACGACAAAGCTATGTTCGATGCGGACCACTTCTGAAGTGATCACTTCGCCGGTGCGCATTTCGGAGCGCTGCAGCGATTCCTCGAACATCGACGCAAAAGATTCCATGGATTCAGACATTCAGTTTCCTTGCACGTCGCACAGGTTTCCAGACGCAAAAGCAAGATCGCTTCGACGCGGCTGTTTTTAAGACTGGGACGGCGGTTTGTGCGGCTTGGGGCCGCGGGTTAAGTTGTCGAACCACACTGCCTGGGCGCTGTCGCGCGAGAGGGGCGGTGTGGGCCCTGCAGTCTCAAGGGACGGGCCCGAAAGGCTGTTTTGCTTCCCACCACTGGAGAACCTGGGCCACCGATTCATCAATCGACTGGCTGGAGTTGTCCAGGAGGAGGGCGTCCACGGCGGGCTTGAGAGGCGCGACCGCCCGGGACGAATCCCTTGCGTCGCGCGCTTCCAGGTCCGCACGGAGAGCGGCGATTGTAGTTGAAATTCCCTTTGAAATCAATTGCTTATGGCGGCGCTCGGCGCGCTGGGCGGCGCTGGCGGTCAGGTAGACCTTCATCTGCGCGTCGCTGAAGATCACGGTGCCCATGTCGCGCCCGTCGGCCACCAGGCCCGGCAGGCGCCGGAAGCTCTGCTGCAGGGCCACCAGCGCGGTGCGCACGGCCGGCAGGGCGGAAACCCGCGAAGCGTTCATGCCGGCCTCTTCGGTGCGGATGGCGTCGGTGACATCCTGTTCAGCCAGCAGCACCTGACCGTCGGCGAATCGCACCGGCAGCGCCTGCGCCATCCTGGCGATGCTGTGCTCGTGGGCCAGGTCGAGCTCGAGCCCGGCGCGCACGGCCGCGAAGGCGGTGATGCGGTACAGCGCACCCGAATCCAGGTAGTGGTAACCCAGCTGCCGGGCGACCTTCGAGGCGAGCGTCCCCTTGCCCGAGGCCGTCGGCCCATCCACACAGATCACCGGGATACGCGGCGCCGGCGTGGTGGCCACCGAAAACAGGGTCTCGAAATAGTCCGGAAAGGTCTTGGCGACGCACTTCGGGTCCTGAATGCGGACCGGCACGCCGGCCGGATTGAACGCCGCCAGCGACAAGCACATGGCCATGCGGTGATCGTCGTAGGTGTGAATGGAGGCAGCTTTCCATGACCTTTTCGCCGGGCCGAAGCCGGGCGGCGTGACCCGGAGGAAATCCGGGCCTTCCTCCACCGTAGCGCCGAGCTTGCGCAACTCGGTGGCCATGGCGGCCAGGCGGTCGGTTTCCTTCACTCGCCAGCTGGCGATATTGGTGAGTGTCGTGGTGCCCTCGGCGTACAGGGCCATCACGGCCAGGGTCATGGCGGCGTCGGGGATGTGGTTGCAATCCAGCTCGATGGCCTTGAGCGGCCAGGCCCCGCGCGAGACCTCCAGTGCGTTCTCGGCGCCTTCGACATGGGCGCCCATCAGCCGCGCGGCCTCGACAAAACGAATATCGCCTTGGATCGAATCCAGACCCAGCCCGGTAATGCGCAAGGCGCCCGACTCGCCGGCCGGCGCCGCGATGGCGCCCAGCGCGATGAAGTAGCTGGCCGACGATGCATCAGCCTCGACATGGATGCTGCCGGGCGAGCGGTAGGCGCTGTCGGCCGGGATGGTGAAACGCTGCCACCCATCGCGCTGGACGGCCACGCCGAATCGCGCCATCAGGTTCAGCGTGATCTCGATGTAGGGTTTGGAGATCAGCTCGCCGACGACTTCGATCACGACGTCGCGTGACGCCCTGTTCTTCTGGCTCACCAGCGGCATGGCCATCAGGATCGATGTGAGGAACTGGCTGGAGACGTCCCCTCGCACCAGGATCGGCGCGTCGAGCTTCAGTTGGGGCTTGCCGATTCGCAGTGGCGGGTAGCCTTCGACGCCCAGGTACTGGATGTCGCAGCCCAGCTGGCGCAGTGCATCCACCAGGTCTGCGATGGGACGCTCGTGCATGCGGGCGACGCCGCTCAGTTCGAACTCGCCGCCGATCACGGCCAGCGCGGCGGTGAGGGGCCGCATCGCCGTGCCGGCATTGCCGAGAAAGAGCCGCGCGTGCGAGGCCGGTTCGTGGCCGCCCAGGCCGGTGATTTCCACCGCGGCGCCGCTGTGCCGGACTCCGCAGCCCAGCGCCCGCAAGGCATCGAGCATCACCCGGGTATCGTCCGAATCGAGCAGGTCGTGGATCAGCGTGGGGCCGCCGCACAGGGCGGCCAGCAGCAGCACGCGGTTGGAGATGCTCTTGGAGCCGGGGAGGGCGATCGTGCCCTGTGCGCAATCCAGCGGCGGCAGGTCCAGGAACTCGGTAGTGAACATCAGGCTTCCAGCAGGGCCGTCGCCGCGGCAGCAGGCATCATTTCTTGGCGGCGCCCATCCGCCAGTGGGCACGGGCCTCGCTGGCCTGGCCGATCAGGCCTTCGAGCGCCTCGGCGTTGCCGCTCTCGATCATCAGCTCCATGGCATGCAGCGTACGCTGAAAAATCTTCGACTGGGCCAGCAGTTCCTGGCGGTTCGCCAGCAGGACGTCGCGCCACATCTTGGGCTCGCTGGCCGCGATGCGGGTGAAGTCGCGAAAGCCCGGCCCGGCCAGTGAGAGGTAATCCCTGCCCAGGTCCTGGGAGGTGATGCCGTTGATGAGCGCAAACGCGATCAGGTGGGGCAGGTGGCTGACCGCGGCGAAGGCGGCGTCGTGCGCCTCCGGCGTCATTTTCAGCACCTTGCAGCCAAGGCCCTCCCAGACCTGGATGGCTTTTCCGGCCTGGGCCGGGTAAGTGCGGTCGATGGGGGTCAGGATGACCTGCTTGCCGCTGTAGAGGTCGGGGTCGGCGTTATCGACGCCCGACAGTTCCTTGCCCGCAATGGGGTGGCACGGCACGAACGAGCCGACATGGTCGCGAAGCACGCGCCGCGCGGCATCGATCACGTCGCGCTTGGTCGAGCCCACGTCCATGATCAGCATGTCACTGGTGACCAGGTGCTTGATGGCCTTGAGCGTGGCTTCGGTCGCCGCCACAGGCACCGCCAGCAGCACGATGTCGGCGCCGGAAACCGCCAGCAGTGCGGAAGGCGCCTCGACATCGATCACGCCCATCGCCCGCGCGCGCTCGGTGGTGGAGGGCGACTTGCTGTAGCCGACGACGCGTTTGACCAGGCCGGCGCGCTTGAGCGCCAGCGCGAATGACCCACCCATGAGGCCGCACCCGATAAGACCTAGCTGCTCAAACATATCGGAGATCCATGAATGAGCGACGACGGGCCGCCCCTAGGCGCGAAGGCCCCCTCGGGGGGCAGCGCAGGCACGCAGTGACCAGCGTGGGGGCCATGTCGCGACGACGGGCCGCCCCTAGGCGCGAAGGCCCCCTCGGGGGGCAGCGCAGTACACGAAGTGACAAGCGTGGGGGCATCAGTCACCTATGGGATAAGTTCCGAGCACCTTGTAGAAGGCGCACAGGGAGCGCAGGTCTTGCAGCGCGGCCGCGACGTGCGGCTGTGATGGATGGCCTTGCACGTCGATATAAAAATAGTATTCCCACTGCCCGGAGCGGGCTGGGCGCGATTCGAAGCGGGTCATCGAGACCCCGTGCTGCTTGAGGGGAACCAGGATGTCGTGCACGGCACCGGGCCGGTTGGGCACTGACACCACCAGGCTGACGCAATCGCGTCCCGACGCCTGCGGCGCTTCCAGGACTTGCGGCAGGCAGACCACGGCAAAGCGGGTGCGGTTGAATGCGTCGTCCTGGATGGCGTGAGCGGCGATGTGCAGGCCGAACTGGCTGCCGGCGCGTTCGCCGGCGATCCCGGCCCAGGCGGGGTTTTCGGCCGCCAGGCGGGCGCCTTCGGCGTTGCTCGATACCGCGCGCCGCTCGGCCTGGGGAAGATGCTTGTTCAGCCATCCCTGGCATTGCGCCAGCGCCTGCGGATGGGCCAGCACCACCTCGATGCCCTCGAGTGAGCCCGACAGGCGCAGCAGGTGGTGGCGCACCAGCAGGCTGATCTCGCCGACGATGTGCAACGGCGAGTGCAGCAGCAGGTCGAGGGAGCGGGTGACCACGCCTTCGCTGTTGTTCTCCACGGGAACGACGCCGAAGTCGGCGGTGCCGGCCGTGGCGGCCTGGAACACCTCGTCGAAGCTGATGCAGGGCACATGTTCGATGCCGCCGCCGAAGAACTGGACGGCCGCCTGTTCACTGAAGGTGCCGGCCGGGCCCAGGTAGGCCACCCGCTGCGGCGCTTCCAGTGCGCGGCAAGCCGACATGATCTCGCGCCAGATCGTGGCGACGTTGCCATCCTTCAGCGGCCCCGGGTTGGCTGCCTGCAGGCCATTGATGACCTGGGCCTCGCGCTCGGGCCGAAACACGGAGGAACCTTCGGCGCGCTTGAGTTCGCCCACCTCGTTGGCAAGCGCCGCGCGCCGGTTCAGCGCCGCCAGCAATTCCCGATCGAGCGCATCGATCTCGTTGCGCAGCTGGGCCAGGTCTTTTTTCATGTCGCTCATCAAAGTGCCCGCTGCCGGCGTGAACCGGCATCGAGCGGCTGCTAAAACTACGTGTCGGTCAGCTCTCTTGCGAGCCGTCGTCGGGCGGCGCCTGGTCGGCGTCGCTTTCAGCCTCGCCTTCGGCGGCCTGGGCGTCATTCTCCACAATGCGCTGCAGCCCGCTGAGCTTGGAGCCCTCGTCCAGCCCGATCAGGGTCACGCCCTGTGTGGCCCGGCCGAGTTCCCTGATCTCGCTGACCCGGGTGCGCACCAGGACGCCCTTGTCGGTGATCAGCATGATCTCGTCGTCGGCATGGACCAGCGTCGCCGCGACCACCTTGCCGTTGCGCTCGCTCTGCTGGATGGCGATCATGCCCTTGGTGCCCCGGCCGTGGCGGGTGTACTCGGTGATGCTGGTGCGCTTGCCGAAGCCGTTCACCGTGGCCGTCAACACGCTGGTGCGCGTCGACTCCGTCTCGTTGGCGATCTGCTGTTCGTCCGGAGCCACCAGCATGGCGATGACGCTCTGGCCGGCGTCCAGTGCCATGCCCCGCACGCCGCGGGCGGCCCGGCCCAGCGGGCGGACATCGTCCTCGTCGAAGCGAACCGCCTTGCCGCCGTCCGAGAACAGCATCACGTCGTGCTTGCCGTCGGTCAGCGCCGCGCCGATCAGGTAGTCACCCTCGTCCAGGTTGACGGCAATGATGCCGCCCTTGCGCGGGTTGTTGAATTCGTCCAGGGCGGTCTTCTTGACCGTGCCCATCGAGGTGCCCATGAAAACGTAGTGGTCGGCGGGGAAGGTGCGGTTCTCGCCCGTCAGCGGCAAGACCACGTTGATCTTCTCGCCGTCCTGCAGCGGGAACATGTTGACGATGGGCCGCCCGCGCGAGCCGCGCGAGCCGGCAGGCACCTCCCAGACTTTCAGCCAGTACATGCGCCCGCGGTTGGAGAAGCACAGGATCCAGTCGTGGGTGTTGGCAATGAAGAGCTGGTCGACCCAGTCGTCTTCCTTGGTGGCCGTGGCCTGCTTGCCGCGCCCGCCGCGCTTCTGGGCGCGGTATTCGCTCAAGGGCTGGCTCTTGATATAGCCGGAATGCGACAAGGTGACCACCATGTCGGTGGGCGTGATCAGGTCTTCGGTGGCCAGGTCTTGCGCGTTGTGCTCGATCAGGCTGCGGCGCGCGCCGAGCTTGGTCTGGCCGAACTCGTGCTTGATGGCCGCGAGTTCGTCGCCGATGATGGTGGAGACACGGGCCGGCTTGGCCAGGATATCGAGCAGGTCCTCGATCTCGGCCATCACCTCCTTGTACTCGGCGACGATCTTGTCCTGCTCCAGGCCGGTCAGGCGCTGCAGGCGCATCTGCAGGATTTCCTGGGCCTGGGTGTCGGACAGCCGGTACAGGCCGTCGCCGCCCATGCCGAACTCGCGCTCCAGCCCTTCCGGCCGGTAGTCGTCCGCGTTCACGATGCCGCCGTCGGTGCGCACGCGGGTGAGCATCTCGCGCACGAGCTGGCTGTCCCAGCGACGCGTCATCAGCTCGGCCTTGGCCACCGGGGGCGTGGGCGATTCGCGGATGATGCGAATGAACTCGTCGATGTTGGCCAGGGCGATGGCCAGGCCCTCCAGCACATGGCCGCGCTCGCGCGCCTTGCGCAGCGCATACACGGTGCGACGCGTCACCACTTCGCGGCGGTGCTGCAGGAAGACCCTGATCAGGTCTTTCAGGTTGCACAGGCGGGGCTGCCCGTCGATCAGGGCCACCATGTTGATGCCGAAGGTGTCCTGCAGCTGGGTCTGCTTATATAGATTGTTCAGCACCACCTCGGGCACTTCGCCGCGCTTGAGCTCGATCACCAGGCGCATGCCCGACTTGTCGCTCTCGTCCTGGATGTGGCTGATGCCTTCGATCTTCTTTTCGTTGACCAGCTCGGCCATGCGCTCCTGCAGGGTCTTCTTGTTGACCTGGTAGGGCAGCTCGTCGACGATGATGGCCTGGCGCTGGCCCTTGTCGATGTCTTCGAAGTGGCACCTGGCGCGCATCACCACCTTGCCGCGGCCGGTGCGATAGCCTTC
>JAKFEZ010000210.1:0-34996 GCA_036675435.1 Ramlibacter sp. | reverse complement strand
CGACCCCGCCTGGGACGACCCCAGGGGCGTGGCCATCGACGCCTTCATCTTCGGCGGGCGCCGCTCGACCACGGTGCCGCTGGTGACCGAGGCGCGCAACTGGGTCGAAGGCGTCTACATGGCGGCCACCATGGGTTCGGAAACCACCGCCGCCGCTGCCGGTCAGATGGGCGTGGTGCGGCGCGACCCGTTCGCCATGCTGCCCTTTACCGGCTACAACATGTCGGATTACTTCCAGCACTGGCTCGATCTCGGCAAGAAGCTGGCCGCCTCGGGGGCGCAGCTGCCTCGCATCTACACCACCAACTGGTTCCGCAAGGGCGCCGACGGCAAGTTCGTGTGGCCCGGCTATGGCGAGAACATGCGGGTGCTCAAGTGGATGATCGACCGCATCGAAGGCAAGGCCCAGGGCCACGAGCACGTGTTCGGCGTGAGCCCGGCCTACGAAGAGCTGAACTGGACCGGCCTGGATTTCAGCGCCGAGCAGTTCAACACCGTGACCAGCATCGACAAGGCGGCCTGGGAAAAGGAACTGCAGCTGCACGCCGAGCTGTTCCAGCGGCTCGAGTACCACCTGCCGCGCGAGCTGGGCGAGACCAAGGCCGAGATCGAGCGGCGGCTGGCGGCTTGAGGCGGCTGCCCCAATGAAAAAAGCCACCGCGAGCGGTGGCTTTTTTGCATCCTGGTCAGGGCCTGCGCAAGGCCGAGCGGCGCCTTGCCGCCCGCTTGCGGGCGATGCCGTAGGACCAGGCGTCCAGCGCCGCGTGCACTCGCGTCGGCAGCAGGCGCAGCAGCAGCGCGAGCCAGCTTGGCCGGCTCAGGGCGGCAACCATGGCGTGGTCTGCGACGGGCAGGTCAGTAGTAGGTCTTGACGTCGCGCAGGGCGGCGGCACTCATGGCGCGGCTGATGTCGGCCATGACGCGGGCATCGTTCAGCGCAATGTTCCAAAGTTCCTGGTCCTGTGCGGCCTGCCGGCGCGCTTCGTTCCAGTTGCGCAAGCCGGTGCGCACGCCGGCGGTGGCGCGCCGTGCCGGCTTGGCGAGCAGGGCGATGGCAGCGAAGGCAACGGTCCACATCACGATCCAGGCCGTGAGCAGGTGGCCATCGGTCCAGGTCTCGACAACGTCGTTGGCAACGACCAGGAGCGCGGCGACCACGGCAGCCAACAGCAGGCTGGCCGAAGCGCGGGCGCCGTCGAAGCCGGCGGCCAGGTGCTTGATGCTCTGCACTGCGCGTTCTGCGCGGACGACGCCGGGGTGCTCGGTGGGGTATTCCACGTGGGCGAAGCTGGTCATGTTTCTTCCTCTCTTGAAGGACGCTTTGGCGAAATTGCCGACTGCGTAACGCGATATTAGGGTAAACACCGATATATTGCCAATTTAGATTGGTGATGACTATCATTCACAATGATGATGAAAGCACCCAACTTCCGGACACTCGACCTGAACCTGTTGCGGGTGTTCGATCAGGTCATGGCCGAGCGCAACCTCACCCGCGCGGCCCGCAACCTGGCGATGACGCAGCCGGCCGTGAGCAATGCCCTGAACCGGCTGCGTGATGCGATCGGCGACAAGCTGGTGGCGCGCAGCGGCTACGGCGTCGAGCCGACCCAGCGGGCGCTGTCCCTATGGCCGGCGATCTCCGATGCGCTGCGGCAAATGGAAGCCTCGCTGGCGCCCGGCGACTTCGTGGCTTCGGAGGCGTCCAACACGTTCATGCTGGCGATGGCGGATGCCACGGCCGCCGAGCTGATACCCAAGCTGGTGCAGATCCTCGAGCGCGACGCCCCCGGCGTGTCGATACGGGTGTTGCCGCTGACCACGCGCGATCCGCGCCGGCTGCTGGACGAGGGCGTGATGGACCTGGCGGTCGGCTTCTTTCCCGCGGTGCTGGCGGATCTCACGGCCCAGGCCCAGCAGGGCGGGATGGCGGGGTTCGACCACCAGCGGTTGTACGACGGCGAATACGTGTGCGTGATGCGGGAGGGCCATCCGCTAGCCCGCGGCCCTTTGACGCTCAAGCGCTACTGCGACGCGCGCCACCTGCTGGTGAGTTTTTCCGGCCGGCCGTTCGGCTTCATCGACGAGGCGCTGGCCTCGCGCGACCGCAAGCGCCGGGTGGTGTTGACCGTCAACCAGTTCTTCACCGCCGGCCGCGTGGTGGCCGGCTCCGACCTGCTCACGGTGCTGCCGCGGCATTTCGTCAAGGTTACCGGGATGGCGCAGGGCCTGGTGCTGCGCGACCTGCCGTTCGAGGTGCCGCCGGTACACGTCGACTCGCTCTGGCATCGCCGCCAGGGCCAGCGCAGCGATCACGCCTGGCTGCGGCTGGCCGTCGCCGCGTCGGCTCAGAATGCCTTTGGCGACCGATCGCCCGTGCGCCTGCCTGCCGCCAGATAGTCGTTGAGCGCGCGGCCGATCTTGGTGGACGCGTAGTCCGAGACATGGTCGCTGAAGCTGTATAGCAGCATCTCGCCGTCGAAAGCGCCACAGCGCCCGGTTGCCAGATCGCACAGATAAGGAGCGGTTTCGAAGATCGAGATCCTGTCCGGCGCGGTCTGCGCGACCTCGAGCAGCAGCCGGCGATAAGGCGCAGACAGCGCGCGGTGACGTTCGAAATCGACCTGGCAGCGGGGATCGGGCTGGCCGATGGCAAAGAAGCGGGCAATGCGCGAGCCGATCGGCCCGTCCATGCTGACCCGCGCATTCGCCATGCAGCGCTTGGGATCGGGCAAGGTGGGGTTGTCGACGACCAGCACCACCCGTTTGCCGGCGGCCACCAGTTCGGCGGTGTACCGGCTCAAGCCCGCGAATGCATCCGGGTAAAACGGGCTCGCCGGCAGGTCGTCGATCGACGCATCGCCCTGCAGATGGAAAAACGCGCGCGCCGCCGCCACCAGCACGACGGTCTCGACCGCCGGGTTCTGCCGTAGCGCCTCCAGTGCCAGAGTGGCGGGCTGCTGATAGCTGCCGTAGTGGCCGGCGTCGGACAAGACCGGCAAGACGCTGCTGTGCTCGGTGCTGCCGCCGATGAACAGCCAGCGGCCATCGGGGCGCGAGCTTCGCACCAGTCCGGCAAACAAGGCCTCGGCCTTGCTGTCGCCGATCAGCGCATAGCGCTCCGTGCCCCGTGCGTCACGCGTGCAGCGCCGGAACACCTTGGATGCTTCGGCCGGGAGCCGGCAATCGTCGACGATCCAGGCGCGGATGTCCTGCGCATTGCGGCCGTCGCGTGACGCGAAGCTGGGGTCGCGCGCGTTCACCTGCCGCGCCATGTAGCCGTCCTGGGTGGTCACTGCAAAGCCCAGCAGACCGACGACCAGCATCGCGAGCGCCAGACCCAGTGCCTTTGCCCGCCCGTGGCCGCCGCTCCGGATCGGCTTTTCCAGCCCGGCGAAAGTGAGCCAGGCCAGCCCCAGCGATAGCGCCAACAGCACGGCGCCACGGGCCGCCGTGACAGGGGCGTCATTGCCGACGATCTTGAAAAAGGACAGCAAAGGCCAGTGCCAGAGATACAAAGGAAAGCTGATCAAGCCGACGCCGACGAGCAGCCGGTGCGACAGCAGCCACCGGTTGAAGCTGGCCATCGGGCCCGCGGAGATGACCAGGTAGCTGCCCAGCACCGGCAGCAAGGCGCGCCAGCCAGGGAAAGTCGCGCCAGGCTGGATCAGCCAGTAGCATGAGGCCAGCAGGGCCAGGCCGCTCACCGAGCGTAGCTCGGCATCCAGGCGCGGCCGCGGTCCGGCCGACGGAAGCTGCGCCAGCAGCGCACCGGCCATCAGCTCCCAGAACCGGAACAGCGGCAGGTAGAAAGCGGCTGTCTGGCTGTGGGCGCTGGCATAAAGACTGGCCAGCAGGGAGGCGATCAGCAGCGCCGCCGTGAGCTGCAGGCGGCCCGCGCGGCGCTTGCCGAGAAAAACCAGCACCAGGGGCCACAGGAGATAGAACTGCTCCTCGATGGCCAGGCTCCACAGGTGCAACAGCGGCTTGGTCTCGGCCGCGGTGTCGAAGTACCCGGTCTGCGCCCACAGAACGAAGTTGGAGAAGAAGCCGGCGCCGGCGAGCGCGTGCGTTCCCAGCTGCTTGAACTCAGCGCTGTAGAGCGTGATCCAGCCGATGGCCAGGCAGGCCAGCAGGACCACGACGAGCGCCGGGAAAATGCGCCGCACCCGACGCCCGTAAAACTCGGCCAACGAAAACGAGCCCGCATCGGCTCGGGCCAGGATGATTCCCGAAATCAGATAGCCGGAGATGACGAAGAAGATGTCGACGCCAACGAACCCAGCCTGGAACCAGCCCGGGAAAAAATGGTATCCGATGACCGACAGGACGGCCACGGCACGCAGGCCGTCGATGTCGGGCCGGTAAGCGAGTGAGGGGTGACGCGGGCGATTCAATGCGCCGGGTTCTGCTGCATGCACAAGGAAAATCTCTTTCTTGGGCTGCAGTCTAGGGCCTGTTCACATCATCCGATGAGAACCCGGCCCGCCCCGGGCCGATCAGCGAACGACGCGCAGGTAGGCGAAAGCGGCGTCACGCAGTTCGCGTGCCTGGCGCGGATCGGTGCCGGCCCGCGCTGAAGCGCTTTCCATCAAGCGACGGGCAACGCCGGCCTGGCCCGCGCTGGGCAGCACGGGAGCGAGTCGGGCCAAGAGGGAATAAAGGACGTACATGTCGGTGTCGCCACAGGGGCGCAAAGTGGAATGCCTCGAGAATAAGGGTTTTCCCTAGACCTTGGTCCTTAAAGGGAGGTCAGCCCTTTGCGTGGGCGACCGATTTGGCTCGCCAGGAACACGCGTATGAGGCCATAGGTAATACACTCCGCACGCAGCTCGACCGCAGACGCTATGCTCGAGAAGATGAGCACACCTCCCGCAGATCGCGCCGGCGAATGGCTGGTTCAGGTGGCACAGGCCATCGACGAGATGCTGTGGGTGTGGGACGAAGCGAGCGGCCGTCTGCTCCATGCCAATGCCGCCTTCGAGCTTTTCTGGGGGGCCGTGGGCGGCGGCCTGGGGCACGGGCCACAGGCCTTGCTCGATCGCATCCACACCGAAGACCGGGAACGCATACGCGTCGCCCGGGCCCGCCTGCGCGCTGCGCCCGGGTTGCCGTACAACGAGGAATACCGGGTCGTGCTGCCGCCCGTGGGCGACACGCCGGCGCGAACCGCACGCCTGCGCGAGCGCGCCTTTCGCAGCCGCGGCACCGACGGGCAAGCCTGGATCACCCATGTGGCGCGCGACGTCTCCTGGCAGTTCGACACCACCGCGCAGCTGCGCGCCGAAATCGATCGCCGCACCGACGCCGAGCGCAGCCTGAGTGATGCCACCCATCGACTGGAGGCGCTGATCGCAAGCGCCAAAGACGCGGTGATCACCATTGACGAGCGCAGCGGCGTCGTCGACTGGAACAGCGCGGCGGAGCGCATGTTCGGCTGGCGCCGCCAGGAGGTGCTGGGGCGCTCGCTGACCGAGCTGATCGTGCCGCTGGCGCATCGCAAGCACCACGACGCGGGCATCGCGCAGTTCCTGCGCGACGGCAGCGGGCAGATCTTCAACCGCCGCGTGGAAACCACGGCCCTGCGGCGCAACGGCGAGGAGTTCGACGTCGAGCTGTCGATCTGGCCGGTGCGCGCGGGCGAGCGCTTCACCTTCAGCTCGTTCATTCGCGACATTTCCCGGCGCAAGGCGGCGGAACGCGCGCTCGCCGAGTCGGAGGCCAAATACCGCACCGTGGTGGAGAACGTCAACGAGGGCATCCTGGTGACGGCCGGCGGCCACATCCTGTACGCCAATCCGCGCGCGCTGGAACTGACCGGGCTGGACGACGCCACCGCCAGATCGCGGCCCTTCATCGAGTTCATCCACCCTGACGACCGCGCCCGCGTCTTGACCAACCACAGGCGCAGGCTGCAGGGCGAGCCGGTGGAGAACCACTATCAGTTCCGTGTGGTGCACCAGAATGGCGAGGCGCGCTGGCTGGAGATCAGCGCCGTCGTGTTCGAGTGGCAGAACACCCGCGCCACGCTCAACTTCCTGGCCGATGTAACCGAGCGCCGCCGCATCGAGCAGGACATGCGGGTCGCACTGGCTCGGGAGCGCGAGCTGTCCGAACTGAAATCGCGCTTCGTCGCCGTGGCCTCGCATGAATTCCGCACGCCGCTGGCAGCCATCCTGTCATCGGTCGAACTGCTCGATGCCTACGGCAGTCGCTTGCCCGAAGAAGAACGCAAGGACATCGTCGGTCTGGTCAAGAACGCGGTGTCTCGCATGAACAAGATGGTCGAGCAGGTCCTGCTGACCAGCCGGCTCGAATCGGGCAAGTTTGCCTTCGAGCCCCAACCGAGCAGCATCCCGCAGCTGCTGGTGCAAGTGGCTGCCGAGATGGACCAGGCCCATCCACAGGCCCAGCGCATCACCATGAAGTGCCAGGGAATGGAGCAGGCCCGGCTGGTGGACGCCAAGCTGCTCAGCCACATCCTGGTGAACCTGCTGGGGAATGCGCTCAAGTACTCGCCGCCCGACAGCGCAGTGACCTGTGTCGCCAGCGCCGACGGTGAGCGGCTGCGGCTCTCGGTAGCGGACCGCGGCATCGGCATCCCGCCGGGCGACCTGCCGCGGCTGTTCGAGAGCTTTCATCGCGGCACCAACGTGGGCAACGTCCAGGGCACCGGCATCGGCCTGCACATCGTGAAGGAGTGCGTCCAGCTGCACGGCGGATCCATCGAGGTCGAGAGCGTTCCCGGCCAGGGCGCGACCTTTCATGTGCAACTGCACGCGCCTCCCCTGAGCTGATGTGGCCCCGGCGGTAGCCTGACCCATTGCAGTCGGCACAATACACCGGTGAAAATCCAGCTGATGTCCGACTTGCACCTCGAGGTGCATCCGCAGTTCGAGCCCCGCCCAGCCCCTGGCGCCGAGCTGCTGGTGCTGGCGGGCGACATAGGCTCTTACCAGGCGGGCAGCCGACTGCCCGGCGACGACTTCGGACTCGCCCGTTTCTCGCCACGGCACGGCTGGCCCGTGCCGGTGCTGTATGTCCCGGGCAATCATGAGTATGACAACCTCGACTTCGACGCCGCCCACGCGCGCCTGCGCGAGACCTGCGAGCGGCTGGGCATCACCTGGTTGGAACGCGAGGTCCTGACCCTCGGCGGCGTGCGCTTTGTCGGCACCACTCTGTGGGCGGACTTCGACGCGATGGCCACGCCGCAGGACCTGGCCGCATCGAGCCCGGCGGCCTTGCTTCGCAAGCGCGAGAAAGCCTTTCGGGCCGCCAATTTCTACCTGAGCAAGACCGGCGCCAGCCGACGCGGCGAGCCCCTGCTGGCCGAGGGCTGGCGCGAATTGGCGCTGGAATGCCAGGCGTGGCTGCGGCAAGCCCTGGCCTCGCCCTTCGACGGCACCACCGTGGTGGTCACCCACTTCGCGCCCAGCCTGCGCAGCGCCGATCCGCGTTATGGGCTCACCCCTGGCACCGCGGGGTTCTGCAACTCGCTGGACGACCTGCTGGGGCGCGCCGGCCTGTGGCTGCATGGGCATCTGCACTGCCAGCAGCACTATCTCGCCGACAACTGCCGGGTCGTGGCCAACACGCTCGGTTACGCCGCCAAGGGCGAGCAGCAAGGTTTTCGCGAGCAGCTGGTGATCGAAGTGCCGGTAGCCTGAGTCAGGCCTGAGTCACGCTGTTGTCCGACTTGCGCGGCACCGTGCCGATGCTAGGCTGAGGCGCTCTTCGAGCCTCCAGAGGAAGCCGCCATGAAAATCCTGCTTGCCGTCGACGGCAGCGAATACACGCGCAAGATGCTGGACTACGTCACGTCCCACGGCGCGTTGTTCGATGCCAGCCACCAGTACACCGTATTCAACGCCCAACCGCCGCTTCCACCGCATGCACGCTCCGCTGTCGGCAGCGCCGCGGCTCATGACTATCACCAGGATGAAGCCCAGAAGGTGATCGCGCCGGCGGTGTCCCAGCTGCAGGCGAAGGGCTTGGCGGCCGCCGGCGAATGGAAGACCGGCCACCTGGGCGAAGCCATCGCCCGCCATGCCGAAGAGGGGGGCTACGACATGGTGATCATGGGAACGCACGGTCACGGTGCGTTGCAGCGCCTGGTCATGGGCTCGGTCAGCACGCAGGTGCTGGCGAACTGCGGCGTGCCGGTGCTGCTGGTGCGCTAACCTCGCGCGCGTTACGTTCGCGCACATCTACCGGCTGTACTTTACAACGCGCGTGCGGCGCCTGTGCGTCGGTATGGAACACTGCCTGCAGCATTGGAGGCGCCATGAAAAGAACAATCTGGACCCCGACCCTGGCCTGGCTGGCTGCCGTCACGGCGGCGTTCCTGTCGGCGCTGGCAGCGCCCGACGAGACCAGCGTCATGGGCCGCTTGCCGGCGCTCACGGCCCAACACATCGATCAGCGGCGGGTGGTACTGCCCCGGGGGCTCGCGGCCGATCGCGCGCTGGCATTGGTGGCCTTCAGCCGGGAGCAGCGCGGCGACATCGACAGCTGGATCCAGGGGCTGCGCCTGGAGCACGATTCGGCCATTCCCTGGTTCAAGATGCCGGTCCTGAACGACCCCGGCAGCGCCGATGCGCGTAGCCTGATCGAAAGCCAGCTGCGGGCGCGCCACCCCTCGGACAGCGCCCGCGCGCGCTTGCTGCCGGTGTTCACCAATCGCGAAGCCTTTGTCCGCGCAGCCGGCTTGTCGGGCGCGGGGCAGGCTTCAGTGCTGGTGCTCGATCGCCAAGGCAAGGTGCTGGCCCGCGCCGAAGGCCGGTTCGACCAGAACAAGGCCCAGGCCCTGCGGGAAACGGTATTGGCGCGTAACGACTGATACTGCCCCCAAGCTCACTTCGTTCGCGGCCCGGCGGTGGTCTGAGTCAAGCGCCGGAAAGTTCGGCGGAAGCGGCGCGTGTCAGAGCCGCGGTGAGGGCATCCAGCACCTCCGACTGCAGGTTCCAGCAATGCCAGTACAACTGGATCCGCAACGTGTGCTCGGGTGCGATGTTCACCAGCGCGCCCTGCTCGATCAGGCCGCGCGCCAGCAACTCGGGCACGACGCTGGCGCCCCAGCCCGCCAGCACCGCGCGCACCTGCCCCTCGGAGCTGGGGACGAACAGCTGGTTGAGCGACACCCGCTTCAGCCCGAAGGCCTTGCCGACGAACTCGCTTTGCATGTCGTCCTTGCGGTTGAAGGCGATGAATGGCGCCTCGCGGAAGTTGTGGGCGCTGAGCCCCTGGGCAAATCGCTCGCCGGCGTATTGCGCCTGGGCCACTGCCACGTAGGGCATCGCCCCCAGCGGCACCACCTTGCAGCCGCGCAGGGCCTGCTTCAAGGTGGTCACGCAGCCCAGCACCTGGCCTTCGCGCAGCCACTCCTGGGTGAAGTCCTGGTCGTCGGCGATGATCTCCATCGGCAGCCCCTGGCGGGCCAACTCATTCAATGCCGGCAGCGCCCAGGTCGCAATGCTGTCGGCATTGATGGCGATGGAGATGCGCTCTTCCTCGCGCCCGCTGCCGGCCGAACTGGGCGCCAGCTCCTTCAGGTCGCGCTCCAGGTCGGCACGCAGCAGCCGCAACTGCTTGGTGTGCTTGAGCAGCAGTTGCCCGGCCGACGTCGGCTTGAGCGGCCGGCTGCGCACGATGAGCACGGTGCCCACCTGCGCCTCCAGCGCCCGCAGCCGCTGCGACACGGCCGACTGGGTGATCGACAGGCGCTGCGCCGCGCGCTCGAATCCGCCTTCCTCGACGATGGCGGCGAGGCATTCCAGCGCGTCAGGATCAAAACTGCTCATGTTGCCCCCAGGCTGGCCACTGAGGCGGCGGCGCTGCCTCCCGAGAGGACCCGAGCTTGCTTGAAGCGGTTCGGCGCTGCGCTCATTCCATTAGCCTCTCTGATGTTTTCACTGAGAGTTTAATTTCCCTTTTAATCCGGCACAAGTTGCCACAGACTGAGGCGATGAAAGTCATTGTCCTTGGCGCCGGCATCATCGGCATCAGCACCGCGTGGCACCTGCAGGAGCGTGGCCATGACGTGGTCGTGGTCGACCGGCAGCCGGGCGCGGCCCGCGAAACCAGCTTCGCCAACGCCGCGCAGATCTCCGTGAGCTACTGCGAACCCTGGGCCAACCGGCAGGCGCCGGCCAAGCTGCTCAAGTGGATGTTCCGAAACGACGCGCCGCTGCTGTTCCGGCCCCGGCTGCCCATCGGCGATGGCTGGCGGCAGTGGCGCTGGGGCCTGCAGTTCCTCGCTCAGTGCAATGACGCCGCCTTCGAGCGCAATGTGCGCCAGCTGGTCGCGCTCGGCTCGTACAGCCACTCGGCGCTGAAAGACGTGGTTCGCTCGACGGGAATCGAATACCAGCGCCTGCAGCGCGGCATCGCCCACTACTACACCGACCAGGCGTCGTTCGACGCCGCAGGCGAAGCCGCCGAGCTGATGCAGAAGTACGGCGTGCAGCGCAAGGTGGTAAGCCGCGGCGAGCTGCTGGCCATCGAGCCGGCGTTCAAGTCTTTTGCCCACCGCATCGTGGGCGGGACCTTCACCGCCAGCGACGAAAGCGGCGACGCGCGGCTGTTCACCGAGCAGCTGGCCCAGCGTTGTCAGGCACGCGGAGTGCAGTTCCTCTACCAGCATGACGTGCACCACCTGGAAAAAGCCGGCGGCGCGGTGGATGCGGTGAGCCTGCGCGACCGACTCACCGGCGAGGCGCGCCGGCTCCAGGGCGATGCCGTGGTGGTGGCCTGCGGCTCGCACAGCGCGCCGCTGCTGCGCACGGTGGGGGTCGATCTGCCGATCTATCCCGGCAAGGGCTACAGCGCGACCTTCAAGCTGAACAAACCGGAGCTGGCGCCGTTCGTGAGCACCATCGACGATGAGGTCAAGTGCGCCATGAGCCGCTTGGGCGACGAGTTGCGGGTGGCCGGAACCATCGAGCTGTCAGGCTACGACCTGACGCTGGACACGCCGCTGGCCCGCGCGCGGTGCCGGATGCTGGCCGAGCGGATCGAACAGGTTCTGCCCGGCGTCTGCGATACCCGTCTGGAGGAAGAAGGCGGCAATCCGCGCTTCTGGGCAGGGCTGCGGCCGGCCACGCCGACCAACATTCCCTACATCGGCCAAACCCGCGTCGCCCGCCTGTGGGTGAATGCCGGACACGGCACGCTGGGCTGGACCCATGGCGCGGGCTCGGGCAAGGCGATGGCGGAGCTGATCGACGGTCGCCAGCCCGAGATGGACTTTGGCTTCTACGGCGCCCAGGCGCCACGCCGCAGCCTCTCGGCCTCGGCTGCCTGAAACGTTCGCCCCCACGCTCGCTCGTTCGCTGCCCCCGAGGGGGGCCTTCACTCGTCTTTTTCGCCGGCTTCGTACAGGGTTTCGCGGCCCATCCGGTCGAGCACCAGTTCGGCGGTCCAGGGCAGCATCAGCGAGCCGCAGCGGCTGTCGCGGTAGATGCGCTCCAGCGGCAGGTGCTTCATCATGCTCTGGCCGCCGCAGGTGCGGATGGCCAGGCGCGCGATGTCGTTGGCGCCCTCCATCACGCTGTAATGCGCCGCATAGAGCCGCATCCGCACGTCCTTGGAGGGGTTCGGGCCGGCCTCCTGGATGGCGCGCGCGAACAGGCTCTTCATGGCTTCGAGCTGGATGCGCATCTGCGCCACCGCGATCTGCTTGGTCGGGTACATGCGCCGCACGGTGCGCCTGTCGCCGGCCCGGGTCGGCTCACCGGTTGCCTCGTTGACGTCGCCGCGCAGGTAGCTGACGGTGAAGTCGTAGGCGGCATTGGCCAGCCCCAGGTAAGTGGGCGCCAGCGTGAAGAACATCGCCGGCCAGGTCAGCGCGCCCTTGAAGTAGATGCCGCGCGGCATCAGCTGCTCGTCGTCGGAGACGAAAACATCCTTGAAGGCGAGGTTGCGGCTGACGGTGCCCCGCATGCCCAGCGGGTCCCACTCGCCGCTGATCGAGAAGCCTTCGCTGGTGGCGGGCACGGCCAGGTACAGCGTGTCGCGCGCATCCGGCTTCTCGTCGCCTTTGTCTTCGGTGCACAGCACGCCGTAGTAGTCGGCCGCGCCCGACAGCGAGGCGAATATCTTGCGGCCGTTGACGCGCCAGCCGCCCTCGACCTTGCGAGCAGTGGTGCCGAATGGCGCGCGGCCGGCCGCGGCGGCGCTGCCCTCGGAGAACGGCTGGGCGTAGACGGCGCCGTCCTGCACCACCCGCCTGAAATGCAACTGGCGGCGGCGCTCGTGCTCGGCGCGCTGCTCGTCGGTCATGGCGATGCCGTCCGCCAGCACGCCGGTCCACATCGTCGAGCAGATATGCATGTTGTAGGTGAGTGCCGTGGCGCCGCAAAATCGCCCGATCTCGGCCGCCACCATCATGTAGGTGGCGTAGTCGGCCCCCAGGCCGCCATGCGAGCGTGGCACGCACAAGGCCAGCAGGCCGGCCTGGCGCAAATCCTGGTAGTTGTCGGTGGGAAAAGTGGCGCTGGCGTCCACTTGCCGCGCGCGCGGCGCGAAGCGGGTGCGCCCCAGTTCGTTGGCCAGCGACAGCAGCGAGCGCTGCTGCGCGGTGAACGACAGGTCGCCGACGGCGGGCGTGAAGCCCAGGGCGGGCAATGCATCCATGACTTGTTCCTTCGCGTTCAGGGTTCAGTGCAGCAGCGCACCCGGCAATTCCAGGAAGTTGAGCACCAGGCTGTCGAACTCGTCCGGCGCCTCGAGGTTCTGCAAATGGCCCACCCCGCGCATCTCCAGGTAAGTGCTGTGGGGAATGGCTCCGGCCATCTTTTTCATGGCAGCCGGCGGTGCGTTGCGGTCGTGCTCGCCGGCCAGCACCAGCGTCGGCACGCGGATCAGCGGCAAGCTGGCACGCCGGTCGAAAGTGACCAGCGCCTGCAGCGCGCGACGATACGTTGCCGGGGGGACCAGACTCATGCAATGGGTGGCCAGCCGCAGGCCCTCGGGCAGCGAGCCCGGCCCCACCATCTGCGGCACCAGGATCTCGGCCAGATCGGCCATGCTCTTGCCCGCGTCCAGCGGCGCCGTGCGCTGCGCGATGAATTCGCTCTGCCATTGACCATCGGGCTTGCCGAAGGAAGGTGTGGTGCCGCACAGGACCAGCTTGCTCACCAGCTCGGGGCGGCGCGCCACCACTTCCTGCGCCACCATGCCGCCCATGCTGTGGCCCACCAGGGTGACGGCGCCGCACTGCAGGCTTTCGATCAGCGCGGCGCAGCTTTGCGCCAGACCCTTGAAGTTGTACGGCTCGATCGGTGCGCTGTGGCCGTATCCTGGCATGTCCCAGGCGACCGCGCGATAGCCCGACGTGGCCAGCGTCTCGACCTGCGGGGCGAACGCCAGGTGCCCGCCGCCGATGCCGTGCAGCATCAGCACCGTGGGCCCCGCGCCCAGCACGGTGAAGGCCGGCGTGTTCATGCGGCCACCCGGCCCTGCGCCACCACCGCGGCGCCATCGAGCTCGACCGTGCAATGGCGCAGCGGCAGGTCGAAATGGCCGCGGCTGTAGCGGCCCGCCACCTCGTTGGCGCCGGTGCTGTAGAGAAAGTTGCCGGCGAAGGCACGCAGTTCGGTGCCGTTGAAATCGCGCTTGTCGTACAGCGCCATGCTGTCCCAGCGCGCGGCGTCGTTCAGGCCGTACCCGACATGGCTTACGGCATAGGCTTCGCGGTCGCCCCACGCGGCGATGTAGCTGCGCATCAGGTCGGCGTCCACGCCGGTGCCTTCGATCGACGTGACGTAGTCGTCGACGATGTTGAGGATGATCGGTTGCTCGATGTAGCGCTTGAACGTGAGATTGACGTCGCCCCGGTCGAGCACCAGCGTGCCGTTGACGCTGCCGGCGGCGGGAAAAGCCAGTGCCAGCCCGCCCGGCCAATGGGTCATGGTGCCCGGCCGGGTGGTGTAGCCCCAGTTGCCGCCACAGGTGGCGCCGGCCAGCGCGATCGTCAGGTCGGTGCCGGCGGCCGAGCTCACCCGCATGGTTCGCGCCGAACGCAGGCGCTTGACGTGCTGCTTGACGAGTGGCTCAAGCGCATCGCCGGGCACCAGCCGGGCCAGCGCCTCGGGGTGCTCGTTACTGACGTAAATCACTCGCGCGCCGCCGGCCAGGATGGCGGGCAGCTCGGGTGCGTGCATGAGGCCCTCTACCGTGCAGTCGATCACCAGGGTGCTGCCCGCGAGGGCCGAGATGACCGGAGCGAGCTGCTGCAACGCCGTGGAGGCGCCGGTGGACCGCACCGGCGGGCCAGCTGGCTCGGGCACTGTCGGAACCGTGATGCAGAAAGGCCTGCAGCCCAGCCGCGCGCAGGCCAGGCTGGCCAGCTGCGCCAGCACCGGGCGGCTCTGGGTTTCACCGAGAATCGCTACCGTGTCGCCCGGCCCCAGGGCACAGCGCTTCAACACGGTTTCGAAGGCGTCGATCCAGGCGGGCTCGGGAATTTGCTGCAACATGGTGTTCCGCTTTCGGACCATAATACATGAAAATTCATGCAAACAGGCCCGTGAACCCGCCCCGCAAAGCCCAGCCACCAAGCTTCTCGTCGCACGAGTTTCGCACCGCGCTGGGCATGTTCGCCACTGGCGTGACCATCGTCACCGCGCGCACGCCGGCCGGCCAGGTCATCGGCCTCACGGCCAACTCGTTCAACTCGGTATCGCTCGACCCGCCGCTGGTGCTGTGGAGCCTGGCCCAGGCCGCGGCATCGCTGCCGGCTTTCAGGGCCGGCTCGCACTATGCGATCAATATCCTGGCGGCCGACCAAAAAGCCCTGGCCGAGCGCTTTTCGCTCAGGGGGGCCGACCGCTGGGCCGGCGTCAGCTTCACCGAAGGAATTGCCGGCTCGCCGCTGCTCGGCGGGGCGGCCGCCACTTTCGAGTGCTTCAACCGCAGCCGCTACGAAGAAGGCGACCACGTGATCTTCGTCGGCGAGGTCGAGCGTTGCAGCTGGCGCCCGGGCGCTTCGCCGTTGCTGTTCCATGGCGGCCGCTTCTACACCGAGCATCCGTTCTGAGCTCGCCCCGCATGGCCGCCGCACGCTTCGTCGACGAGTACCTGGGCTATTTGCTGGGTCAGGCCAACCATGCCTTGTACAAAGACTTCGATGCCCATGTGCGGGCCGCCGGCCTGAGCTCGATCGAATGGCGGGTGCTGGCGACCCTGCACGACGGCGAACCGATGACGATCAGCCAGCTGGCTCGTGAAGTACTCTCCAAGCAGCCGACCGTCACCAAGCTGGTGCAGCGCATGTGCGACCACGGCTGGGTGGCGCTGCAGGCCGATCCCGCCGACCAGCGGCGCACGCTGGTGGTGGCCACCGCCGCGGGCAAGCGGCTCGCCCGGCCGCTGGTGGACAAGGCACGGGCCCATGAAACCGCCATGCTTCGGAGTTTGCCGGCGGCGGAGAAGGCGGCGCTGAAGAAGGTGCTGGTCAAGCTGGCCGGCCGCTGAGCGGAAAGGCTGCGCATGAGACTACTGGCGGCCGCCTTGGTCCTCCTTTGCGGCGCCGCGGCCACGCACGCGCAGGCGCCAGAGCGCAGGAACTGGTTCGACGATCCTTTCTTCCCGGTCTCCGCGGGCATCGCGAATTGCCCGCTGCCGCTGGGGCCCCTGCTGACTGCCGAGGAGCAGCGGCGCGAAGCCCATTGGCGCGCCGAGCGCGGCACCAGTTGCTGGCTGGCCGGCAAGTGCCGCGACAGCAACGCCTACCGCTACGACAAGACGCTGGCGCCGCGGGTCGCCGCAGCGCTGAAGTCGATTCCCGGCATCGAGCGCAGCAGCGTGTGGGTGACCATTCAGCGCCGCTGGGTGTTTCTGGAAGGTTGCGTCGCCACGCCCGCGCAGGCGGCGCAGATGGAACAGGCCGCGCGCGCCGTTGCGGAGGTCGAGGTCGTGGTGCCGGCCCTGGGCCGGGTTGGTGAGCCGCCGCGTTACGCGGTGAATCGCTAACATCCAACGGATGAGAGAACGAAAACAACACCTCGACACGCTGGCGATTTCACTGCTGCTGGCTTGCTGCCTGTTCTGGGGTTTCCAGCAAATCCTGATCAAGGCCACCGTCGACGAGGTGCCGCCGTTGTGGCAGGCCGCGCTGCGGTTCATCGGGGCCACCGTTCTGCTCTGGCTGTGGTGCGCCGTTCGCCAGGTCAAGCTGTTCGAGCGGGACGGGACGCTGCGCGCCGGGCTGCTCGCCGGCGTGTTGTTCGCGGCCGAGTTCAGCTGCATCTACCTGGGGCTGCGCGACACCACGGCATCGCGCCTGACGGTCTTCCTCTACACCTCCCCGTTCGTGGTGGCGATGCTGTTGCCGCGCCTGGTGCCCGCCGAGAAGCTGCGGCGCGTGCAATGGGTCGGCTTGCTGATCGCGTTCACCGCGGTGGCACTGGCCTTCAGCGAAGGCTTCACCGGTGGCAGCACGCCGAGACAGCTGCGCGGCGACGCGCTGGCGCTGGCGGCGGGCGTGCTGTGGGGTCTCACCACGCTGGTGATTCGCGCCAGCGCGATGGCGACGGCCAGCGCAGAAAAGACGCTGTTCTACCAGGTCGCCGTGACCTCTGTGGTCGCGCCGCTGCTATCGCTGGCACTCGGCGAGACCTGGTCGCTCGACTACTCGGCCCAGGCCTGGGGTTCACTGGCCTTGCAGACCGCCCTGGGGGCTTTCGCCAGCTATCTCGCCTGGATGTGGCTGCTGCGGCACTACCCGGCCACGCAAATGTCGTCGTTCACCTTCCTCACGCCGGTGTTTGCGCTGGTGTTCGGCGTTGCGCTGCTGGACGAGCCGCTGACCCTCCAGTTGGTCCTGGCGCTTACTGGCGTGGCGGCGGGCATCGTATTGGTGAACCGAAGGGCGCCGGGCTGAGAAGCCAGCGTGGGGCGAACATCAATCCGGACTGAACCCCACCAGCTTGACCAGCTTGCCCCAGAACTCGGTTTCGGTCTTGAGCAGGGCGGCCAGCTCCGCCGGCTGGGTCGGCATCGGCTCCATGTAGGCCACGGCCAAGGCGTCGACCACGTCGGGCTTCGACAACGCATCGCGAATGCCGGCATTGAGTTTTTGCAGCACATCCTGCGGCGCCTTGGCCGGCAGGAAGACGCCGTACCAACCGACATAGGCGAGCTCCTTGAAGCCTTGCTCCGACAGGGTCGGCGTGTCAGGCGTGAACTTGCCCCGCTGGGGGCCGCTGGTGGCCAGCAGACGAATCTTGCCGGCCTTCACATTGGGCATGAACTCGCCGGTGGGGCCGACCACGGCGGCAATCTGTCCGCCGATCATGTCGAGGATAGCCGGCTGCGAGCCACGGAAGGCGACATGGCGCAGGTCCGCCTTGCCCGCTCTGCCGACCGCCGAGCCGATCAGGTTGGCCGCCGAGCCTGCACCCGCGGAGCCGAAATTGGCAAGCGTGGGGTTGGCCTTGCACCACGCCAGGAACTCGGGCACGGTCTTGACGCTGGCCGGCACCATCGGCCCGACCGCCAGGGCGTAGTCGAACATCGCCGCGCCCGACACCGGGGTGAAGTCGCTGACCGGGTCGTACGGCAGCTTCTTGTAGGTGTACAAGTGCAGGCTCATGGGCGAGGTTGGGGTCACCAGCATCGTCGCGCCGTCGGGTGCGGCCGCCTTGACAGTCTGCGCCGCAATCTGGCCGCCGGCGCCGGTCTTGTTCTCTGCGATCGCAACCTTGGCGTAGCCCGGTGCAAGCTTGTCGGCCAGTCGGCGGCCGGCCAGATCGATGGTGCCGCCCGGCGCGAAGCCGATGACGACCTTGGCGGTATCGATGTTCTGGGCCCACCCGGCGCCGGCGACACTGGCCAGGGCGAACGCGGCTGCAGTGGAGTGCAGGAGTTGACGACGTGAAACTAGCATTTGAAGAGTCCTTGTAGTCGATGGGAAAAAAGCGGAAAACCGGCGCAAACAGTTCAGAGATCGAGCACAAGCCGTGCTGATTTGGCGCGCGACACGCAGATCAGCATGGTTCGCAGCCCGTCGCGCTGCGAGGGGGCGTAGACATAGTCGAGGTGTTCGGGCTCACCCTCGCAGATAGCGGTTTCACAAGTGCCGCACAAGCCTTCGCGGCAGGAGAACGGCAGATCGTGCCCGTTGTTCTCCAGCACTTCGAGAATGCTCTGCCCGGGCGGCACGTGAACGCTCTGGCCGCTGCGCTTCAGGTCGACCCAGAAACCCTCCGCCGAGCTCTCCGGCACGGCCGCTTCGACAGCGGGCGCCGAGAACCATTCGAAGTGCAGCGCATCGGCCGGAAGCTGCGCTCCGGCCTGCTGCACCGCCGTCATCAGCGGACCCGGGCCGCAGCAATAGACCTCGGTGCCCGGCTCCAGGCCGTGCAGCAGCGCCTGCGCGTTCAGCGGGCCGCCGGCCTCGTCGTCGCAGTGAAGCTGCACCGGGCCACCCAACGCGCGCAGTTCCTCGTAGAAGGCCAGCCGCTGCCGGCTGCGCGCGGCATAGACCAGGCGCCAGACCTTGCCCTGCGCCTGGCACCAGCGGACCATCGCCAGAATGGGGGTGATGCCGATGCCGCCGGCGATGAAAAGGTATTGCTGCGCGCCCGTCACCAACTTGAAGTTGTTGACCGGTGCGCTGCAACGCAGGTCCATGCCTTGGCGCAACAGGCCATGCACGTAGTCGGACCCTCCGCGCCCACCCTCGGCCCGGCCCACGCCCAGCACGTAGCGATCGCGTTCGCGCCAGTCGCCGGCCAGCGAGTAGTGGCGCACCAGGCCGCCGGGCAGGTGCACGGCGATGTGCGCACCCGGCTCGAACGCCGGCAGCTCGCGGCCACCGGCGTCGGCCAGTTCCAGCCGCAGCACGTCACGCGCCTCGGCCTGCACGCGCGCGACCCTCAGGTTCAGCTCGGTCATCGGGGAGCGGAACTGGCGGCGCCGGCCTGGTGCGGCGCGATGGGAATGTGCGCGGCCTTGACGGTGGCCTCCGCGGCGCGCTCCTGCGCCACCAGCTTGTCGAAAGTCCACCGGAAATGCGACAGCGCCGCATCGGCCGCGACCGCCAGCATCTTGAACTCGGGATCGGCGTCCAGCACCTTCTGCTGCGCCTCGATCAGGTGCTTGTCTTCCATGAAGCCCTCGATCAGGCTCTGGTGCAGCGAGCGCGAGATGTTGTGGTCGTCGCCCTCGAAATTGTTCAGGTAGGTCCAGAAGAAGTGGGTGGTGCTGCGCGTCTCCGGCGTCATGAACTGGCAGTTGCGGTATTCGCGCGTGCCCTCGCGGTTGCCATTCTCCGAGCCGCTGCCGGCCGGCGAGAACATCGATTCCAGGAAGAAGATTCCCGGGATGTGCATGTTGCCGATGTTGCGCCGGTCCACGTGCTTGTCTTTCTCCGCCGCGGGCAAGACCTTGCGGTGAAAGGGCGGCGGCGCCGCGTCCATGTGCCAGCGCTCCACCCGAAAGCCCCGCGGCTGGCGCTCAACGGCCACCGGCTTGGTCACGTAGGCGTACTCCTCGGAGCCGCCCAGCGTCTTGGTGTGCACGAAGGCCAGATGCGCGAAGTCGCTCAGGTTGTCGACGATCAGCAGCCAGTTGGCGTCGTAGTGCATGTAGTCGGGCACGCCCTTCCACTGGGGATCGCGCAGGTACGGGAAGTCGATGATCTCGGCTGGGTCGGCCTTGGCCGGGTCCCCCATCCAGATCCAGACCAGGTGGTCCTTTTCCAGCACCGGGTAGCTCTTGACGCCGAGCTTGGGCGGCACCACTTCCTGCCCCGGAATCTGGACGCATTTTCCAGTGGGGTCGAACTTCAGGCCGTGGTACATGCAGCGCACGCAGTCGCCCTCGCGGCGGCCCAGGTGCAAGGGCACGCCGCGGTGGCAGCAGCGGTCGCGCAGGGCGACGACCTTGCCGCTCTCGCTCTTGTAGAGCAACACCGCCTCCTCGAGGATGGTGCGCGCCAGCATCTTGCCGTCGATCAGTTCGTGGTCCCAGGCGGCCACATACCAGCAATTCTTCAGAAACATGAGACTCTCCAGATGCGCTGACGCGCAATGCTCTTTGGGATGGGACAATGGTAGGCAGAGCCCGGCTCCGGGTAAACAGCCTGCGCTGGCCGCTGTGTTCTGAATCCTGAACAATGAACTGGGACGACTTTGACGCTTTCTGCCAGGTGGTCGAGCACGGCGGCTTCACCGCCGCGGCGCGGACGCTGGACCGTTCCAAATCCAGTCTCAGCGCCTCGGTGGCGCGCCTGGAAGAGCAGTTGGGCACGCGGCTGCTGGAGCGCACCACGCGCAGCCTGCGGCTCACGGACGCCGGCGAATCGCTATACGGCGACATCTCCAAGCCGTTCTCCCAGCTGCGCGAGCGGGCGGTGGACGCGATGGCCCAGGGCGCCAAGGTGCAGGGCACGCTGCGGATCGCCGCGCCCTACGAGTTCGGCGCGCACCACCTGTCCGAGTTGGCCTGCAAGATCATGGCGCAGCATCCCCAGTTGAAGGTGCACGTCGATGTGGAGCACTCGCGCGTGCCGCTGTTCGAGCGCCACTACGACATCGTGTTCTCGTCCATCGAGCACACCTTGGCGCCCTCCAGCGTCGTGACGCGACGGGTCTTTTCGCTAGAGCGCAGCCTGTTCGCCTCGCCACGGCTGCTGGAGCAATTCCCCGCGTTGGCGACGCCCGAGGATCTGCTGGCGCTGCCGCTGCTGGCGGGCGCCGACGACGACCACTGGGAATTCACCTCGCAGGAGGGCGGCGCCGCCAAGTTGGAGGTGCGCAACCCGCGCCTGCGCACCGGCAACGCCAGCGTTCGGCTGGACGCGGCGCTCGCCGGGCTGGGCGTGGCGCGGATCACGGCAACGTTTTGCGCGCCGGCCGTGCGCCAAGGCAAGCTGGTGCACCTGCTGCCGGCCTGGCGCTGCGCGCCGCTGCGCATGTACGCGCTATTGCCGGGCCGCCGGTTGATGCCCGCCAAGGTGCGCGAGTTCCTGGGCGCCCTGGACGCCTTGTCGACCCACGAAGGTTAGGCGGCCGCGCTCGCGCTGGCGCCGGCGCGCTGCTGCGCAAACGCCACGTACCAATCGAGGCAACCCGGATTGGCCATGGCCTCGCGGTTGACGACCTTTGCCAGCGGCTGGCCAAGCAGCAGCTTCTTGATCGGCAGTTCCTGCTTCTTGCCGGAGAGGGTGCGGGGAATTTCCGCCACGGCCAGGATGTCGTTGGGCACGAAGCGCGGCGACAGCGCGGTCTTGATGGCGTCGTTGATCCGGGCCTTCATCGCCGCATCGAGCGCGACGCCCGGGCGCAGCACCACGAACAGCGGCATGTAGCTGTCGCGGCCCAGGTATTCCAAGTCGACCACCAGCGAATCCAGCACGTCGGGCAACGCCTCCACCGCGCTGTACAGCTCGCTGGTTCCCATGCGCAGCCCATGGCGGTTGATGGTCGCGTCACTGCGGCCGTAGATGATGCAGCCGCCCGAAGGCATGATCTTGAGCCAGTCGCCGTGGCGCCAGACGCCGGGGTACATGTCGAAGTACGAGGACAGGTAGCGCTGCATGCCCGGGTCGCCCCAGAAATACAGCGGCATCGAGGGAATCGGCTGGGTGCACACCAGCTCGCCGACTTCGCCGATGACCGGCTGGCCTTGCTCGTTCCAGGCTTCCACTGCACAGCCGAGCAGGCGGCATTGCATCTCGCCGGGCACCTGCGGCAACTCGCGGTTGCCGCCGATGAAGGCCCCCGCGAAGTCGGTGCCGCCGGAGATGTTGCACCACCAGATGTCGGCGGTGCCAATGCTGTCGAATTGGGCGGTGCCCCAGGCCTGGACCTCGGGCGACAGCGGCGAGCCGGTCGTGCCCAGCGCCCGCACCGAGCGCAGGTCGCCACAGGCGGCCACCTCGACCCCCGCCTTCATGCAGTTGGCGAAGAAGGCCGCGCCGGCGCCGAGGAATGTGACGCCCAGCTCGGCCGCGAAGCGCCAGAGCACCGTCCAGTCGGGCCGCTCCTTCGATCCGCCCGGGTTGCCGTCGTAGATGCAGCAGGTGGTGCCGTTGAGCAGGCCGCTGATCTGGGCGTTCCACATCACCCAGCCCGTCGAGCTGTACCAGTGGTAGCGCTCGCCCCAGCTGTTGGCAGCGTAGCTGCAGCCGACGTCGTTGTGCAAGGTCTTGAGCGCGAGCGCCACGATGACGGTGCCGCCGTGGCCGTGGACGATGGGCTTGGGCAAACCCGTGGTGCCGCTGGAATAGACGATCCACAGAGGATGGTCGAACGGCAGCCACATTGGCTCGAACCCGACCGTTTGCGCGTCGTCGCAGGTCAAGGCCTCGGCGAAGTCGACCACCGGCACCGCCGTATCCATCGCCATCTCGGCGATGCCGTCCAGGTTGCGATAGAGTAGCACGTGGCGCACGCTTGGCAGCGCCTCGCACATCTCGGCCACCACCGCACGGCGGTCGAAGTCGCGCCCACCGTAGGTCACGCCGTCGCAGGCGATCAGCACCTTGGGTTCGATCTGCCTGAAACGATCCAGCACGGCGTTGGTACCCATGTCCGGGGCGCAGATGCTCCAGACCGCGCCGATGCTGGCCACGGCCAGAAAGGCCACCGCGGCCTCGGGAATGTTCGGCAGATAAGCTGCCACGCGGTCACCGGGCTGCACCCCCTGCGCCTGCAGGTGGAGCGCCAGTGAGGCCACCTGCCGCCGCAGTTCGAGCCAGCTCAGCTCGCGCTGCTGGCCGCGCTCGTTGCGGCTGATGAGTGCGCTGAATCCGGCGGCGTGCGCCGGCCCGACATGGCGAAAGACCTGTTGCACGTAGTTGAATTGGGCGCCATCGAACCATTTCGCGCCCGGCATGGCCGGCGCCGACAGCACCTGCGTGTGCGGGGTCGGCGACTGCAGCGCGAAGTAGTCCCAGACGCTTTGCCAGAAGCCCGGCAGGTCGCGGGTCGACCATTGCCACAACTCGTCGTAGCTCTCGAACGACAGCCCGCGCGTGTCGCGCAGCCAGTCTTGGTAGAGGCGGATCTGGGGAACGTGGGGCGCTTGCATGGGATGAGGTTAGCAAAATCCGCAGCCTCCTTGCAGTTTCGCACAAGCGTGCTAATATCCGCCGCATGGACGCCAAGACCCAGAAGAGCGAACTCACCCGCGCCGCGATCGTCGACGCCGGGATCGACCTCGCCTCCGCGGAAGGGCTGGAGGCGATCACGCTGCAGGCGGTCGCCGACCGCATCGGACTGTCCAAGAGCGGTGTGTTCTCGCGCATCGGCTCGCGCGAGGCACTGCAGATCGCCGTGATCGAGGAGTTCGGCCGCCGCTACCTGGCCGAGGTGTTCGTTCCCGCCATGCAGTTGCCCAAGGGTCTGGCCCGGCTCGATGACATCGTGCAGCGCTGGATCGTGCGCACGCGCGACGTCGAGGTGAAAAGCGGCTGCATCTACAGCGCCGGCGCCTTCGAGCTGGATGACCGCAAGGGGCCGCTGCGCGACTTCCTGCACAGCCAGGTGGTCGCCTGGCGGTCCGCCCTGCGTCGCACCGTGCTGCAGGCCGTGGACGCCGGCCACCTCAAGCCCGACACCGATCCGGAGCAGCTGGTCAGCGAGATCAACTCGCTGATCCTGGGCCTGATCCACGACGCGCGGTTTCTGCGCCAGGCGCGCGCCGCCGAGCGCGCCCAGGCGACCTGGCGCCGCCTGCTGGATACCTACAAGAACTAGCCGTACGGAGACATCTTTGCCCCGCTCCCGAGTCCGCCCAAATTTCGCACAGTTGTGCGAAGAAAGGAATCCCATGTTCACCGTTTTCGCATTGGCTGCCGCCTATGGCGCCTGGCGTGTCGTGCGCGCCGCCATTCAGTCACTACGCAGCCTGCCGCGCAGCAACGACGACCTGATCTTCTTCTAGAGGTACCGCCATGACCCGCACCGCACTTGATGCCACTACGGCCTTCTACCAGGCCGGTCCCGGCATCCGATTGTTCCGCCTGGCGCTGGGCGCCTCGCAGCGCCTGTGGCCGGCGCTCGCCGTTCGCGCGGCCTGCCGACTGTTCCTGACCCCGCTGCCGCCCAGGTGGCTGAGTCGCCGCCGCGCCTGGGACGCATCCTGGCGCATCGAGCGCTGGCCGTTCGAAAGCGCCGGGCTCACCGTCTACTCGCAGGCCGCCGCGCCGCACGGGCCGGTGGTGCTGCTGGTGCACGGCTGGGGCGGCCATGCCGGCCAGATGCTGGCGCTGGCCGAATCGCTGGCCGGCCAGGGCCTGCGCCCGGTGATCGTCGAAATGCCGGGCCACGGCCGCAGCGCCGGCTCCGAAAGCACCTTGCCGCAGTTCTCCCGCGCCATCGACTACGTCAGCGCCCGGCTGCTCCAGCAGGGCCACACCTTGCGGGCGCTGGTCGCGCACTCGCTGGGCGCCAGCGCCGGCGCCTATGTCGCCAGCCGGGGCCTGCCGATCCAGCGGCTGGTGCTGCTGGCGCCGCCGGCCTCGCCGCCGGACTACACGCGCCTGTTTGCGCAGGTGTTCGGCCTGACCGAGGCGACGCGGGCGGCGATGCAAAAACGCATCGAGGCGCGCGAAGGCATCCTGATGCCGCAGTTCGAGCCGTCGGCAGTGGGCCCGCGCATCAGCGTGCCGACCCTGATCGTGCACGACCGCGACGACAGCATCAACCGCTTTGCCGACGGGCGCGCCTATGCGCACGCCATCCGCAACGCCCAGCTGCTCGCCACGGAAGGCCTGGGCCACCGCAAGATCCTGAAGGACGCCCAAGTGCTCGGCAAGGTTGCCATCTTCGTGGCCTGAGGGCCAGCGCGGCGAATCGGGGAGGCGCCCTTGTGCGCCTTCGGCATTGCCCCTAGCATCGCTCCACTTTCACAAGAGGAGCGAGAGATGGGAATGTTCGACTGGACCGAGAAGCCTTCCGATGTGCTGCGCCAGGGCGGGGTGATCGCGCCCGACGAGCGCCTGCCGTGGCCGCAGACGGCGGCGATGGGTGTTCAGCACGTGATCGCGATGTTCGGCGCGACGGTGCTGGCGCCGATCCTGATGGGGTTCGATCCGAACATCGCCATCCTCATGAGCGGCATCGGCACGCTGGTCTTCTTCCTCATCACCGGCGGCAAGGTGCCCAGCTACCTGGGCTCCAGCTTCGCCTTCATCGGCGTGGTGATCGCGGCCACCGCCTACGCCGGCAAGGGGCCCAATGGCAACATCGGCGTCGCGCTGGGCGGCATCATCGCCTGCGGCGTGCTGTACACGCTGATCGGCGCCGTGGTGCAGGCAGTCGGCACGGGCTGGGTGGAGAAATTGATGCCGCCGGTGGTGACCGGCGCCGTGGTGGCGGTGATCGGCCTGAACCTGGCCGGCATCCCGATCAAGAACATGGCGGCGAGCAATTTCGATTCATGGATGCAGGCCGTGACCTTCACCAGCGTCGGCCTGGTGGCGGTGTTCACGCGCGGCATGGTGCAGCGCCTGCTGATCCTGGTCGGCCTGATCGTGGCGAGCATCGTCTATGCGCTGCTGGCCAACGGGCTGAGCCTGGGCAAGCCGATCGACTTGTCGGGCATCGCCAATGCGGCCTGGATCGGCGCGCCGGCTTTCGCCGCGCCGGTGTTCGACATGGGCGCCATGCTGCTCATCGCGCCGGTGGCCATCATCCTGGTAGCGGAGAACCTCGGCCACATCAAGGCCGTGACCGCCATGACCGGCCGCAACCTCGACCCCTACATCGGGCGCGCCTTCATCGGCGACGGCGTCGCCACGGTCATCAGCGGCGCGGCCGGCGGCACAGGCGTCACCACCTATGCCGAGAACATCGGCGTGATGGCCGCCACCAAGATCTACTCCACTGCGGTGTTCGTGTTTGCCGCCGCAATCGCCATCGTGCTGGGCTTCTCGCCCAAGTTCGGCGCCGTGATCCAGGCCATCCCGCTGCCCGTAATGGGCGGTGTCTCGATCGTGGTGTTCGGCCTGATCGCCGTCGCGGGGGCCAAGATCTGGGTCGACAACCGCGTCGACTTCTCGCAGAACCGCAACCTGATCGTCGCGGCCATCACGCTGGTGCTGGGCACCGGCGACTTCACGCTGAAGTTCGGCGGCTTCGCGCTCGGCGGCATCGGCACCGCGACCTTCGGCGCGATCCTGCTGTATGCCCTGCTCAACCGGGGAGCCGAGCCTGCCAGCCAGAAAGCGCCGACTAAGGCCGCCTAGATAGAATCAGGCGCATGCGCATCTGGAAAAAACCCGTCTCCGTCGAGGAACTCACCGCCATCCACAAGGACACCGCGGTGGCCCACCTGGGCATCGAGTTCCTCGAGGTGGGCGACGACTTCATCCGGGCCCGCGTGCCGGTCGATACCCGCACCAAGCAGCCCTATGGGCTGCTGCACGGCGGCGTGTCGGTGGTGCTCGCTGAAACGCTGGGCTCGTGCGGTGCCGCCTATTCCTGCGCGGAAGGCACGCGAGCGGTGGGGCTGGACATCAACGCCAACCACCTGCGCGGCGCCACGCAGGGCTGGGTGACCGGCATCACCCGCCCGGTGCATATCGGCCGCACCACGCAGGTCTGGCAGATCGAGATGGCCAACGACGCCGGCGAGGCGACCTGCGTGTCGCGCATCACCATGGCCATCCTGTCGGCCCCGCGCTAAAGCACGCGGCTATTCGCGTCCGCGGGCGAGCCGCTCGCTCTTCCAGTAGACATCGTCGCCGCCGTTCATGCGGTTGAGCACCCGCGCCAGCACGAACATCAGGTCGCTCAGGCGATTGAGGTACTGGCGCGGCGTCGGCCGCAGGCTGTCCTGCGCGCCCAACGCCACCACCGCGCGCTCGGCCCGCCGGGCCACGGTGCGGCAGATATGCGCCTGCGCGGCGGCCCGGTTGCCGGCCGGCAGGATGAACTCCTCCAGCCGGGGCAACTGCGCGTTGTAGTGCGCCAGGGCTTCATCGAGTGCCAGCAGCGCCTCGTTCTTGAGCAGCTCGAAGCCGGGGATCGACAGCTCGCCGCCCAGGTTGAACAGCTGGTGCTGGATCTCCACCAGCAGCTCGCGCACGCCGTCCGGCAACTCCTCGCAAAGCAGCACGCCGATATGCGAGTTGAGTTCGTCCACGTCGCCCATGGCGTGCACGCGCAGGCTGTCCTTGCCGACGCGGGTGTTGTCGCCCAGGCCGGTGGTGCCGTCGTCGCCGGTGCGGGTCGCGATTTGCGTGAGGCGCTTGCCCATGATCCAAAACTCCGCTGGTTTGTCTTGCATGAATTGTGCGTTACGCCGACGCGCCGAATGTATCGCTGGCAACTTAAGGCAAAAGTGCTGGCCCTCGCCCACTTGATGGCCTTGAATGGCCGGTCCTTCCACTCTTCCGGAGCTTCCCGCAGATGCATGTGAAACGACGACGCCTTCCGAATTTCGAAACCTGCAGCGTGGCCCTGTTCGCCTCACTGGCCTTGTACGGCCCGCTGCCCGCCCGGGCCCAGACCGCCCTCCCCGCCGCGCCGCGCACCGCCGCCGCGCCCGAAGACAAGATTCCCCCCAACCGTTGGACCGCCGAGCAGCTCACCCAGGCTTTCAAGAAGGGCGATGACGACGGCAATGGCGAACTCAGCCGAAAGGAGGCCACCGTCTGGGCCGGCCTGTCGCGGCGCTTCGACCAGATCGACAGCAACAAGGATGGGTCGATTTCCAGTGCCGAGTTCGACGAAGCGCTGAAATAACGCCGCTGCGGGCGCCCTCGCGCCTGTCCTACATCGATTGGCGGATTTCGGCCGCTGGCGCGCGGCGCCCGGTCACCTCAAGATGGCTGGAAGGACGTCTGGCCGTTCGGCTCATTCGCTTGCGGCCGCCTCCATACGGAGCCCGCCATGATCACTGTTGCCATCACTCCTGCCATGAGCCAGCGGTTGCTGCAACTGGCCTGCGCCGTCGCGCTGCTGGCCGGCGCAGCGCTGACACAGGCCCAGACCTCCAGCCGTTCGGTGCACGCCGTGCCGCGCCCGCCGGCACCGGTGCTGGCACCGGGCTCAGCCGGCCCGGCGGCGCCGCGTGCGGCCGGTTTGCCGTCTCCCATCGCCAATCCTGCCGGCCTGGAATCGCGCTTTCCGGCCGGGCTGCCCTCGCCGGACCCGAGTCCGGCCGGCCTGCCGTCCCCGGCCGTGCCGAACCTCGCTTCGCCGGGGACGCCGGCCGGCAGTCCGCCAATCGATGCCGGCGTCGCACCGCCGACCCAGATCATGGGCGCCGGGGCTGCCGGCTATGGCGGTGTGCCGTCCGCGCGGCAATCGATGGGCGTCGGGCCGGCCCCGCTGACGGCGCTGCAGATCGCCCAGTCGTTCCTGGGAGCCGACGTCAATCGCGACGGCGAGCTGACCCGGGCCGAGGCGCAGCGCCTCACGGTCATGCCGTATGGCTTCGAGGAAATCGATCGCAATCACGACGGCATCCTCAGCCGCTTCGAGTACGAGGATGGCGTGCGCTAGGCGCAGGAGTCGATGCCGTGAACTATCTTCCATGTCTTGTGCTCGCGCTCAGCGGGCTGGCTTCTGTGCTCGCGCTGGCCCAGGCTCCCGCTGCCCCGCCCATGGCACCCGCTGCGCCCGCCGCGCCTGCTGTATCGGCGCCTTCCGCCCTGCCCGGCGCACCCGCGGCCCGCCCGTTGCCGCCGGCCCGCTGGACGCTGGCGCAGGTGCGCGAATCGTTCGAGATGGCCGACGGCGACAGCAACGGCGAGCTGACCCGCGCCGAGGCGCAGCGCCTGGCCGCCATGCCGCGAAGCTTCGAGGACATGGATGAGAACAAGGATGGCGTGCTGGCGCGCGGCGAGTACGAGGCGGCCTTCCAGCGCTGATGACGGCGGATGACGGCGCCCGCCGCAAGCCTTAAACTGGGCGGCTATCGGAGACAAGCATGAACGCCCCCACCGCCCTGTCGCACCTGGTGCCCGAGATTCATCTGCGCGACGTGCCCGCTGCGCTGCTGGACGCGCTTAAAGCCCGCTTCGCGGAGAACTGCTCCACGGCCATGGCCGTGCGCGAGCAGCACGGCCGTGACGAGTCGTCGTTCCAGGCGCCGCCGCCCGCTGCCGTGGTGTTCGCCACCAGCACGCAGGACGTCGCCGACGCGGTGACGCTGGCGAGCCGCCACGACGTCCCGGTCATTGCGTTCGGCATCGGCTCCTCGCTGGAAGGCCACTTGCTCGCCGTGCAGGGCGGCATCAGCATCGATGTGAGCCGCATGAACCAGGTGCTGTCGATCAACGCCGAAGACCTGACCGTGACGGTGCAGCCCGGCGTCACGCGCAAGCAGCTGAACGAAGCCGTCAAGAGCACCGGCCTGTTCTTTCCGATCGATCCCGGCGCCGATGCCACTATCGGCGGCATGGCTGCCACCCGCGCCAGCGGAACCAACGCGGTGCGCTACGGCACCATGCGCGAGAACGTGCTGAGCCTGGAGATCGTCACCGCCAGCGGCGAAGTGATCCGCACCGGCACCCGGGCCAAGAAGTCGAGTGCCGGCTATGACCTGACCCGGCTGTTCGTCGGCAGCGAAGGCACGCTGGGCGTGATCACCGAAGTGACGGTGCGCCTGTATCCCTTGCCCGAGGCAATCTCGGCGGCGGTGTGCTCGTTTCCCAGCATCGAGGCGGCCGTTCGCACCACCATCCAGGTGATCCAGCTGGGCGTGCCGATCGCGCGGGTCGAGCTGATCGACCACAACACGGTGCGCATGGTGAACGCGCACAGCAAGCTGGGCCTGCGCGAAGAGCCGATGCTGCTGATGGAGTTCCACGGCTCGCCCTCGGGCGTGAAGGAGCAGGCCGAGCTGGTGCAGGAAATCGCCGCGGAGCACGGTGGCAACGCCTTCGAGTGGGCGACCACCCCGGAGGAGCGCACGCGCCTCTGGACGGCGCGGCACAACGCCTACTTTGCGGCGATCCAGTCCAAGCCGGGATGCCGTGCCATCTCCACCGACACCTGCGTGCCGATCTCGCGGCTGGCCGATTGCCTGCTCGATTCGGTGAAAGAAGCCGACGAGAGCGGCCTGCCCTACTTCCTGGTCGGCCATGTGGGCGACGGCAATTTTCACTTCGGCTACCTGCTGGACCCCGACCAGCCGCAAGAACGCGAAATCGCCGAAAAGCTCAATCAGCAACTGGTGGCGCGGGCGCTGGCCCTGGAAGGCACCTGCACCGGTGAACACGGGGTCGGCCTGCACAAGATGGGGTTCCTGGTGACCGAGACCGGCACGGGCGCGGTGGACATGATGCGCACCATCAAGAAGGCGCTGGACCCCCGAAACATCATGAATCCGGGCAAGATCTTCTCGCTTTGACGCGGCCCGACTCTCTGCGCTGAACGGACGTCGCTGTCAGCCTGGCGGCGACGAAATGACTATCCCCCGATCAGGGGGTATCCAGATGTAACGCATTTGGATACCCTCGGCGCTTCCCATTTCCGTTTATGGAGAGCTTGCCCATGGTCCGTCCTATTCCCCCTTCCCTGCGCGTTCTCGGCGCATCCCTGGCCGCGGCCGGCCTGGTTGCCGCTTGCGGCGGCAGCGACTCGCCGTCCACCCCCACCACGACCACGTTGTCGGGGTCCGTGGTGAAGGGTCCGGTGACCGGCGCCAACGTCTGCGCCTACAAGGCGATCTCGACCGGCAAGGGCGACCAGATACGCTGCGCCGTGACGACCGCCGGCGGTGCCTATTCGATGGACGTGGAACATGCCGGCGACGTAGTGATCGAAGCCAGCGGCGGCACCTACACCGACGAAGCCACCAACACCACCACCACGCTGGCCGAGCCGATGCAGGTGGTGGTCTCGAGCCAGGGCGGCTCGGCTGTCGGCGTCATCACGCCGCTGACCTCCGCCGCCTATAGCGTGGCCAAGGGCCTCAATGGTGGCGTGAGCAGCGCCAACTTCGGCACCGCCGCCACGACCGTCGCTACCCAGTTTCAGCTGAACGGCGTGAACCTTGCGACCACCGTGCCCGTGGTGACCGGCACCGCGAACGCCTACGGCCAGATTCTGCGCGCCGTGTCGCAATACCTCGCCAACGGCCACACCCTGGCTTCGTTCCAGTCGTTCGTGTCGCCGACGGCCTTGCAGGCCGGCTTCGCAACCGCCTACGCCACCATCAACGGCTCCACGCTGACCTTCACCTTCAGCGGTGGCACGGGCGGAACGGGGGGCACTGGTGGCACTGGTGGCACTGGTGGCACGGGTGGCACGGGTGGCACGGGTGGCACGGGTGGCACGGGTGGCACGGGTGGCACGGGTGGCACGGGTGGCACGGGTGGCACAGAATCCTGCGGCATCACCGTTTCGGGGACCGGAAGCATCGTCAGCGGCGGCATGACCGTTCCGTTCACTCTGCCCGCGACCAAGATCTGCATCAGCGGCGTTCCGTCCGGCACCTGCGCGGCCGGTAGTTCGTCGCTGCAGCACCTGGCCGCCAGCGGCGCCACGCCGTCAGGCGACTACACGCTGAACTACAGCTACAGCTATTCGGCCAACGACTGCTCCGGCGCGATCGCCACGGTCGCCTACCAGTAATCAGCAAGTCACAACAGGGCCTGGGCGCAGACCACCGCCGGGCCGCTCCCAAGGTGGGCTGGACCCCCTCGGGGGGCAGCGAACGAAGTGAGCGTGGGGGCGAACATCAGCCACCGCCGGGCCGCTCCCAAGGTGGGCTGGGCCCCCTCGGGGGGCAGCGAACGAAGGGAGCGTGGGGGCGACGTCAGCCCCGCAGCCGTTCGATCAGGCCATTCAGTTCGTCAAGGGAGGCGAACTGGATGGCGACTTCACCCATCTCTTCGCTGCGCCCGTTGCGCTTGACGCGCTTCTTCACCCGCACCTCGACTTCGGCGGTGAGCAGGTCCGACAGCTCCTCCTCCACCCGGCGCAGGTCGCGCGATTTCTCGTTCTTGGGCTTGGGTGAAACCAGGTTGAACTCGGCCCCCAGCTTCTTGACCAGGCTTTCGGTTTCCCGCACCGACAGCTTCTTGGCGGCGATCTGATTGGCCGCCGTGATCTGCGAGGCGCGTTCCAGCGCCAGCAGCGCGCGGGCATGGCCCATGTCGAGGTCACCCGCCATCAGCATGGTCTGCACCGGGTCGGCCAGGTTCAACAGCCGCAGCAGATTGCTGGCGGCGCTGCGCGAGCGGCCTACCGCCTGCGCTGCCTCTTCGTGCGTGAGGCCGAATTCCTTGACCAGCCGCTGCAGGCCGTGCGCCTCTTCCAGCGGATTCAGGTCTTCGCGCTGGATGTTCTCGATCAACGACATCGCCGCGGCCGACTCGTCGGGGACGTCGCGCACCAGCACCGGAACGCTGTCCAGGCCCGCCAGCTTGGCCGCGCGGAAGCGCCGTTCGCCGGCAATGATTTCGTAGAGGGGGCGTGTGGTGTCGTCGGCGGCCGAGCCGTTCACGGACGATCCCTTGGGGTCCGGCTGACGGCGCAGCCGGGCCTGTTCGTCGCTGACGCGGCGAACCAGAATCGGCTGCATGATGCCCTGGGCCTTGATGGATTCGGCCAGCTCGTACAGCGCGCCTTCGTCCATCCGGGTGCGGGGCTGATAAGTGCCCGGCACCATGTCGGCCAGCAGCAGCGAAGCCGGCAGCCCGGGATTCGCCGCGGAGCTATCGGCTGGCGAGTCGCTGGCCGTGGGGCCGAGCAGGGCTTCCAGTCCGCGGCCGAGGCCCTTGGGTTTCTTGGTGGCCATCGCTTGATTTCCTTTTAATCTTTCATCAGGTCCTGCAGCAGCACATGGCCCTCGGGCCAGCTGGCAAGTCCGGATTCATCGTTGATATGCCCGCAGTCGCCGTAGTCCATGAACTGGGCGCCCCAGGCATGGGCGAACAGGCGGGCGCGTTCGAATTCGCAATAAGGGTCGTTGCGGCTGGCCAGCAGCACGCTGGGAAACGCCAGCGTGCTCAGCTCGATTGGAGACCAGGTGGGGATCTGCTCGCGGATGTCGGACCGCTCGGCATCGCCTGGCGCAACCAGCAGCGCGGCCTTCACCCGATGGGTATTCATGGAACGGGCCGACCAGGCCGCTGCCAGGATACAGCCCAGGCTGTGGGCCACCAGCACCGCCGGCTCGTCGCGCGACAGCACCGCCTCTTCCAGCCGAGCCAGCCAGTCACCGCGCAGCGGCTTCATCCAGTCGTGCTGTTCCACACGGTGGTAGCCGTGGCGGCGCTCCCAGTGGGTTTGCCAGTGCTGCGGCCCGCTGTTTTCCCAGCCGGGGAGAATCAAGACGTTGGAGGGTTTCATGGCTGTATTCGTAACGCCACGTCATGTTGCACGCGGCGTTGTTTGAGAGCTTGCGCTCACATCTTCTTGATGCGCTCGACCATTTCCTGGGCGAACTCGACATACGCCTGACTGCCTCGGGCGGCCGGGTCGAACACCACGCCCGGCAACCCATAGCTGGGCGCCTCGGCCAGCCGCACGTTGCGCGGGATCACGGTGTTGAAAACCTTGTCGCCGAAATGCGCTTTGAGCTGGTCGCTCACCTGCTGCTGCAAGGTGATGCGGGGATCGAACATCACCCGCAGCAGGCCGATGATCTGCAGGTCCTTGTTCATGTTGGCGTGAACCTGCTTGATGGTGTTGACCAGATCCGTCAGGCCTTCGAGCGCGAAATACTCGCACTGCATCGGCACGATCACCCCATGCGCCGAACACAGGCCGTTGAGCGTCAGCATCGACAGCGAGGGAGGGCAATCGATCAGGATGAAATCGTAGTCGTCGGCGGCTGCGCCGAGCGCCAGCTTGAGGCGCTGATCACGCCGCTCGACTTCGACCAGCTCGACCTCGGCGCCAGCCAGCTCCCGGTTGGCGCCCAGCACATCGAAGCCGCATTTGTCGCTGCGGGTGCGGGCCTCGGCCACCGAAGCCGATTCCAGCAGCACGTCATACACGGTCAGCTTCAGCTTGCGCTTGTCCACGCCCGAGCCCATCGTGGCGTTGCCCTGCGGGTCCAGGTCGACCATCAGCACCCTTTGGCCAACCTTGGCCAGCCCGGCCGCGAGGTTGACAGTGGTGGTGGTCTTGCCCACGCCGCCCTTTTGATTGGCGACACAAAAGATCTTGGCCATCAGGTGCGCGCCTCGAAGTCAAGCGGAGCGCGGATCACTTGCTGACCGCCAGCTTGATGCCGAAGCCGATCAGGAACAGGCCGGCCAACTTTTCCAGCACCCGGCCCACCAAGGGATTGGCGCGCATCCTGGCCGCCAGATGGTGCGTCAGCAGAACCACGATCAGTCCGTAGGTGAACGTCAACACGGCAATCGTGAGAGCCATCGCGCCGAAGGTCAGCATGCCCTGGTGCTGGACCGGATCGACGAACAGCGGAAAGAAGGCCATGTAGAAGACGATCGCCTTGGGATTCAGCAAGGTGATCAGACCCGCCTGCTTGAAGTAGTGCCGCGGTTCGATGTTGAGCACCGGCTTGGCACCGGGCCTGGCGAGCAGCATCCGCAAACCCAGCCAAGCCAGGTAGCCGGCGCCCAGCCACTGGACTGCGTGAAAAGCGGCAGGATAGGCGGTCAGCAGGGCGGCGACACCCGCAACGGCGGCCCACATCAGCACTTGGTCGCCGGCGATCACCCCCATGGTGGCAGCCAACCCGCCCGCGACCCCGCCCTTTCCCGTTGACGTGATCAGCGCCAGATTACCGGGGCCGGGGATTGCCAGGAAAATGACGATGGCGGCGACAAAGGCGCCGTAGTCAGCTATACCAAACATGCAAATCCCCCGGCAAACGGCAAAAACGGAAGGCTGAGTTTACGTTACCCAGCCGCGCGTTTCATCCAGACGATGCATCGCTCGGCACTCAATCCCGGCACCTGGAGTTGTTCCACGTGAAACACATCGATTCCGGCTGGCAACGTCGCCATTTCCTCGGCCGGGTGCTTGCCCTTCATGGCGAGCCACGCCCCGTGCTCGGCCAAGGCGGCAATGGACCCGCCGACAAAATCGGGCAGAGATGCAAAGGCCCGGGA
>JAKFEZ010000232.1:0-7708 GCA_036675435.1 Ramlibacter sp. | reverse complement strand
CGGCGTGGCCACGGCGTCGGGCCGGGATTCCAGGATCACCCGGTACTGGTTGGTCTGCGTGAAGATGGTGGAGACGATGCGCTGGCCGAAGGCGCTGTACAGGGCTTCGTCGATGGTGGCGGCGGAGATGTTCAGGCGCGCGGCCGTGTCGCGATCGACGTCCACATACACCGCGGCGCCCGAGGCGCCCGCGTCGGTCACCGGGTTGCGCACTTGCGGCACGCTGCGCAATTGCGCCACGAGCCGCTCTGCCCACTGCGCCACCACGGCGGTGTCGGCGCCTTCGAGCGACACCCGGTACTGGGTCGGGCCGGACTCGGCATCGATGGTCAGGTCCTGCGTCGGCTGCAGGTACATCGTGATGCCCGGCACATGCTGGGCGCGCGTGCGCAGCCGTTCGATGACGCGCTGCTGGTTGTCGTGGCCGTCCTTCAGGTTGATCAGCATGCGCCCGGTGTGCAGCATCGTGTTGTTGGCCGCATCGACGCCGACGAAGCTGCTGAGCGCCTCCACGTCGGGGTCTTCCATCAGGTTGCGCGCGACTTCCTGCTGAAGTTCGGCCATGCGCGTGTACGAGACCGATTGCGCGGCCTCCACGCGGGCCTGCAACTGGCCGGTGTCCTGCGTCGGGAACAGGCCCTTGGGAATCCAGATGTACAGCAGCACGGTGAGCACCAGCGTGGCCAGCGCCACCAGCAGCGTCAGGCGCTCGCGCTCCAGCACCCAGCCCAGCCAGACGTCGTAGCGCGCGATCAGCCGGTCGAAGCTGCGCTGCATCTTGCCGCCCCAGCCGGTCTCGCCGCCCGGGTGGGCCTTGAGCCAGCGCGCCGACATCATCGGCACCAGGGTCAGCGACACCACGGCGGAAATCAGGATGGTGATGGCCAGCGTCACCGCGAACTCGCGGAACAGGCGCCCCACCACGTCGCCCATGAACAGCAACGGGATCAGCACGGCGATGAGCGATACCGTCAGCGAAATGATGGTGAAGCCGATCTCGCTGGCGCCCTTCAGCGCGGCCTGCATCGGCGGCTCGCCCAGCTCGATGTGGCGCGAGATGTTCTCTATCATCACGATGGCGTCGTCGACCACGAAGCCGGTGGCGATGGTGAGCGCCATCAGCGACAGGTTGTTCAGGCTGTAGCCCAGCAGGTACATCGCGCCGCAAGCGCCGATCAGCGAGATCGGCACCGACAGGCTGGCGATCAGCGTGGCGCGCGGGCTGTGCAGGAAGGCGAAGATCACCAGCACCACCATCACCACGGCCAGCAGCAGCTCGATCTGCACATGATGGACCGAGGCCCGGATGCCGGTGGTGCGGTCGCTCAGCACCTCGACCCGGATCGACGCCGGCAGGCCGGCGGTCAGCTCGGGCAGGCGCTCCTTGATGGCATCGACCGTGGCGATCACGTTGGCGCCGGGCTGGCGCTGCACGTTCAGCACGATCGCCGGCTTGAGCTCGCCGCCGAGGCCGGCCCACGCGCCGAGCTTGACGTTCTCGGCGCTTTGCACCGCCTGGGCGACGTTGGCCAGCCGCACCGGGGCGCCGTTGCGAAAGGCCACGATCAGGTTCTGGTAGTCCTCGGCGGCCAGCAACTGGTCGTTGGAGTTGATGCTGTAGGCACGGGTCGGCCCGTCGATGCTGCCTTTGGCGCTGTTGGCATTGGCCGAGGTGATCGCCGTGCGCACGTTGTCCAGCGTGAGGCCGTACGACGCCAGCGCGCGGGTGTCGACCTGGATGCGCACCGCGGGCCGCTGCCCCCCGGACAGCGTGACCAGGCCCACGCCCGACACCTGGCTGATCTTCAGGGCCAGGCGGGTGTTGGCGATGTTCTGCACTTCGGTCAGCGGCAGGCTGTCGGAGGTGATGGCCAGCGTGAGCACCGGCGCGTCGGCCGGGTTGACCTTGGCGTACACCGGCGGCGCCGGCAGGTCGGCCGGCAGCAGCGAGCCGCCGGCGTTGATGGCGGCCTGCACCTGCTGCTCGGCCACATCCAGCGCCAGGCCCAGGCCGAACTGCAGCGTGACGATGGAGACCCCGGCGGCGCTGGTCGAACTCATGCGCGACAGGCCGGGCATTTGCCCGAACTGCCGCTCCAGGGGCGCCGTGACGGTCTGGGCCATCACTTCGGGGCTGGCGCCGGGGTACAAGGTCTGCACCTGGATGGTGGGGTAGTCCACCTGCGGCAGCGCCGAAAGCGGCAGGAACCGGAAACCCACCAGCCCCGCCAGCACGATGGCCAGCATCAGCAGCGAGGTGGCAACCGGCCGCAGGATGAAGGGACGGGACGGGCTCATCGCGATGTTGCGGGCGCCAGTCGCGCGGCGGTCGCCGAAGCAGCGGATGCGGGGGGCACGGCGGCATCGGCCGCACCGCGGCGCCTCCCGCCTCCGGCACCGCCTCGGGGGCCGCTGGCGCCGCCGCGCGGGCCGGCCCCCGGAGCGTCGCCCGGCAACACCACCCGCGCGCCATCGCGCAGGCGGTCGGCGCCTTCGGTGACGACCCGCTCGCCAATCTGCAGGCCGCTGGTGATCTGCACCTTGTCCACTGTCGCCTGGCCGCGTTTGACCGGCCGTTGCTCCACGGTGCGGTCGGACTTGACGACGAAGACGTACTCGCCATTTTCGCCGTGGCGCACCGCCGCCACCGGCACCACCACCGCGCCGCGGATAGTGCGCACGTTCAGCTGGACGTTGACGAACTGGCTCGGAAACAGCGTCAGCCGGGCATTGTTGAACCGCGCCTTGGCGCGAACGGTGCCGGTCTGGGTGTCGATCTGGTTGTCGAGCGAAGCGAACACGCCTTCGTCGAGCACCGTGGCGCGGGTGCGATCGAGCGCCTTCACCTCCATGAAGGCGCCGGCGTTCTGCTGAAGAAAGGTGGCGTGGTCCTGCGGAACCGCGAACTCCACGTCGATCGGCGTCATCTGCGTGATCAATGCGACGCCGTTGGCATCGCTGGTGCCCACCACGTTGCCGACGTCGACCGTGCGCAGGCCGACGCGGCCGGTGATCGGCGCCGCGATGCGGGTGTAGGCCAGGTTGAGGCGGGCCGTGCCCTCGTTGGCCTTGGACATCACCAGCGACGCTTCGAGCTGCTTGACCAGCGCCGCCTGGGTGTCGACCTCTTGCCGGGCAATCGAATCCTGCTGCAGCAGCGTGCGAAAGCGCTGCAGCGTGACCCGGGCGGCTTCCAGCTGCGCCTCGTCGCGCATGCGCTGGCCCGACGACTGCTGCAAGGCCATCTCGAACTGGCGCGGATCGATCACTGCCAGCAGATCGCCCTTGCGCACCGTCTGGCCTTCCTTGTAGAGCACCTGCTGCAGCACGCCCGACACCTGGGGCCGCACTCGCACGGTGGCCTGCGGCACCACTGTGCCCAGCGCGTCGATGATGACCGGAATCTCGGCGCTTTCCGCCGTGGCGACTCCCACGGTGGTGGCCGGTCGGCCGCCACCGCCCCCGCCAGCGCCAGCGCCGGGTCGGCCACCGGCGCGCGGCCCGGCCGCCGTCGCAGTGCTGTCAGGGTGGGTCAACTGCCAGGCCAGCCAGCCGATGCCGCCGACCACCAGGATCGCGATCAAGCTGCCGATCAGGGTGGCGCGGCGGCTGATGCGCCGCGGGGCGGCCGGCTCGCGGGAGTGGGGCTCGGCTGGTGTCTCGGCGTGAGACTCGGCGTGGATTGGGTCCATGGTTCTTTCTTGTCGCTGCGCCGCCACCTCGGGAAGCTCAGCCACCAGAGCCTCGCGCATGGCGGCCGCGCAGGCAATCAGTGGTTGACGCTTCGCCCTGTAGGCGCTTTCCTGCCGTCAAAAGGCGAATTGGCGGACACCCGAGCATGCCTCAGACCAGGCCGGATTCGGTGTCGTCCGGTTTGCAGGTGGGCAAAGTTATGTGAAGCCGCGGCGGTCAGGGGGCGCCCAGCGGCAGCAGCCGCCCTTCGCTGGCCGATGGAACCGCCACGCCCAGGAAACGGGCGAGCGTCGGCGCAATGTCGACGATCTCGACCCGCCCGTCCACCCGCGCCGGCCTGACCCAGCGGGGGCCGTAGACCAGCAACGGCACATGGGTATCGTAGGCATGGGGCGAACCGTGGGTGGTGACCGAACTCGACGAGGTTCCCATCCACCCGGGCGCCAGTGCGTACTGCACATCGCCCGAGAGCTCACTGTGCCAGCTTTTGCGCATCGCATCGAACCAAGGCGCGCCGGCGCGGCTGTTGGACTCCAGCTCGCGCCGGGTATAAGCCGCGGCCACGGCCGGATCGGCCACCAGCATGGTGCGGGCCGCTTCGGCCACGGTGTCGAAATCCAGCCGCTTCTGCGCGATCAGCCTGCGATCGAGCACCAGGGCCGACGCCGAGATGAAGGGCACCAGCTTGGGCGCGCCGAAGCCGCGTTCGAGTTCGGCGTTCATGCGGCTCAGTGCCTGGCTGCCGGACAAGCGGCCGGCCGGGCGGCCCTGCGCCTGGCTGTGCTCGGGCGCCGGCATGAAGCCGTGGTCGGCCGTCAGCATGGCAATGTAGTTGTCCTTGCCCACCGTCGCATCGAGGTCGCGGAAGAACGCCTGGAGCAGTCGGTCGAGCTGCAGCACGTGATCGTGCGAGAGCCGCGACTCGGCGCTCCAGGCGTGATTGACATAGTCGTGGCCGGACAGGCTGATCGCCAGGATGTCGGGCGCGTCGTCCCGCCCGAGCTGCTCGCCGGCGATCGCGGCCCGCGCGAAATCCAGCGACAGGGCATCGGCGAAGGGGCTGCGCAGCAAGGCGCTGTAGAACGCCGGCCCCGGGGCCGGGTCGGACGCCGCACCCATCATCATCGGCAGCTTGCCGCCACGCTTGCCGAACCAGGGCTGGCCATCGGGCAGCGAGCGCGCATAAGCCGCCTCCGGCAGCAGCGGCTTCCATTCGGTCTTGAAATAGCGATCGGCCGGCTTGTTCGCATGGAAGGCATCGACCCAGGCCGGATGGGCCTTCATATAGTGCGTGCTGGAGGCGAACTGGCCCGAGCTGCTCATGTACATGTAGGCCGTGCCCATCTTGCCGGCCGGCAGGATGGCGCCGCGGTCCTTGCCGGAAATGCCGATCACCTTGGAGCGCGCATCGGCGCGCCGCAGCACGTCGCCCACCGTTTCCACTTTCAGGTTCTTTGGGCTGGTGCCGTCCAGCGCCTGGGTTTCGTGACCGATGTAGGTGGCTGCCGTGTCGCCGGTGCAGTACTGCTCCTCGCCGGTGTGGATGTCGCGCCAGCTGTTGCCGATGATGCCGGTGCGATGCGGATAGGCGCCGGTGAGCATGGTGGCGTGGCCGGCCGCCGTCACGGTGAAGGCATGGCCGTAGTGCGCGTCGGCAAACCAGGCACCGCGGTCCAGGAAGCGAGCCAGGCCATCGGGCGCCAGCTGGTCGCGATAGGCCAGCACCTGCCGCTGCGGCAAGCCGTCCACCGCCAGGAACACCACCAGCCGGGGCTTTTGTACAGGCCCCGCCGTGTTGGCGCAAGCGAGCGTCATGGCCACCAGCATCAGCGTGATCGACAGGCGAAGGCAGCGTTGAATGGTCATGAGGCGACTCGAGTTAAAGCTATAGTGTAGATACGATGTCGGGTCCTGCAAACATCTTGGAGACCAGGGACCTGGAACGCCGAAGGCGGGAGGAGAGAGCAGGGTCGATTGGCGCTGCACGAATTTGCAGTATGCCGACGGGCGAAGCTGGGCACGACAATGATAGGAGGGGAGCGGTGAAAGACGACAAGGTGGAAGGCCAGGTTATCGGGCAGCGATATCGCGCAATCGCCAACATCGGCCTTTTGCGTGATAACACCTGCCGATCGTCGTCAGGTGTTATCCGGCACCGCGCGCGATCAACCCAAGCCCGCAGGCATCCTTCTTGGCCCAACACCAGGTGTTATGCCGCGACTGCGGGATAACAGGTCGGCGAGCGCGGCAGACATTACGTTAGGCATCACATCGTACGCTCTGAATATTCGATCAATGAATGAAGCCGAAGTCAGTGCCGGCCTCGCCGCGACGCCCCAATACCAATACGCGCAGCGGATCGGCGACCAATTGTTCGTTGCGGGCCAAGTGCCCAACGACGCGCTTGGGTACATCGTTGCACACGGCGACCCGCATGCCCAAGCGACTCAATGTCTGCTGAATCTGCGCACAGTCTTGGCGGTTCACGGGTTCACCACCACCGACATCAGGAGACTGGTCGTCTATGTTGTCGGGGAACAAGCTGCCCTCTCGGCAGCCTGGTCTGCGGTGACGGAGTTCTTCAGCGGGACAGTCCCGCCTGCCACCCTGCTTGGGGTCGCAAGGCTCGGCTACGATGCGCAACTCGTTGAGATAGATGCCACAGTGCTCAAGACCACGTAAGGCGATGCCTAACAGGTTGTTCGACACGGACGTCAAAGGTGGTTCGCGCCTTCGGCGCTCCGTTCCGTTTGCCGCCGGTCAACTCCGACGTTAGGACGCAGCCTCACATGGTCGCGATCACGTCGGTGTCGGATATCGCGGGTCAAGTGTCTGAGAACGCTCTCAACGCTGACAAGCTGACTGTCGCTTCCATATGCCTTCCATCTGGCTCTTTGAGGAGGGTAAGGTCATTGATTCCGGCGGGCCTTCCAAAATGGCGAAACTCAAATGACGATCGTATTGCCGCGGTCACTGACCTCCTTCTTAAGGAGTCATGGTCGGTAGTTGCAGGATCGCTCGACAAGCGAGATGCGCGATGGTCCGTATTCTGGCGGGATTCGCGCGAAATCCATGCAACGACCGCTCCTCTCGCTGGCGGGTCCATTGCGTTCCTGAAGGCTGGAACACTGATAAAGATGTTGCTGCTCGGTCAAGCACATACCCTTGCGATGGCACATTCAGTAAAGATAGGCACATTGCCGCGTATCACCGATTGGAAGGGCCGCTTGAAGATATCGGAATGTGTGATTTTCGATGATGAGATCCAAGGTGACGAGAACCGAGATGCTCTTGCCGGAGCCTGGCGCTCGATGAACGAACATCAGCCACAAACCAAGTCGCTTGGGATCTATCACGAGGCTACTTCGCTCACGCTCACCAGCGAGGAATCCGAGCCTCTGCTGCTACTGGCCGATTACGCGGCCGGAATAGTTCATGCGATGAACAGCAATGCGAACACCATTGAGCGCAGCGCTGTTTCGAGACAGGCAACATTGCGGGCGCACGAGCGACTTCGCGCATCCGCAAAGTTTCACGAGTTCGACGTTCACTTTCCGGCCAGCTACTTTGAGATCTTCCCGGATTTTGAAAGGTTTTCGCGGGGCAAAACCAGGTCTGACGACGCCTAGATGTTCGATCCACGCGCACAGTAGCGAAACGGATGCTTGGAAGGACCATGCGTCCTAGCAGATCTTCGACGCGGACACGCAACGGCATTGCGCCGCGAAGTGTGCTGGTGGGCGTACGCCTCGCGAATGCCGTTGCGCACCGGTCAACTTTAACGTTATGTGTCGATGCTATGAGCGACTTTCACTTTGACGAGGCACCGATTCAGACTACCAAGCGAGAAATTGGGCGGGTGCAACTCGTTGAGGCGATCAACCAATTCTTAGAAAAGAATTTTATCCCCTGCATTACCCTAGCTGGCGCAGCTGAAGAGGTATTCGCTCGCCTCGTCAACAAAGCTGGCGGCTCTTCAATCGCGGAAATTTCTATAGAAGAGATAACGAAAATA
>JAKFEZ010000236.1:0-35112 GCA_036675435.1 Ramlibacter sp. | reverse complement strand
CAGCGCCGCGATGATGTCGACCAGCTTGTCCAGGTCGTGCTTTTCGTTGATCTCGATGTCGAAGACGTCGATGCCGGCGAACTTCTTGAACAGGACGCCCTTGCCTTCCATCACCGGCTTGGAAGCCAGCGGGCCGATATCACCCAGGCCCAGCACCGCGGTGCCATTGGTGATGACGGCCACCAGGTTGCCGCGGGCGGTGTACTTGAAGGCGTTGTTGGGGTCGCGGACGATTTCCTCGCAGGGCGCGGCGACGCCGGGCGAATAGGCCAGGGCCAGGTCGTGCTGGTTGATCAGCTGCTTGGTGGCGTGGATGGCCACCTTGCCGGGCGTCGGAAACTCGTGGTATTCGAGGGCGGCCTGGCGCAGTTCGCTGCGCGCTTCGTCGGTGTTCACCGCATTGAAAGAAGGCATGGCTTGAGAGTCTCCTGGGTACAGCTGCAGCGTAGGCCCGGGCCCCGTCAGCTCTTGTAAGGACAGCGATTGTAGGCCCCGACGCGGGGAAACCCTGGTAAGGGAATCTGCGTAAAGGGTCCTTTCGCTTTTGACCTGAGGTCAAAGGCGCGGGGCCAGCAACTCAGGCTTCGTTCGCAAGCTCGCGTCCAGCCTGATCCCAGGCCCGCCGGCTAGCTGGCCTGGAGGGCTACCGCCGGCACTGGTTGTCGTCGACCACGCTGTCTTTGCCCTCGCGCCGTTCGTCGGCCTGCTGTTGTTCCTCTGTCAGCAGGGTGGTCAGGGTCGCCAGTGGGCTGGCCGACATTTCTGCGAGCGTCGCCCGCGCCAAGCCGGGGCTGGCCCCGAGCGCGACGAGTTGCTCGACCGTCGAAGCCGCCGCAGGCGCTGGCGTGGGCGCCGGCGGTGCAGGCAGTGCTGGCTCCACCAGCAAGGTCGCGGGGGTGTAGCTGATGGCATAGTTCGTCGCCACGAATCCAGCGCGTCCCACCGCTGCGCCGGCGGTGATGGAATAACTTCCCACCGGCGCGGGCGCGGGCGCACCGGTACTGTTCAAGGTCACGCTGGCAATGGTTTCGCCGCCGACCAGGCCAGAACTGGTGAATTCCGTGCCGACAAAGACCAGCGAGTCGCCCTGCGTCTTGGTTTGGTCGATGGCGCTCACCGTGAGGCTGGCCGGCGTGATGTCGGCGCTCAAGCCGCTGGGATTGGCCAGCGTGTAGTTGCCGGCGTCGGTGCCGCCCAGGCTCACGCCGGCCACCGTGACGGCCTTGGCCGTGCCGACGTTCCTGTCGGCAAAGCTGCCGGAGACGCCGGAGACCGAAACCGCATCGCCGCCGATCACTCCGGCCAATGTGGCGCCTGCGACATCGAAGTTCGCCACCGTGGTGGCGTCATAGACCTTGTTGTTGGCCGCGACGCCGCTGACGGTGAGCGCAGCCGCCGTGATGTCGGCGGCAACTCCGCCGGGATAGGACACCGTGTAGTTGCCGCTGTCGGCGCCGGACAGGGCAACGCCCGACACAGTGACGGTCTTGGAGGTGCCCACGTTCTTGTCGGCGAATCTTCCGGTGGTGCCGGCGGTGTCGAAGCTGACCGAGTCGCTGCCCAGCAGGCCGCCCAATGTGGCGCCGGTGGTGTTCAGGCTGGCCGCCGTGGTCGCGTCATAGACCTTGTCGTCGGCGCTGATGCCGCTCACCGTCAGGCTGGCTGGCGTGATGTCGGCGCTCAAGCCGCCGGGCTGCACCACCACATAGTTGCCCGCATCGGCTCCAAAGAGGCTGTAGCCGCTGACCGTGACCGCCTTGCCGGTGCCGACGTTCTTGTCGGCAAAGAGGCCGGTTCCCGTGCCCGAGACGCTGACCACGTCGGACCCCAGCGCCGTGACGCTCGCCGTGCCTGCCAGGCTGGCCGCGGCGGTGGCGTCGTACACCTTGTCGCTGGCGGTGACGCCGCTCACCGTCAGGCTGGCGGCCGTGATGTCGGCGTTCAAGCCGCTGGGCTGCACGACGACATAGTTGCCCGCGTCCTTCCCTGTCAAGCCGAAGCCGCTGACGCTCACGGTCTTGCCCGTGCCGACGTTCTTGTCGGCAAAAAACCCAGTCCCCGTGCCGGAAACGCTGACCACGTCGGAGCCCAGCGCGAACACGCTGGCCGAGCCGGCCAGCGTCGCTGCGGCCGTGGCGTCGTACACCTTGTCGATGGCGCTGACGCCGCCCACCGTCAGGCTGGCCGGGGTGATGTCGGCGCTCAGCCCGCTAGGCTGCCCGACGACGTAATTGCCGGCGTCCTTCCCGGTCAGGCTGTAGCCGATGACGCTCACGGTCTTGCCCGTGCCGACGTTCTTGTCGGCAAACAGGCCGGTTCCCGCGCCCGAGATGCTGACGATGTCGGATCCCAAGGCGGTGACGCTCGCCGTGCCGGCCAGACTGGCCGACGTGGTGGTGTCGTACACCTTGTCGCCGGCTGTGATGCCGGTCACCGCCAGGCTGGCGGCCGCGATGTCCGCGCTCAACCCGCTGGGCTGTACCACCATGTAGTTGGCGGCGTCCGTTCCGCTCAGCGTGTAGCCGCTGACGCTGACCGCCTTGGCGATGCCGACGTTCCTGTCGGCAAAGAGCCCGGTTCCTGTTCCCGACACCGTCACGATGTCCGACCCCAGTGCGCTGACGCCGGCCGTGCCCAAGAGGACGGCCATGGCCGTCGTGTCGTACACCTTGTTGGCAGCGGCGATGCCGATCACCGTCAGGCTGGCTTGCGTGATGTCGGCGCTGAGGCCGCCGGGCTGCACCACCACGTAGTTGCCGGCATCGATGCCGCTGAGGGTGTAGCCGCTGACGCTGACGGCCTTGCCTGTGCCGACGTTCTTGTCGGCAAAGAGCCCGATGCCTGTGCCCGAGACGCTGACCAGATCGGACCCCAGCGCCGTCACGCCGGCGGTGCCGGTCAACGTTGCGGCCGGGGTGGCGTCGTACACCTTGTGGTTGGCGCTGACGCCGCTCACCGTCAGGCTGGCTGGCGTGATGTCGGCGCTCAGGCTGCCGGCCTGCACCACGTAGTTGCCGGCGTCCGCCCCGCTCAGGGTGTAGCCGCTGAGGCTGACGGCCCTGCCGGTGCCCACGTTCTTGTCGACGAAGAGACCGATGCCCGTCCCCGAGATAGCGACGACATCCGACCCCAGCGCGGAAATGCTCGCCGTGCCGGTCAGCGCTGCCGCGGTGGTGGCGTCGTACACCTTGCCGCTGACGCTGACGCCGCTCACCGTCAGCCCGGCCGGAGTGATATCGGCGCTCAACCCGCTGGGTTGCACCACCACGTAGTTGCCGGCGTCGGCCCCGCCGAGGCTGTAGCCGCCGACGGTCACTGTCTTGCCGGCGCCCACATGCTTGTCGGCAAAGCTGGCGGTGCCCGCACCCATGACCGTCACCACGTCGGCTCCCAGCGCCGTGACGCCGGCCGTGCCGGCCAGCGTTGCCAGGGTGGTCGTGTCATACACCTTGTCGTTGGCGGTGATGCCGCTCACCGTGAGGCTGGCCGGCGTGATGTCGGCGCTTAAGCCGCTGGGATTGGCGAGTATGTAATTGCCCGCGTCGGTGCCGCCCAGGCTCACGCCGGCCACCGTCACGGCCTTGGCCGTGCCGACGTTCCTGTCGGCATAGCTGCCGGAGACGCTGGAGACCGAAACCGCATCGCCGCCGATCACGCCGGTCAACGTCGCGCTGCCGGCATCGAAGCTCGCCACCGTGGTGGCGTCGTAGACTTTGTTGTTGGCCGCGACGCCGCTGACGGTGAGCGCAGCCGCGGTGATGTCGGCAGTAACCGCGCCGGAGTTGGACACGGTGTAGTTGCCACTGTCGGGCCCCGATAGCGCGACGCTCACACCGATCGACTTGGAGGTGCCCACGTTCTTGTCGGCGAAGCTTCCGGTGGTGTTGGCGGCGTCGAGGCTGACCGAGTCGCTGCCCAGCAGGCCGGTCAATGCGGCGCCGGTGGTGTTCAGGTCCGCCGCCGCGGTGGCGTCATAGACCTTGTTGTCGGCGCTGATGCCGCTCACCGTCAGGCTGGCCGGCGTGATGTCGGCGCTCAAGCCGCTGGGCTGCACCAACACATAGTTGCCGGCGGCCGAGCCGCTCAAGGTGTAGCCGCTGACCGTGACCGCCTTGCCGGTGCCGACGTTCTTGTCGGCAAAGAGCCCCGTCCCCGTGCCCGAGACGCTGACCACGTCGGACCCCAGCGGCGTGACGCCCGCCGTGCCTGCCAGGCTGGCCGCGGCGGTGGTGTCGTACACCTTGTCGCTGGCGGTCACGCCAGTCACCATCAAGCTGGCCGCCGTTACCGTGGCACTGGCGCCGGTATAGGTGCCGAACAGGTAGCCCGTGGGCGCGCCCAGCGTCCCCTGCACGATGCTGTAGCTGCCGACATCCTTGGCCGGACTGGCAACCTCCAGCGCGCCCGTCAACGTGTCCTGCAGGAACACGCTGCCATGAAAGGAAGCGTCGACCAGGCCGCTGGTGGTAAAGGTCGGTGTGGCAAAACCAGCCGTGGCGTCGTAAACCTTGGTCTGCGCCGTGGCAGTGACGCTGACCGTCGGCTGCGCCGAGAAGACGTAGCGGTTGCCCGAAGCGATGGTGGCGGGCGGATTACCCGAATGGCTTGCGTTCCAGATCGCGTTGTTGCCCGAAACCAACCCGCCGAATGCATTGCTGGAAGGGGTGGTCGAATAGACCAGCCACCGGCCCGCGCCTGGGTTGATGGCGCCGGCGCCCACCGTGTTGCTGAAGTGCTGCCCCGCGAGCACGACGGTGTTGCCCGATCCCGCGCCGGCAATGGCCTGGGTCAACGAAATGTCGCCGGTGTTCTGGACCAGCACGGCGTTGCCCGATGAAGCGATGCCGGCGATCCCATCCACGGTCCCGACGGTCAGCGTGGCCTTGTTGCCCGCGAACTGGAACGCGCCTGTCGAGGAGCGCCCGCTGAGCTGGTCAACCTCGTTGCCTGCGTTGGTCAGCATGACGGTGCTCCCGTCCGCGTTCAGCTTGCTGACCTTGAGCGCCGCGGTCTGCGTAATGCTTCCGGCGCTGATCAGGCTCAATGCCGACGTGCCCAGCGGGTTGACGGTGCCTCCCGTGTTGCCGATCGAAATGCCGCCGGTATAGGACGAGCCACCCACGACGATGGTGGAGGCCGTGATCAGATTCAGCTCGGCCGGTTGGAGATTGAGCGCGCTGGGTTCGGACGAGCCGGCCAACGTGATGGGCCGGCTGGCGCTGAACGGCACGATCATCGTGCGGCCGGTGCCCGAATTGACCGCGCTGGAGATGTTGATCCGGTCGCCCACCAGCTTGATCTGGCCACCGGCGCTGCCGATCGTCGTGCCGGCGATGTAGACATCGTAGTACGACGCGGGCGCCGGGGCCGGGACCCCCGAGCCCGTGATGGTGATCGTCGCGGCCCCCGTTGCTGCCAGGCTGCCACCCATCGAAACGCCGTAAACGCCTGGGGCGCTGGGTGCGTTGGCCGTCCCGGTAATGGCGATGTTCCCGCTCGAGCTGGCGCTGCCGGAAAGCGAGGTGCCTGTGATGAACGTGGCCGTGGTGGAAGACGAGACGCTGCCGGTGACCGTGAGGCCGCCCAGGCCCGCCGTCACGCTGGCGGTCGAGGCGACGTCCACGCCGGTGCCTGCGGAACCGCCGACGGTGGCCGATCCGCTCAGCGTGACTTGCCCGGCGGACGCGGACTGGACCAAGCCTGCGATCCGCAGCCCCGCCCCGGCAAGTATCGATGGATTGTTGAGCGTGCCGCTGAGCGCGACGTTGCCGCCGCTGCTGGCCACGCTCGCGCCGCTGCCGACCTCGAGGCCAGCACTGTTGGCCGAGGCGCTGCCGCCCGCCCGGCCTGTGACGCTGATGTTTCCTGCGCCGCTGACCGACCCCAGCGAGCCAATGTGCACGCCACGAGAAACCTGGGCCACGCCAGAGGGCCAGCCCACGTCACCGGTGAGGGTGACGGCGCCGCTGCCCGCCGAAACCGTTGAATTGACCAGGGAAACCCCCGCCGAGCCCGCGGCTCCGCCCCCCGTGAGGTTGCCGGCAATGGTGATGGTGCCGCTGCCCGTCGTCGACACCTGGGACTGGGCGGCCCCGTTGTTGACGATCTCGACCGAATGCAAGGCGCCGGTGCCTGAGCCGGTGATCGACACGTTGCCCCCATTGGCGTTGACCGGGCTGCCGAACACTTTCACGGTGGTGCCCACCAGGGTGATGTTGCCGCCGGCCGAACGCACGCCGTTGCTGGAATCGGCTACTTTCAACGAACCGCCGTTGACTGTCAGGTTGACCGGCTGGGCGGCGTTGGCGGAGACCCCGGCGATGGAGCCCAGGGCGCTGAATCCGGAGTACACCGAGCCGACCGTCAGATCCCCGTTGTTGGTGACGCTGATGCCGCCGGTGCCGGAGAAGGCTCCGATCGACGAAATGGAATTGCCAGCGCCGGTCAGCGTGATCGATCCGCCGTTGACGTTGGAGGTGTAGGCATACAGGCTGTCCACGCTGATGCCCGCGCCGCTGCCGGCCTGCGTGATCGCGCCGCCGGCGCCGCTGCCGCCGGCGCTGAGCGCCAGCGTCCCCGCGCCAGCCGTGATCGGGGCGTTGATGGAAATGCCGCTTTCCGCCATCAGCCCCAATGCGTTGCCGCTGCTCCACGTGACCCCATCGATCACTTGGATGAAGCCCGTGCCGCCACCCGAGACATTGGTCGTCTGGACCATGACGTTGGAACCGCTCAGGTAGCCCTGCAGGTCGGAAACGGTCACGAGCGACTGCGCTGCAGGACCGGCGGGCGTGAACCCCGGCCCCGCTGTCTGGTCGGTGCCGGCCATGCCCGCCGCGACAGCGCTGGCCAGGTCGGTCGCAATGAAGATGTCGGTGGGATCCAGCAGCAGATTTCCGGTGGCGCCACGGGGCGCTCGCGTGTCCACCTGTCCCTGCATGTCCAGGTAGTGGCCGGAGGTCTCGATGTTTCCGCCGTTGCCCGAAGCCGCGCCACCGCGTGCCGAGAGCGAGCCATGGACCCGCGTGGCCCCATCCGACCAGGCGACGATGGTTCCGCCGTTGCCGCTGGCTATCGCATCGGCCCGGATGCTGGCGCCGGCCTCCATCGTCGTCTGCTGGGCATGGGTGATGCGGGCATCCTGGCCCTGCCAGCCGCCGCCGAGCAAGGCCTCGCCGCCGCCTTGCTCACCGCTGACGTCGATCAACGCGCCGCTGCGCAGGATGACCTTGCTGGCGGTGGCGTGGACCTGCCCGCCGTGCCCGCCCCTGCTGGCCGTGATCTGCCCGGCGATGTCCGCGGTAGCTAGCCCCTTGAGCACCACCTTGCCGCCCTCGGCCGTCGCCGTAACCGCGTTGATGAGGCCCTGGTGTTTGAGCTGGCCGGCAAAGATGCCCACGGCATCGCCTTCGAGCCTGCCCAGGTTCAGCGCCTGATCGCTGGGCGCCTGCAGCTCCAGCCGGATGCCTTCCAGGCCCCGCCCGGTCAGCGCCACCTTCTGGCCCGCCGCCAGCGCGGTCGCGCCGTTGGGCGCTTGCACCAGCGCGCCGCTCTCGACCTGCACCTGGGTACCGATCAGGACCACGTCGCCGCCGCGCGCGAGGATCGTTCCGTCAACGCTGAGCGCACCGCTCGCCAAGCCATCGCCGCCGAACACCAGCCGGCCGGCCAGCGCGTCGGCGTCGCTCATGCGCAGGGTCGAAGCGGTGAAGCCGGCGGTGTCGACGACGGCACCGGCGCCCACGGCAATGCCCGCCGGGTTGACCAGCACCAGCCGGCCGTTGGAGCTCAAGGTGCCGAAGACCGCCGAGGGGTTGCTGCCCACCACCCGGTTGATGGAGAGGCTGGCGGCATGGGGCTGCTGGAAGTGGGTGGTGCTGCCTCCGGGGACCGAAAAGCTTTGCCAGTTGATGGCCGAATGCTGGGTTCCTGGCCCGTTCTGCGTTGTCACGACAAGATGGCTGCCCTGCGGGTTCAGGGTGGCCGTGCCATGGATCGCCTGGTGTCCGCTGGGTTGGGCCCGGGCCTCGCTGGCGCCCAGAAACGCGGTGGCTACCGCCAGGGTCAGGGCGGCGGGGACGAAGCCCGCGATGGCGGGACTGGCGGCCGGCAGGACGCTGGAAGCGGTGCCTCGGAAGCGGGGGGTGGCTGGCTGGTTCACGGCGTTTCCTTCAGAAGCGAGACAGCGGCCTCGCCTCGCGCCGAGCGTGCCTAGGGGTCAGGGGTGCTTCGAAGCTAGCACAGCAGTAGGGGCGGGCGCAAGGCAGCCGCCCGTGAAAAAAGCCGCAGCGCAGGACTTAAGCCTCACAGGCGAGGCGTATCGGCCTTAGCCCCGCATCAAGGCTTCGATCTCGTCGGCCTTGACCGGCACCCCGCGCGAGATCAGCTCGCAGCCGGCATCGGTGACGATCGCGTCGTCCTCGATGCGGATGCCGACATGGTGGAAATGCTCGGGCACGCCTTCGGCAGGGCGCACATAGATGCCCGGCTCGATGGTCAGCACCATGCCGGGCCGCAGGATGCGGCTGGGCCGGTTCTTGATCACCTCGTTGGACAGCGGGTCCTTGCGCTCGGTCACTTCGCCGGCCTGTGAGCGCTCCACGTAGCTGCCGCAGTCGTGCACGTCCATGCCCAGCCAGTGGCCGGTGCGGTGCATGTAGAACTGGAAGTAGCTGCGGTTCTCGATCACGTCCTGAACGCTGCCGACCTTGTTGCCGTCCAGCAGGCCGAGGTCCAACATGCCTTGGGCCAGTACCTTGACGGTGGCCTCGTGCGGGTCGTTGAAGCGCGCGCCGGCGCGGGTGGCGGCCACGGCGGCGTCCTGCGAGGCCAGCACCAGTTCGTACAAGGCGCGCTGCGCGCCCGTGAACTTGCCGTTGGCCGGGAAGGTGCGGGTGATGTCGCTGGCGTAGCCGTCCAGCTCGCAGCCGGCATCGATCAGCACCAGCTCGCCATCGCGCACCGGCGCCGCGTCCGAGCGGTAGTGCAGCACGCAGGCATTCGGGCCGGCCGCGACGATCGAGTTGTAGGCCGAAGCCTGCGAGCCGCCCAGCCGGAACTCATGCATCAGCTCGGCGTCGAGATGGTATTCGCGCACCTCCTGGCCGGCCCGCAGCATGCGCGCGGCCAGCTTCATGGCGCGGACGTGGCCGCGGGCGCTGATCTGCCCGGCGCGTCGCATGATGTCCTGCTCGTGCGCGTCCTTCACCAGCCGCATCTCGTCGAGCACGGTGCACAGGTCGCCTTGCTGCTCGGGGCACAAGGCGCCATAGCGTACCCGCGCCCGCACCTGGCCGAGCCAGCCGCCGATGCGCGCCTCCAGGCCCTCGTGAATGGCGAACGGATACCAGACGGTGTCGCGGTTTTCCAGCAGCTTGGGCAACTGGGCGTCCAGCTGCGTGGCCGAATGCGCGGCATCCACGCCCAAGGCGGCCGGCGCGGCCTCGGGCCCGAGCCGATAGCCGTCCCAGATCTCGCGCTCGACGTCCTTGGGCGCGCAGAACAGCGTGCTGCGGCCATCCCCGGTGATCACCAGACAGGCATTGGGTTCGCCGAAGCCGGTGAGGTAGTAGAAATAGCTGTCGTGCCGATACAGGAAATCGCTGTCGCGATTGCGCGGGCGCTCGGGCGCTGTCGGGATGATGGCGATACCGTCCGGGCCCAGCTGGGCAGCGACGCGGGCGCGGCGTTCGGCGTAGATCGAATTGCTCATGGTGCGTTCAGTTGGGCCAGTCGGTCAGGCGTGCCGACGTCGGTCCAGGATCCTCGGTAGATTTCGGCGGTGACCCGGCCATTGTCCATCGCCGTGCGCAGCAACGGCGCGAGCGGGACTTTCAGGCCCTGCGGGTTGCCTGCGGGCAGACTCTGGAAGAGCTGCTTGCGATAGCAGCCAATCGTCGAATAGGTGTACTTCAGCTCGGCCTGGTTCAGCGCCACGCCGTCAGGGCGCAGCCCGAAATCCCCCCGGAGGTTGTGCGGTGGGTTGGGCACCAGGAAGATGTGCGCCAGCGCGCCGCCCGCGGCAAAGCGGTCCATCACAGCCCGAGAAAACTCGAACTCCGGTGCGTGCACGTCGCCGCCGACCACCCAGAACACATCGTCCAGCTGCGGCAGCGCCCGGGCGATGCCGCCGGCGGTCTCCAGCGCGCCGCCGAAGTCACGGCCCTCGTGCGAGTAGTGGATCCGCGGGCCTTCATGGCCGGCGAACCGAGCTTCGATCTGATCGCCGAGCCAGGCCGTGTTGACCACTACGTCGCCGTAGCCGGCACGGCCCAGCGCTTCGAGGTGGTACTGCATCAGGGGCTTGCCGCGCACCTCCAGCAGCGGCTTGGGGCAGTGGTCGGTGAGCGGCCGCATGCGTTCGCCGCGGCCGGCCGCCAGGATCATGGCAGCGCTCATGGAGTCCCCACGCTCGCTCATGCCTCACCATCTCCACGGTCGAGCGAGCGCTGTTCGGTCCACTCGGGCTGGAAGCGGTTGACCAGCGCGAACATCAAGCCGCGCGCCTTGGCCGAGTGGTCGCCGTCGAAATGGCAGACGTAGACGTCGACCGCCACGGCGCGCTGCCCGGGCCACGTGTGCAGGCAGACGTGCGATTCGGCCAGCAGGACCGTGGCGGTGACACCGCCCGGGGCGCCGCCACTAGCGGGCGTTGCGTGAAACAGCTGGCTGACCGGTTGCAGGCCGACCGCCTGCACCGCCTGCACGCACCATTCGCCCAGCCGCTGTGCATCGGTCAGCCAGGCGTCTTCGCAGCGGCATTGGTACAGGTCGGCGGTGAGATGAAGCCCTTGCATGCCCACCACTGTAGCGAACCCGTGAACCCGACCGGCGCGAACCGGGGCGGGGTCGGACTGTAAAATGCCGGGTTTCCCCTGATACATCCCCGGAGCTGTCCTTGAAGGCCAACGACTTACCTATGGCAAACGCGAATCGCGACAACATGGCGAATGCCATCCGGGCTCTGGCCATGGATGCCGTGCAGCAGGCCAACTCGGGCCACCCGGGCGCGCCGATGGGCATGGCCGACATCGCCGTCGCGCTGTGGGGCGGCCACCTCAAGCACAACCCAGTCAATCCGCACTGGTTCGACCGCGACCGCTTCGTGCTGTCCAACGGCCACGGCTCGATGCTGCTTTACGCGCTGCTGCACCTGACCGGCTACGACCTGCCATTGCAGGAGCTGAAGAGCTTTCGCCAGCTGCACAGCAAGACCGCGGGCCATCCCGAAGTGGGCGTGACCCCGGGGGTGGAAACCACCACCGGGCCGCTGGGGCAGGGCATCAGCAACGCCGTGGGCATGGCATTGGCGGAAAAGCTGCTGGCCGCCGAGTTCAACCGCGACGGCCATACGATCGTCGACCATCACACCTACGTGTTCCTGGGCGACGGCTGCCTGATGGAAGGCATCAGCCACGAGGCCTGCGCCCTGGCCGGCGCCTGGAAGCTGCGCAAGCTGATCGCGGTGTATGACGACAATGGCATTTCCATCGACGGCCAGGTGGCGCCCTGGTTCATCGACGACACGCCGGCGCGCTTCAAGGCCTACGGCTGGAACGTGATCGGCCCCATCGACGGCCATGACGCCAACGCGGTGGACCGCGCCATCTCGGATGCGCGCCGCGGCGCGGCCGGCGGCAGCGAGGGGCCCACGCTGATCGTGGCCAAGACGCATATCGGCAAGGGCAGCCCGAACCGCGCCAACACCGCCAAGGCGCACGGCGAGGCGCTGGGCCTGGAAGAAGTCAAGCTCACACGCGAGGCCATGGGCTGGCCGCACGAGCCGTTCGTGGTGCCCTCCGAGGTCTATCGCGACTGGGACGCCAAGGCCCGCGGCCAGGCCGCCCAGGCCGAGTGGGAGCAGCGCTTCGACGCCTACCGTACCGCCCACCCCGAGCTGGCCGGCGAGTTCAGCCGCCGCATGAAGGGCGAGCTGCCGCTCAACTTCGCGCAGGTCACGGTGGACGCCGCCGTCGCGGCGCACGCCAAGGCCGAGACCGTCGCTTCGCGCAAGGCCTCGCAGCTCGCCCTGGAAGCCTTCACCGCGGCGTTGCCGGAAATGCTGGGCGGCTCGGCCGACCTGACCGGCTCGAACCTCACCAACACCAAGAGCACTGCGCCGTTGCGCTTCGACCTGGCCGGCGAGGTGGTGCGCACGCCCGAGGGGACGATCGGGCGCCACATCAACTACGGCGTGCGCGAGTTCGGCATGGCGGCGGTGATGAACGGCATCACGCTGCACGGCGGCTACATCCCCTACGGCGGCACCTTCCTCACCTTCAGCGACTACAGCCGCAATGCGATCCGCATGGCCGCGCTGATGAAGAAGCGGGTGATCCACGTGTTCACCCACGATTCGATCGGCCTGGGCGAGGACGGTCCCACGCACCAGTCGATCGAGCATGCCGCCAGCCTGCGGCTGATTCCCAATCTCGACGTCTGGCGTCCGTGCGACACGGCCGAGACGGCCGTGGCCTGGGCCGTGGCGCTGCAGAACGCCAACCGGCCGACGGCCCTGCTGCTGTCGCGCCAGAACCTGCCGTACGCGCCTCGCGCCGGGCTGGAGGACATCAGCAAGGGCGGCTACGTGCTGGCCGAACCGGCCGAAGTCGGCCTGGACAAGCGGGCGCAGGCGGTGATCATCGCCACCGGCTCCGAAGTCCAGCTCGCGCTGAAGGCGCAGGAGCTGCTGGCGGCGCAGAAAATCGCGGTGCGGGTCGTCTCGATGCCCAGCACCTCCGCCTTCGACCGACAAGGCGCGGTCTACAAGGGCGCAGTGCTGCCGGCCGGCATCCCGCGTGTCGCGGTCGAGATGGGCGTGACCGATTTCTGGTGGAAATACGGCTGCGCTGCCGTGGTCGGCATCGACACCTACGGCGAATCGGCGCCGGCCAATGTATTGTTCAAGCACTTCGGCTTCACGCCCGAGAACGTGGCCGACACGGTCCGCGCGGTCCTGTCGTCCAGGGCCTGACCCCCACCTTCAGATCAACTGCTCAGGAGTAATCACATGACCCTCAAGATCGGCATCAACGGTTTCGGACGCATCGGGCGCAACGTGCTGCGCTCGGCGGTGCAGAACTTCAGCGACATCGAAGTGGTCGCCATCAACGACCTGCTGGAGCCCAACTACCTGGCCTACATGCTGCAGTACGACTCGGTCCATGGCCGCTTCAAGGGCGAGATCGCGGTGGACGGCAACACCCTGGTGGTCAACGGCAAGAAGATCCGCCTGACTCAGGAGCGCGACCCGGCCAACCTGAAGTGGGGCGAGGTCGGCGCCGACATCGTGATCGAGTCCACCGGCCTGTTCCTGGACAAGGAAGGCGCGGGCAAGCACCTGGCGGCCGGCGCCAAGAAGGTCATCATCTCGGCCCCCAGCAAGGACGACACGCCGATGTTCGTGTTCGGCGTCAACGACAAGACCTACAAGGGCGAGGCCATCATCTCCAATGCCTCGTGCACCACCAACTGCCTGGCGCCGCTCGCCAAGGTGCTCAACGACAAGTGGGGCATCAAGCGCGGCCTGATGACCACCGTGCACGCCGCCACCGCCACCCAGAAGACCGTGGACGGCCCGAGCAACAAGGACTGGCGCGGCGGCCGTGGCATCCTGGAGAACATCATTCCCTCGTCCACCGGCGCGGCCAAGGCCGTGGGCGTGGTGATTCCCGAGCTGAACAAGAAGCTCACCGGCATGAGCTTCCGCGTGCCGACCTCCGACGTGTCGGTGGTCGACCTGACGGTGGAGCTGGTGAAGGAAGCCAGCTACAAGGAAATCTGCGCCGAGTTCAAGGCGCAGAGCGAGGGCGCACTCAAGGGCATCCTGGGCTACACCGAAGACAAGGTGGTGGCGACGGATTTCCGCGGCGACGCCCGGACCTCGATCTTCGATGCCGACGCCGGCATTGCGCTGGACGGCACCTTCGTCAAGCTGGTGTCCTGGTACGACAACGAGTGGGGCTACTCGAACAAGTGCCTGGAGATGGTGCGGGTGGTGGCCGCCAGATAAGGCCTCTGAGCGATCAGTAAAAACGCGCCCCGGGGGCGCGTTTTTTTATGAGGCTTGCGGCACCGGCGCTTCCTCGCGTCCGTCGGGATGCCGGGCGAATCGAAGCGCTTCGGCGGGATGCACCGGTGCGCTGTCGGGCCAGGGCCAGCCGCCGAACTGGGTGCGGCGATAGTCCTGCATCGCCTGCATGATCTCGGCCTGCGTGTTCATCACGAACGGGCCGTACTGGGCCACCGGCTCGCCGAGCGGCCGGCCCTGCAGCAGCAGGAACTCCGTCTCGGCGTCGTCATTGGCCAGCTCCACGGCCGCGTCGGCCTGCAGCGTAATCGCTGCCGGGCCGGTGACGTCCTGGCCGCCGACGCTGGCCGGTCCTCCTTTGAAAAGGTAGAGGGTGCGCCGGGTCTGCGGCCCCACTGCGGCGGGCAGCGTCCAGCGTGCGCCGGGATCCATCCGCACCGTCCAGATCGCGACGTCCGCCTCTGGCTGGGCCGCCCATGAGTCGGGCGGCGGCGGCAACGGCGCGCCGGCGTTGGCCAGCGCGCCGGCCACGGTTGCCACATCGGTGTGGCGGCCGGCGGAGTCGGTCGAGCGCAGGCTGGGGATGTCCTGCGACCAGAACATGGTGAAGTGCGGCTGCGCCATCTTGTTGCGGGCCGGCAGGTTCAGCCAGATCTGGAACAGCTCCAGCGGGTTGGGCTGGCCGGTGCGCAGCAGCGGGAACATCTCGGAATGCACCACGCCGCCGCCGGCCGTGAGCCACTGCGCATCGCCCTGGCCAAAACGGGCGGCCGCGCCCAGCGAGTCGGCGTGATCGATCAGGCCCTTGCGCACCACCGTCACGGTTTCGAAACCGCGATGCGGATGCGCTGGAAAACCGGGCACGACGTCGCCGTGGTACATGCTCCAGCCGTCCTTGCGGCTGAAGTCCTGGCCGATCTCGCGGCCGGCCAGCGACGCCGCCGGCCCCATCGCGCCGTTGCCCTGGGGATAGGCATCGTCGTGGTAGGCGCAGAAAAGAAACGGGTCGGCGGTTTCCCAGGGGAAGCCGAGCGGTTTGACTTGAAGGACGGGACTGTGGGCCATGAGCTGCTTTCGGTGGGTTGGCGAGAACTTCAGCCCTTTAGATGGGGCCGGGGCGCAGGGACAAAAGGCCCACCCGCGCGACGCACCGGCTCACGAGCGGGACAATCGGCAACTCCGGCAGCCCCCCACTTCAGTGATGGTGGCCGTGGGCGCCGTGGACATGCCGATGATCGATCTCTTCCTGGCTGGCCGCCCGAACGCCGGTCACCTTGAGCTGGAACCGCAGTTCCTTGCCGGCCAGCGGATGGTTGCCGTCCAGGAACACCGTGTCGCCCTTGATCTTCATCACATGGAACACATGCGGCTCGCCGCTGTCGGTGCGGCCTTCCAGCTGCCCGCCCACCTTGACGCCGGGCGGAAAGTCCTTCTTGGGAATGGTGCGCACCAGCGCTTCGTCGCGCAGGCCGAAGGCGTCCTCCGGCTTCAACTGCAGCGTCACCTCGTGGCCGGGCTCGCGCCCGTCCAGAGCCGCTTCGATCTTGGGCAAGGTGTTCTCGTAGCCGCCGTGCAGGTAGACCATCGGGTCCTTGCTTTCCTCGATCAGCTTGCCCCGGGCGTCGGCCACCTTGTAGCGCAGGGTCACCACAGTGTCTTTTTCGATTTTCATGGCCCGATTTTGCCCCGGGAACCGCATTACAGTCTGGGGTTGTCCTCTTCCGTCCTATCGATGACCGCCCCTGCTCCCGAATCCGCGCCTGCTCCAGATGACGCCACCCCTGTGGCGGCCGCCGAGCCCACTGCCGCCCGCCCGGCCCGCCAGCAGAAGGCCGCGCGCGCGCCGCGGGCCGCCCACCAGGTGCTCGAAAAGCTTTTTCAGCTCTACCCCAAGATGTTCGGCGCCCGCTTCCTGCCGCTCAAGCTGGGCGTGTTCCAGGAGCTGATGGCGCTGCATCCCGACGAGTTCAAGAAGGAAGACCTGAAGGTCGCGCTGGGCCTGCACGCCCGCTCCACCCGCTACCTGGAAAGCGTGGCTGCCGGCCACAAACGCCACGATCTGAACGCCGTGCCGGTCGAGGAGGTCGCGCCCGAGCATGTGCACCACGCGATCATGGAGGTGTTCCGCCGGCGGCAGGCGCGCTCCAAGGAAGATTTGCGCCCCTGGCTGCGCGAGCGCCTGACGAAGGCGATCGAGGATTCCGGCCTCAGCCGCGAAGACTACGAGGCCCGCGTGCATGCACGCGACGAACTCTCGCAAGCCGTGCTGGACGAGGCCTTCGCCGGGCTGGCGGAACAGCGGGCCCGCCGCGAGGCGCTGCGCCGGGCGTTCGATGCCAGCGGCAAGACCGTGGACGAGTTCGCCGAGATGTACGGCATGCAGCCGGGGGCGGTGCGCCAGGCGCTGTCGGCCACCGCAGAGACGGGCCATGCCGGCGCCTGAGACAGCTGGTCCGCCGGACCTCTGTTTCGTCACCACCTGCAAAGGCCGGCTGCACCACCTGCGGCAGACTCTCCCCACGATGTTGGCGCAACCCGGCACCGCCTGCGTGGTGGTGGACTACGACTGTCCGGATGGCGCGGGCGACTGGGTCGCCGCCAATTACCCGCAGGTGCAGCTGGTCAGGGTCCCCGGCCGCCCGACCTTCGAGATCGCACGCGCCCGCAACCTGGGGGCGCAGGCGGCGACGGCGCCCTGGCTCTGCTTCGTCGACGCCGACACGCTGCTGGCGCCGCGTTTCGCGCAAACGGTGCGACCCCTGCTCGCCGAGGGCCGCTACTTGCAGCCCGCCGCCGTGTCCAAGGATGCCACCGGCATGTGCATCGTAGGCAGCGCTGACTTCCGCCGGGTGGCGGGATACGACGACGTGCTGCAGGGGTGGGGGCTGGACGATGTGGACTTCTATCGGCGGCTTCAAATGGCCGGCATGTCGGCCGCCACGTTTCCGGGTGACGTGATTCAGATGATCGGCCATGACGCCGGGCTGCGCTTCCGGCACTACGAGGTCAAGGACCTGAAGCTGAACAACCTGGTCAATCGTGCCTATTGCTATGTCAAATGGGATCTGATGCGCCTGCGCGGCGCCAACCTGCCGCTGGCGCTGCGCTCCACGCTGTATGGCCAGGTTTCCCAGGCCGTGCTGGCTGCCCATGGCCAGAAGCTGGTGACGCTGCGCATCCCGTTCCCGGTGGAGAAGGCCCCCATGTCGTGGACCATCGGCCGCGTCCTGGAGTATCGGGTGGCCATGCAGAGCGACGCAATGAAGCCTCGGGCCTGAGGCGCTGGCGCGCTGGGACGGCCTAGCTTGCCAGGCCCTGCAGCTCGCGCGACAGCCGGCCGAACCGGACCCGGTACTGAGCCGGCGACATGCCCACCTTGCGCCGGAACAGGCGACCGAAGAAACTGCTGTCGCTGTAGCCGACGTCGAGCGCCACCGCTTCCACCGGCGTGTCGCCCGACTCCAGCAGCTGCTTGGCCTCTTCCAGCCGCACGTGGTGCACGTACTCCAGCGGCGACATGCCGGTGGCCTGGGCGAAGCGGCGCTTGAAGCTGCGCTCGGGCAGCTGCGACAGGGCCACCATGTGCGCCACCGGCGCCTCGTGCGTGTAGTGGGTCGAGGCCCACTGCTGGCAGCGCGCGATGGCCGGGTCGGCCGCATGGCTGCCGTGCGTGAGCGAGGCGTAGGCGATCGGGCTGGCGCTGCTGAGGTCCATCAGGTTCATCCGCGCCACCTGCATCGCTTCCTCGGGGCCGGCAAAGCGCGCCACCAGCGCCAGCACCAGCAGATGCCATGACACCCCGCTGCCGGCCATGAGGATGCGGCCCTCGGCGGCCGAGACCAGGCCGCGCTCGGGGTGCCAGCGGGTGCGCGGGTGTTCGCGCCGCAGGTGCTCGCAGTAGGCCCAGTGCGAGGTCGCGTCCAGGCCGTCGAGCAGGCCGGTGCGCGCCAGCACCAGCGCGCCGGAACAGGCCGAAGCCAGCACCGCCCCGCCGGCGTAGCAGGCCAGCAGCCACTGCACCGCCGCGTCGAACCGGTCGCCGACCTCCGACCCCGGCGGCACCATCACGTCGGAGATGACGACCACTTCCGGACGGGGGCATCCGGCGAAGCTGGCGGCCGGCGTGATGCGCACCCCGTTGCCGGCCTCGAACGGCGCGCCGTCCGGGCTCACGATCACCGGCCGAAAAGGCGAGAGCGTTGGCGCGCCGCCATGCAGCATGGTCCAGTCGCGCCGCACGCTGGCCAGCGCGTCGTAGAAGCCATACAAGGTGGCCGCACTGGCGTCCGGAACGCCCAGCAGCGCGACGGTGATCGGTCCGGCATGGTGGCGCATGGCAGGAATGACCGGTTTGTTGCAGGAATGCCTTTAGTGTAGGCCGCGCCCTCGTTTCACACTCTCATTTCCCGCAATCCGCATCGCCCTGATTCAACCGCTTCACCGACTCGACTTTTCTTCAAGGACGAACTGAAATGAACGACTCACTGGGCCTAGCCCTTTCCGGCGCCAACGACGCCAGCCTCCAGGCCTTCCAGCAGGCGCAGGACGAATTCAAGTGCTTTGTCGGCGACCCGGCCGCCACCGTCGAGCAAGCCCTGGCGGCCAGTCCCGGGATGACCATGGCCTGGCTGCTCAAGGCTTGGCTCTACCTGCTGGGCACCGAGCCCGCCGGCGTCGCCGTGGCGCGCGCCGCCTGCGACGCCGCCCGTGCGCTTGCGGCCACCGCACGCGAGCGCGGCCATCTGGAGGCGGTCTCGCTGCTGGCCCACGGCCACTGGTACGAGGCCGGTCGGGTGCTCGAAGACCTGAGCCTGGAATACCCGCGCGACCTGCTGGCGCTGCAGGCCGGCCACCAGATCGATTACTTCACCGGCGACTCGCGCATGCTGCGCGACCGCATCGCCCGCGCCTTGCCATCCTGGCAGAGCGGCCAGCATGGTTACCACGCGGTGCTGGGCATGTACGCGTTCGGCCTGGAGGAGACGGGCGACTACGCCGCAGCCGAGAAGCATGGCCGCGCCGCGGTCGAGCTGGAGCCGCGCGATAGCTGGGCCTGGCATTCGGTGGCCCACGTGCTGGAGATGAAGAACCAGCCCGTCGCCGGCATCGAGTGGCTGCAGCCGAACGCAGCCATCTGGTCCGAGGGCAGCTTCCTGGCGGTACACAACTGGTGGCACCTGGCGCTGTTCCATCTCGAGCTCGGCCGTGCGGACGAGGTGCTGCGCCTGTACGACAAGGCCATCGGCGGCGCCGGTTCCAGCCTGATGCTGGACATGGTGGACGCCAGCGCCATGCTGTGGCGCCTGCAGTTGCGCGGCATCGACGTGGGCGAGCGCTGGCAGCCGCTGGCCGATCGCTGGCAGGCGGCGCTGGCGCCCGGCCAGTACGCTTTCAACGACATGCACGCGATGATGGCTTTCGCCGGCGCCGGTCGCGGCAATGCGCAGCAGGCAGTGCTGGAGGCCCAGCGCGAGGCGCTGGCGGGCGACCAGGACAACGCGGTGTTCACGCGCGAGGCCGGGGCGGCCGCGACGCTGGCGGTGCAGGCCTTCGCCGCCGGCGAGTTCGAACGCTGTGCGCAGTTGCTGCGCCGCATCCGCAGCCGCGCCAGCCGCTTCGGCGGCAGCCATGCGCAACGCGATGTGATCGACCTCACCTTGCTGGAAGCAGCAGCGCGCGGCGGGCAGGAGGCGCTGGCTTCGGCGCTGGCCTTCGAGCGCCTGTGCCTGCGCCCGCGCAGCGCCGGCGTGCGGCCGCTGCAGCTGGCGGCCTGATCAGCCTTCGTCGCGCACCCGGTATTGCGAGGCCAGCTGGGCCTGCACCGTGGGCGGCACCGGTTCGTAGTGGCTGAAGGCCAGGGTATAGCGGCCCTGGCCGCCGGTCAGCGCGTTCAGCCGCGACTGGTAGCTGGCCAGCTCGGAAAGCGGCGCCTGGGCCAGCACGGCCAGCCCGCCGGCCGCCGACGCCGTGCCGCTGACCTGACCGCGCCGCGAAGCCAGGTCGCCGGTGATGTCGCCGATGTTCTGCTCGGGCGCCGCGATCTCCACGTTGACGATGGGCTCGAGCACGCTGGGGCGGGCTGCCTGCACCGCGGCCACCACCGCCTTGCGGCCGGCCGTGATGAAGGCGATTTCCTTGCTGTCCACGCTGTGGTGCTTGCCGTCGTAGACGACCACGCGCAGGTCCACCACCGGGTAGCCGGCCACCACGCCGGCTTCCAGCGCCTGGCGCACGCCCTTCTCCACCGCCGGGATGAAATTGAAGGGAATCGCGCCGCCCTTGACCTGGTCGACGAACTCGAAGCCGGCGCCGCGCGGCAATGGCTCGACCCGCAGGAACACCTCGCCGAACTGGCCGGCGCCGCCGGTCTGCTTCTTGTGACGGTGGTGGCCCTCGGCCGGCGACGTGATGGTCTCGCGGTAGGCGATGCGCGGCGGGCGGGTGTTGACTTCGCAGCGATGCACCTCGGTCAGCCGGTCCAGCAGCGTGCGCAGATGCAGCTCGCCCAGTCCGTAGACGACGCTCTCGTTGGTGGCCGCCACATGCTCCAGGCGCAGGCAGGGGTCTTCGCTCACCAGCTTCTGCAGGATATCGTGCAGCCGCTGTTCGTCGCCGCGGCGCTTGGGCTCGATCGCCAGGCCATGCACCGGCACGGGAAAGTCCAGCGGCTGCAGGTGGATGTGGTCGTCCTCGGGCGCATCGTGCAGCACCGCGTCGAAGTGAAGCTCTTCCACCTTGGCGATGGCGCAAATCTCGCCGGGCAAGGCGCGCGGCACTTCCGAGAATTCCTTGCCCTGCAGCCGGAACAGGTGGCCGACCTTGAACGGCCGGCGGGCGTCGCCCACGTACAGCTGGCTGCCGGCGGCCAGGGTGCCCTGGTGCACGCGCAGCACGCCCATCTTGCCGACGTAGGGGTCCTGGGCGATCTTGAAGACATGGGCCAGCACATGGCGCGCCGCATCGGGTTCGGCGCGCAGCGGACGGGCCTCGGAACCCTCGCCCTTGAGGAATTGCGGCGGGTTGCCTTCGGTCGGATCAGGCAGCAGCCGGGCCATCACATCCAGCAGTTCCGGCACGCCGGCGCCGGTGCGGGCCGAGACGAAACAGATCGGAATCAGGTGGCCCTCGCGCAGCGCCTGCTCCAGCGGCGCGTGCAGCTCCTGGGGGTCGACATCGCCATCGCTCAGGTAGCGCTCGACGAAGGCCGCATCGACCTCGACCACCTGTTCGACCAGCGCCCGGTGCGCTTGTTCCACCGATGAGAAATCGGTGGCAGGGCTGTCCGTCGCCATGTTGAAAAAGCAGTCCACCACCCGCGCGCCCCGCTCGGCGGGCAGATTCACCGGCAGGCATTCGCGGCCGAAGGCAGCCTGGATCTGCGCCACCAGCGCTTCCAGCTTCACGCCCTGCGCATCGATCTTGTTGACGATGATCAGCCGGTCGCGCTCGCGCTGGGCGGCCCACTCCATCATCCGCACGGCCATGGGCTCGATGCCGTTGGTGGCGCTGATCACGACACAAGCGGTCTCCACCGCTTCCAGCGCCGGCAGCGACTGCCCCAGGAAGTCCGGCGCGCCGGGGGTGTCGATCAGGTAGGCCTCGACGCCGCGATGCCGCAAGTACAGCAGCGAGGCGTTGAGCGAGCGCTGGGCCCTGCGCTCCAGCGGGTCGTGGTCGCTGACGGTGGAGCCGCGTTCCACGCTGCCGGCACTGCCGATGAGGCCGGCCTTCCATAGCATCGCTTCCGCCAGGCTGGTCTTGCCCGCGGTCGCCGGGCCCACCAGGGCCAGCGTTCGAAGCGCGGCGATATCCGCAGGCGTGGGCATGGGGCTATCCTTTGGTGCGAAAGAACCAGAGAACATGTTAAGCCAGGCGCCGGCGCCCAGCAGGCCAAATCGCCCGGGCTCGGCGTTACAGGCTGTAGCCGCCGTCCGAGGGACAAGTGGGGCTGTGTCCTACATCATGTGAGCACTGGCTTAGTATCCTCGGCGCATGGCACCGGACAAAAAGCGCAACCCTGCCCGCGATGAATTCGAGGTGGCCTACTACACCAAGGAGCTCGGCCGCCCACTGCAACGCAAGCTGCTGCAGCGGCAGCTCGACGACTTCGCCGACAGCGCCAGCCCCGCAGCCAGTCACGGCGACGACCCGTCCGCCGACAGCAGCCGTCCGCTACCGCGCGAAGACCGGGCCGGCTGAGCTGGCATCAGGCCGGCACCGGCCAGCGGTCGTGCAGTTGCACGGGCACCCGCTCACCCCAGAGATCGATTTCGGCCGCGCTGCCGTTGTGGTCGCGCAGGGCCGCCGGTCCGCGTACGTAACCCAGCGCGACACAGGCGCCGGCCAGCGGGCTGTGTCCAGCCGATGAGATTTCGCCCGCGGGCTGCTGATCGACCAGGATCGACTCGCCACCCCAGGCATATACGCCGGCGGGCAGCAGCAGACTGACCAGCTTCTTGCGCAGCGGCTGGCCGCGGCTGGTGCGCAGCGCGTCCTGCCCGATGAACGCATGTGCTTTGTCCGGCCTGACGCTGAAGGCCAGGCCGGCCTCCCAGGGCGTTTCGTCCGGGCCCAGCTCCGCGCCCCAGGCCCGGCGCCCCTGCTCTATGCGCAACGCGTCCAGCGCGTAGTAGCCGGCGTCGCGCAGGTCCAGGTCGGCACCGGCGTCGCACAAGGCCAGGTAGACATGGCGGCACATCTCGACCGGCACATACAGCTCGAACCCCAAGCCGCCGACGTAACTCATGCGCGCGGCGCGAACCCGCGCGTAGCCCAGGTCGATCTCCTTCGTCCAGGAAAACTTCAGCGCGTCCGGCGAGAGATCGTCGGGGCTCGCGCGCGCGAGCAGCTCGCGCGACTTGGGCCCCATGAGGGACAGCACGCAGGTCATGGCCGACACGTCGGTCAACACCGCGTGCTCGGTGGCGCCGATGTGCCGGCTGATCCAATCGTGGTCGCGCGTGGCCTGGGCCGAGCCGGTGACGATCAGGAACCGGTCCGGCGCCTGCCGCGTCACCGTGAGGTCGCTTTCGATGCCGCCGCGGGCGTTGAGCATGGGGGAATAGACCATCTTGCCGACCGGCACGTCCATCTCGTTGGCGCACAGGCGCTGCAGCAGCGCCAGGGCGTCGCGGCCCTGCAGCAGCAGCTTGGCGAACGAGCTCTGGTCGTACAGCGCCACCGCTTCGCGGGTGGCCTTCTGTTCCTCGATGATGCAGGGCAGCCAGCCGGGAGTGCCGAGAGTGTGCCGGTTTTTCTGCCCTCCGCCTCCGAAGTAATTGGCGCGCTCCCATCCGTTCTTGCTGCCGAACTCGGCGCCCTTGGCGGCCAGCAGGTCGTACAGCGGCGAGGTGCGCAGTGGCCGCGCGGTCTCCAGCTCCTGGCGCGGCCAGCGCATCGCGTAGTGCAGGCCCAGGGTTTCGCCGGTGCGTTCGGCCAGCGCCCGGCGATTGCCGGTGAAGGCGCCGAAGCGGCGGATGTCGACGTCCCACAAATCGATGCTGGCCTCGCCGCCGACGATCCACTCCGCCATCAGCCGCCCGGCGCCGCCGCTGTTGGCGATGCCGGCCGAGTTGAAGCCGGCGCAAACGAAGTACCGGCGCAGCTCGGGAGCCTCGCCCAGGATGAAATTGCCGTCCGGAGTGAAGCTCTCCGGCCCGTTCAGCAGCATCTTGATGGCTGCGGTTTCGAGGCAGGGTGTGCGGTGCAGGGCGTTGGTCATCAGCACCTCGAACTGGTCCCAGTCCTCGTCGAGCAGCTGGAACTGGAAGGTGCTGGGAATCTGGTCCATCCTCCAGGGCTTGGCCTTCGGCTCGAAGCCGCCCATCACCAGCCCGCCGACTTCTTCCTTGTAGTAGATGAAGCCGTCGGGGTCTCGCATCACCGGCAGCATGGGATGCACGCCGGCGACAGGACCGGTGACCACGTAAAAATGTTCGGCTGAATACAGCGGCACGTTGACGCCGGCCAGCACGCCGAACTGCCGGGCCCATTGGCCGGCGCAGTTCACCACGGTCTCGCAGCGCACCTCGCCGGCCGCGGTCGTGACGCCGGCCACGCGCCCGTTCGCCACCCGCACGCCGGTGACCTCCATGTCTTCGGCGATTTTCACGCCACGCAGCCGCGCGCCCCGGGCCAGCGACATGCACAGGTCGGCCGGGTTGGCCTTGCCGTCACCCGGCAGCCACAGGCCGCCCTGCAGGTCGTCGGTGCGCATCGGCGGAAACCGCTCGCCGGCCTGCGCGGGCGAAATCTCGTGGCATTCGACGCCGAAGCTGCGGGCCATCGCCAGCTGCTTGCGCAGCACCTGCATGCGCTCCGGCGTGCGGGCGACATTGACGCTGCCGCATTGCTTCCAGCCCGTCGCCAGGCCGGTCTCGGCCTCGAGGCGGGCGTAGAGCTCGATGCCGTAACGGCTCATCTGGGTCATGGTGCGGTTGGGACGCATCTGGCCGACCAGCCCGGCGGCGTGCCAGGTGGTTCCGCTGGTGAGCTTGCCCTGCTCGAGCAGCAACACATCGGTGCAACCGAGCCCGGCCAGGTGGTAGGCCACCGAGCAGCCGGCGATGCCGCCGCCGACCACCACGATTTGCGCATGGGCGGGCAGGCGCGCGGCGGTCATGGCAGTGGCCTATCCCAGCCGCAGGGCGATGACGCCGGCGACGATCACGCCGGTGCCGATCGCCCGGCGCAGGTCGAAGGCCTCCTTCAGCAGCCAGGCGCCCAACAAGGCGGCGAACAGCACCGAGGTTTCGCGCAGCGCCGCCACCGTGGCGACCGGCGCCCGGGTCATGGCCCACAGCGCGATGCCGTAAGAGCCGAGCGATGCGGCGGCGGCGCCGGCCGCCAACGGCCAACGGGCGCGGGCATAAGGCCAGGCCACGCCGTAGCCGCGCCGCCGCAGCACGAGCAGCGCGAACGGCCAGCCGTCCAGCACGAACAGCGCCACGACGTACTGCAAGGCATTGCCGCCGGCCGCCGTGGCGGCGCGCACGCCGAGCGCGTCGACCACGGTGTAGAGCGCGATCACCACCGCGTTGGCCAGGGCAAACCCCACCGCCTTGGGCCGCTCCATCGCATGGCGCGACAGGCCGAGCGCCAGCACGCCGGCGCTGACGCCGATCACGCCCGCCCAGCTCATCGGGCTGAGCGTCTCGCCCAGCGTCAGGCCGGCCGACAGCGCCACCAGCAGCGGCGCGGTGCCGCGCATCAGCGGGTAGGTCAGGCCCAGGTCGCCATGCCGGTAGGCGCCGGTCAGGGCCGTGTAGTAGGCGATGTGGATCACCACCGAGGTGAGGATGAAAGGCCAGGCCGCCGCCGGCGGCCAGCCCACCAGCAAGATCAGCGGCAGGGCCAGCACCGAGCCCACCAGATGGATCACCGCCGTGTCCAGCGCCTTGTCGGGGCTGGACTTCACCAGCGCGTTCCAGCCGGCGTGCAACAGTGCGCCGAACATCACCAGCGCCACGACCGGCCAGGTCAGCGTCATGCAGGCGCCCCGCCGACGGCCGGCGCGCAACGGCCGGCCCGTTGCAGGTAGTGGGCGAGCGGCGGTGTCGCCAGGCCGTCGGCCTTGGCCTGGTCATCCCAGCGGCGCAGGCGCACTGCATCGGGCGCGCCCGCCTGGCGAATGAAGGCGTCGGCCTGGGCTGGGTCGAAAATGCCGCCCTGCAGCGCGAGCGAGCGCTTCGAATCAGGCGACAGCCGCTCGAAGTAGCCGGAATCGGTGGCGCACAGGTAGCGCTTGGCGTCGACGTGCAGCTTGATGGGCAGCGTCACGGCGCCGGTGAACAGGCTGCGCAGGAACGGCAGGGCCCGGTACTGGTGGACATCGTCGACGCCTTGCAGGCTGGGCGTGGCGCCCAGATCGTGCAGCAGGTGGCCCAGGTCGTGCAGCAGGGCGGCCGTCACCAGTTCGTCGCCGGCGCCTTCCTGTTCGGCGAACAGCGCGCATTGCAGCGCGTGCTGCAGCTGTGTCACCGGCTCGCCCGCATACTGTTCGCCGCCGCGCCGGGCAAATACCTGCTCGATGTCGGCCAGCGACATCATGGGGGAAGCGCCCTACTGCGCATAGTTCAGCGCGAGGTCGAACGCGTCGAAATTGCGCAGCCGGCGTGTCGCATCCAGCCCCGGCAGCTTGCGGTTCAGGATCAGCGGCACCCGCTGCTCGCTGATGCCGCCGTGCGAGCGCAAGGGAGCGTCCAGGCCTGAGAGGTCGTGCCGCGAAGCGGAAGTGCCGAGCACCGTGAAGCGCTGGGCGACGCAGACGATATCGCCGATGCGGTCGGCCGGCAGCTCGAAGCGGCGCGCCGCCGCCTCGCGCGTGAACACGGCTTCCATGCCGTGGTGCTGCTGCAGCTGGCCGGCCAGGGTGCGGGCCTCGACGTCCGGCGGCAGGTAGATGGTGGCGAAGGAGCCGAGCGCGCCGTGGTGCACCACGTAGGGGTCGGTGATCGGCAGGATGACGCGGGCCTGGCCCGGGCCGAGCTGCGCGTCGCACCAGTCCTGCAGGTAGATCACGTCGGGCGTGCCGTCCATCGCCACCTTGGCGTTCATGCCGTGGTCGGCGGTGAGCGCGATCACGCAGCCCATGTCGTCGAGCTGCGCCAGGTAGCCGTCCATCATGGCGTAGAAGGCGTTGGCTCCGGCGGTGCCCGGCGCGTGCTTGTGCTGCACGTAATCGGTGGTGGACAGGTACATGACATCGAGCCGGCGCTCGCGCATCAGCTTCACGCCGGCGGCGAAGACGAACTCCGACAGCTCGGCGCTGTAGACATCGGGCACCGGTTTGCCGACCATGGCCACGACTTCGTCGATGCCGTTTTCGGCCAGGCTCACCTGGTCCGATTTTTCGGAGGAAAAGCAGATGCCCTTCATCTCGTGGCCCAGCAGCCGGCGCAGCTTGTCCTTGGCCGTGATCACGGCCACCGACTTGCCGGCGTCGGCCAGCGCGGCCAGCAGGGTCGGGGCGCGCAGCCACTTGGGGTCGTTCATCATGACCTCGGTGCCGCTGGCGACGTCATAGAGGTAGTTGCCGCAGATGCCATGCACGGACGGCGGCGCGCCGGTGACGATGGACAGGTTGTTGGGATTGGTGAAGCTGGGCACCACGCAGTCGGCGATCAGGCCGGTGCCGGCCGCCAGCGTCCGCTTGAGCCAGGGCATGTGCCCGCCGGCGACGGCCTGGCCCAGGTAGTCGGGCTCGCAGCCATCCACGCACACCACCACGGTGGGATGGGCCGGCAGCCGGTAGTTGCGGCTATTGACGTTCAGCACGGGCTTCCTTGACCTTGCCCTGCGCGCGCGCCTGGCGCCGCAGGTCGTTCTCGATGGTGCGCTCCTTGCTGTCCATCACATGATCGAACATGGCGCGCCCCGCGGCTTCTTCATCGCCCGAGGCGATGGCCTTGATGATCTGGCGATGCTCGCTGGCCGAGATCGGCAGCAGCCAGCCGTCGGCCAGGTTCAGCCGGCGGAACAGCGACAGCTCCTTGATCAGCTTGCGGTAGATGGCGGTGAGCTTGCTGTTGCCCGCCATCTCCACCAGCCGGTCGTGGAAGCGCAGGTTGAGCAGATGGTAGTTGTAGGCGTCTTCGGTCTTCACCGCCTTCTCCATCGAGTCGACCAGCGCCTTGACCTCCTTCAGCTGGGCCGGCGTGATCTGCCGGGCCAGCTTGCGGCCCACCAGTTCGTCCATGGCGGCGCGCAGGTCGAAGATCTCCACGGCCTCATCGATCGGGATGTCGCGCACGAAGACGCCGCGGTTCTTTTCGTTGCGCACCAGCCCGGCTTCCTCGAGCATCCTGAAGGCCTCGCGCACCGGCCCGCGCGAGACACCCATGGCCTGGGCCAGCGTGGCTTCGATCAGCTTGCTGCCCGGCGCGTACTCGCCCTGCAGGATGGCGCGCTCGATCTCCTGCTGCACCACCGTGGTCAGCGAGCTGCTCTGCAGCAGTGCGATGGTGGGGTGCAGCCGCGCGCTCATGCCTCCCATTAAAGCAGCATCCGGCGGATTGTCAACAATCAGCAAAAAACAATTGACAACCCCAGAAGCCCGGCGTTAAATCAAATCAAGGTGCGTGCGTCAGGGAGCGGCAACGCGGCAGGTCATTCACACACTCACCGGTGGTCCGCAGTATCGAAACCCTTATCCTCGAGGAGTTCTCCCATGCGTTCGACACGAGTCCTGAAGTCCCTGTTCATCGCCGCCCTGGCAGCTTTCGCGGCCGGGGCCTTCGCCCAGAAAACCCAGTTGCTGGTCTATACCGCACTGGAAACCGACCAGCTCAAGGCCTATCAGGAAGCCTTCAACAAGGTCGAGCCCAACATCGAGATCAAGTGGGTGCGCGACTCCACCGGGGTCGTGATCGCCAAGCTGCTGGCCGAAAAGGCCAACCCGCAGGCCGACGTGATCTGGGGCGTCGCCGCCACCGGGCTGGCGCTGTTCGACCAGAACGGAATGCTGGAGCCGTATGCGCCGGCCAATCTGGCCGCCATCCTGCCGCAGTACCGCGATGCCCGGCCGACACCGGCGTGGTGGGGCATGGATGTGTACGGCGCGGTAGTCTGCTTCAACACGGTCGAGGCGCAAAAGAAGAACATCCCCAAGCCGGAGTCGTGGAACGACCTGCTCAAGCCGGTCTACAAAGGACAGGTCGTGATGCCCAATCCCGCTTCCTCGGGCACCGGCTACTTCGACGTGATCGCCTGGCTGCAGCTGTGGGGCGACGACGCCGGCAAGGGCGGCGGCTGGAAATACATGGACGGGCTGCACGAGAACATCGCCCAGTACACCCATTCGGGTTCCAAGCCCTGCAACATGGCGGCGGCCGGCGAGTACGTGCTGGGCATCTCGTTCGAATACCGGGGCCACAGCAACAAGGCCAAGGGCGCCCCGATCGATCTGGTGTTTCCCAAGGAAGGCCTCGGCTGGGACCTGGAAGCCTTCGCCATCCACAAGGGCACCAAGAAAATGGAGGCTGCCAGAAAGCTGGCCGACTGGGCCTCGAGCAAGGACGCCATGGTTCACTACGGCAAGAACTTCGCCATCACCGCGCAGCCGGGCGTCGCGCCCAAGCTGGCCAACATCCCGGCCGACTACGAGTCGCGCCTGATCAAGATGGACTTCAACTACGCCGCCAGCAACCGCGAGCGCATCCTGGGCGAGTGGAACACCCGCTACAACGCCAAGTCCGAGAAGCGTTGATTCCGGCGCGGCCCTGTCTTGCGGCCGCGTGATTTTCCACTCGACGCTGTACCGGCATGACTCATGACCTGTTCCTGGATTTGCGCGGCATCCGCAAGGAGTTCGGCGGCTTCGTCGCCCTGCAGGACATCCACCTGAACATCCGCCAGGGCGAGTTCATCTGCTTTCTCGGCCCCTCAGGCTGCGGCAAGACCACCTTGCTGCGGATCATCGCCGGGCTGGAGACGCAGACGGCGGGCCAGGTCTGGCAAGCCGGGCGCGATATCTCCGTGCTGCCGCCGGCGCTGCGCGACTACGGCATCGTGTTCCAGAGCTACGCGCTGTTTCCCAATCTCAGCGTGGCAGACAACGTGGGCTACGGCCTGGTCAATCGCAAACTGGCGCGCGCCGACGTGGCGGCCCGGGTCAGCGAACTGGTCAAGCTGGTGGGTTTGCCCGGCAGCGAAGGCAAGTATCCCAGCCAGCTCTCGGGCGGCCAGCAGCAGCGCATCGCCCTGGCGCGGGCGCTGGCCACCGCCCCCGGCCTGCTGCTGCTCGACGAGCCGCTGTCGGCGCTGGATGCGCTGGAGCGGGTGCGGCTGCGCCAGGAAATCCGCACGCTGCAGCAGAAGCTCGGGGTCACCACCATCATGGTCACCCACGACCAGGAAGAGGCGCTCAGCGTGGCGGACCGCATCGTGGTGATGAACCATGGCGCGATCGAGCAGGTCGGCACGCCGCAGGAGGTCTACCGCGAGCCGGCATCGCCCTTCGTCGCCGATTTCGTCGGCAAGGTCAACGTGCTGCCGGGGCGGGTGCGGGCCGGCCAGCTGGAGGCCGGGAGCCTGCGCCTGGCGGACGGCGGCGCCGACCGCGACGTGCGCATCTACCTGCGCCCGGAGGACGTGCTGGCGCGGCCCATTGCCGAGGGCGACCCGCACGTGTTCGACGCCACCATCGAGAAGATCGAGTTTCTCGGCTCCTATTGCCATGTGAGAGTAGACACCGAGGCGCTGGCGCCGCACAAGCTGACGGTGTACCTGTCGCTCAACTACCTGGCCGAGCAGGCGCTGCAGGTCGGCTCGCCGCTGCGGCTCAAGCTGTTGCCCGAGCGCATCAAGGTGTTCTAGATGAGCGCGGTGCTCAAACAGGCGGTGGCGCCGGTGCGCATCAGGGCGCACTGGACCGATCGTATCGCCCACCTGGCGATTGCCGCCGTGGCGCTGGTGCTGGTCGTGTTCCTGGCGTTCCCGCTGCTGGCCATCCTGACCCAGGCCATCGAAGGCCGGCAGGGCGAGTATGTCGGGCTGCGCAATTTCATCGAGTACGCGCGCACGCCGATGCTGCTGCAAAGCCTGTGGAACAGCCTGTGGGTGTCGGGCGTGGTGACGCTGGTCACGGTGCCGCTGGCTTTCGGCTTCGCTTACGCGTTGACCCGCTCGTGCATGCCGGCCAAGGAGCTGTTTCGCGCCATCACGCTGATACCGCTGCTGGCGCCTTCGCTGCTGTCGGCCATCTCGCTGATCTACTGGTTCGGCAACCAGGGCGTGCTCAAGAGCTGGCTGAACGCGCTTGGCATCGCGCAGATCTACGGCGCGCCCGGCATCATTCTGGCCGAGTGCCTGGCCGTGTTCCCGCATGCGCTGATGATCATCGTCACGGCATTGACGCTGGCGGACGCCCGGCTGTACGAGGCGGCCGACGCCATGGGTACGTCGGCGGCGCGAAAGTTCTTCACGATCACCCTGCCCGGCGCCAAATATGGGCTGATCTCGGCCTCGCTGGTGACGTTCACCCTGGTCATCACCGACTTCGGCATCCCCAAGGTGATCGGCGGCAGCTTCAACGTGCTGGCCACCGACGTGTTCAAGCTGGTGATCGGCCAGCAGGATTTCGCCAAGGGCGCGGTGGTGGCGATCCTGCTGCTGATGCCGGCGGTGATCACCTTCGCCGTCGATCACTTCGTCCAGCGCAAGCAGACCGCCATGCTCAGCGCCCGCGCCGTTCCCTACCGCCCGGCCCGTTCGCCGCGCTACGACGCTGCGATGACGGCCTACTGCTGCTTCATCTGCTTTCTGATGCTGGCCATGCTGGGCATGGCGGTATTCGCCTCGTTCGCCAGCTTCTGGCCCTACAACCTGTCGCCCAGCCTGAAGCACTACATCTACGGGCTGGTCGACAACGAGGTGGCCGCCGGCTTCGTCAACAGCATCCGCATGGCGGCGGGCACCGCGGTCTTCGGCACGGCGCTGGTTTTCATGGGCGCCTACATGCTGGAAAAGACCCGCGGCATGGATGCGCTGCGCGGCCTGGTGCGGCTGCTGAGCATGCTGCCGATGGCGGTGCCGGGGCTGGTGCTGGGACTGGGTTACATCTTCTTCTTCAATTCACCCGACAACCCCCTCAACGGGCTGTACCACACGGTCACGCTGCTGACCCTGTGCACCATCGTTCACTTCTACACCACCGGTCATCTGACGGCGGTGACCGCCCTGAAGTCGCTGGATGGCGAGTTCGAGGCGGTCAGTGCTTCGCTCAAGGTGCCGTTCTTCAAAACCTTCTGGCGGGTGACGCTGCCGATCTGCACGCCGGCGCTGGTGGACATCGCGCGCTACTTCTTCATCAACGCCATGACCACGATTTCCGCCGTGGTGTTCCTCTATTCGCCGGAAACCAAGCTGGCGTCCATCGCCATCCTGAACATGGACGAGGCCGGTGAACTGGGGCCAGCAGCCGCCATGGCGGTGCTGATCGCGATCGTCTCGGCCATCGCCACCGCCTTCTTCGCGCTGCTTGGCTGGTGGATCGACCGCCGCACCCAGGCCTGGAAGAAATGATGCCCCCACGGTCGTTCACTGCGTGTAACTCCCTGCCCCCCGAGGGGGCGGCCGCTTGCTTGGGGCGGCCCGGCGCGGCGCGGATCACTATTTAGGACCCACCATGGACAGAGACAAGATCCTTCTCACCCCTGGCCCGCTGACCACCACGCTGCGCACCAAGCTCGCCATGCTGCGCGACTGGGGCTCGTGGGATAGCGACTTCAACGAGGTCACGGCGCGGGTGCGGCGCAGCCTGCTGGCCATCCTGCACGGCGAAGAGACGCACGTGGTGGTTCCGCTGCAGGGCAGTGGCACCTTCAGCGTCGAGGCGGCCGTGGCCACCCTGGTGCCGCGCGAGGGCCACGTGCTGGTGCTGGACAATGGCGCCTACTGCAAGCGCGCGGCCAAGCTCACTTCGCTGATGGGACGGGCCTGCACGGTGATGGGCTTCGACGAGGCGCAACCGGTGTCGGCCCAGGCGCTCGAAGACAAGCTGGCGGTCGATCAAACCATCACCCATGTCGTGCTCATCCATTGCGAGACCGGCGCCGGCGTTCTCAATCCGCTGCAGGCGGTGGCCGAGGTCTGCCAACGCCACGGCAAGGGCCTGATCGTCGACGCCATGAGCTCGTTCGGCGCGCTGCCGATCGACGCGCGCGAAACCCGGTTCGATGCGCTGATCGCCGCCAGCGGCAAATGCCTGGAGGGGGTGCCCGGGATGGGCTTCGTCTTCATTCGCAAGGCGGTCCTGGAAGGCTGCGCCGGGCGCAGCCAGTCGCTGGCGATGGACCTGCACGACCAGCATGCCTACATGGAAAAGACCGGCCAGTGGCGCTTCACGCCGCCCACCCACGTGGTGGTGGCGCTGTCTGAAGCCATCGCGCAATTCGAGGCCGAAGGCGGCCGGACAGCGCGGCTGGCGCGCTACACCCGCAACTACCAGACGCTGATCGACGGCATGGGCCGGCTGGGGTTCATGCCTTTTCTGGATCCTTCAGTGCAGGCGCCCATCATCGTCACCTTTCACGCGCCGGGCGATCCCCGCTACGATTTCAAGGCCTTCTATGCGGCGGCGCGCCGGCGCGGTTTCATCCTGTATCCCGGCAAGCTCACACAGGTCGAAACATTTCGCGTAGGCTGTATCGGCGCCATCGGTCCGAACGAGATGGAACAGGCCGTGCAGGCGGTGGCGCTGGCGCTGGAAGAATTGGGCATCGCCTCGGGCGAGCCGGCGATCCAGGGCTAGCAGCCAGACAAAAGAGCGGTACGACCCAGCGCACAAGGAGCAACCCCCAGCATGGCAAACCCGGTCCACCCCGCGCTCGCGGCGATCCGCGCCTCCGGCGCCACCAAGGTCAAGGTCGCCTGCAGCGACATCGATGGCGTGCTGCGCGGCAAGTACCTGCACAAGGACAAGTTCGAGGGTGCGGTTGAAGGCGGCTTCGGCTTTTGCGACGTGGTGTTCGGCTGGGACAGCAGCGACATCACCTACGACAACGCCCAGGTCACCGGCTGGCAGCACGGCTTTCCCGACGCGTTGGCGCAACTCGACCTGAGCACCCACCGCAATGTTCCCTGGGACGGCGGCATCGACTTCTTCCTGGGCGAGTTCATCAACGCCGATGGCAGCCCCTACGCGGTGTGTCCGCGCCAGACCCTGAAGCGAGTGCTGCGCCGCGCCGAAAAGCTGGGCTTCCAGGTGATGACCGGGATGGAGTACGAGTGGTTCAACTTCCTGGAAACGCCGCAGACCTGGGCCGCCAAGCAAGGCGTCGGGCCGCAGACGCTGACGCCGGGCATGTTCGGCTATTCGCTGCTGCGCGTGAACCAGAATCGCGAGTTCTTCAACGCCATCATGGACGAGATGCAGGCCTTTCGCGTGCCGATCGAAGGCCTGCACACCGAGACCGGGCCCGGCGTCTACGAAGCGGCGCTGGGGTTCAGCGAAGCCCTGGAGCAGGCCGATCGCGCCATCCTGTTCAAGACCGGGGCCAAGGAGATCGGCGCGCGCTTCGGCATCATGCCCAGCTTCATGGCCAAGTGGAGCGCGCAATACCCGGGCTGCTCGGGGCACATTCACCAGAGCCTGTCGGACGGTAAGTCCAACCAGTTCTATGACGGCGAAAACCCGCGCAAGATGAGCGCGCTGTTCGAGAGCTACCTCGCCGGCCAGGTGCAGTGCCTGATGGAGTTCGCGCCGATGTTCTGGCCCACCATCAACAGCTACAAGCGCCTGGTCGACGGCTTCTGGGCACCGGTCAAGCCCACCTGGGGCATCGACAACCGCACCGCGAGCTTTCGCGTGATCGCCGGCAGCCCCAAGGGAACGCGGCTCGAGACCCGCTGCCCCGGGGCCGACGTCAATCCCTATCTGGCGATGGCGGCGGTGATCGCGGCCGGCCTGTACGGCGTCGAAAAAGGCTTGAAGCTCACGGCGCCGCCGGTCACCGGCACCAATCAAGGCGCCGAAGACATCCCCCGCGCACCGCGCACGCTGATCGAAACAACCCGCAACTTCAGCAACTCCGCCATTGCGCGGGATTTCCTGGGCGATACTTTCGTCGAACACTATGCTGCCACCCGTGATTGGGAATGGCGTCAGTGGCTGGACGGTGTGACCGACTGGGAGTTGAAGCGCTACTTCGAAATCATCTGAGCATCATGAGCATCACCGGCTTCTCCTTTCCCACCGCCGTGCGGTTCGGCGCCGGCGCCCGCAAGGAAGTCGCGGCGCATCTCTTGTCGCAGGGGCTCAAGCGGCCCCTCATCGTCACCGACCGGGCGCTCGGCGCGTTGCCGGTACTGTCCGAGTTCAGGTCCCATCTTGCGGGACTGGACGCCGCGGTCTTCGCCGGCGTGTTCGGCAACCCCACGGCCGGCCAGGCGATGGCGGGCGCGGCAGCTTTCCGTGCCCACCAGGCCGATTGCGTCATCGGCTTCGGCGGCGGCGCGGCGCTCGACGTGGCCAAGGTGGTGGGCATCGCGGCCACGCACCCGGGCCACATCCTCGAATACGCCTGGGACCATCCGCAGGTGCGGGCCATCGACGGGCCGCTGCCGTACTTCGCCGCCTTGCCGAC
>JAKFEZ010000202.1:0-7763 GCA_036675435.1 Ramlibacter sp. | reverse complement strand
TTCAGGCCGAGGTGCGGGTTGCTGTCGTCGATCCAGAGCACGGCGTCGCCCGTGCGGAAGAACCCCTCCTCGTCGAAAGCCTCGGCCGTGGCTTCGGGCGCGCGCCAGTAGCCCGGCGTGACATTGGGGCCTTTGTAGCGCACCTCGGTCTTGCCGTCGATCGGCACCAGCTTGAGCTCCATCCCGGGCGTCGGCACGCCGACATGGCCGGCCTTGACGTTCGGGTTGGTGACGAAAACGGCGAAGGGCGATGATTCGGTCATGCCCAGCCCCGTGCCCATGACCACACGCTCACCGATCTCGCGTTCCTGGGTTTCGTGCAGCGCATCCCAGACCGGCTGCGCCAGGGCGGCACCGGAATAGAAGAACATCTTCACGCGCGACAACAGGTTGCGCCGCAGCTCGTCGTCGGACTTCATCGCATTGGCAATGGCCTCGAAGCCGGTCGGCACGTTGAAATACAGCGTCGGTGCGATCTCGCGCAGGTTGCGCAAGGTCTCGCCCATCAGGGCGGGCGTCGGCTTGCCGTCATCGATATAGAGCGTGCCGCCGTTGTAGAGGGTCAACCCGACGTTGTGATTCCCGCCGAAGGTGTGATTCCAGGGCAGCCAGTCGACCAGCACCGGCGGCTCCTCGGCGAGCACTGGCATCGACTGGCGCATCTGCTGCTGGTTGGCGCACCACATGCGGTGGGTGTTGATCACAGCCTTGGGCATCTTGGTCGAGCCCGAGGTGAACAGGAATTTGGTGATGGTGTCCGGGCCCGTCGCCTGCATGGCCGCATCGACTTTTGGCGTGGGCACGGTGGCCAGCAGGTCGGCCAGCCGCGTCGTCTGGCGGCCTTCGATCGAGCCCTCGTGCAAAACCACCTCGATTTCCGGTCCGACGGCGGCCTGGATCGCCTTGCCGTAGCGGGCGGTGTCGCTGGCGAAGATCATCCCGGGCGTCAGCGTTTGGAGGATATGGCGAAGCTTCTCGTAATCGAGGCTCACCACGCTGTAGGCGGGCGAGGCCGGGCAGTAGGGGATGCCCGCGTACAGGCATCCCAGGGCGAGCGCCGCATGTTCCAGGCCGTTCTCGCTAAGGATGACCAGCGGGCGGTCCACGCCGAGGCCGCGGTCCAGCAAGGCCTGGCCGACGGCGCGCGCCGTCTCGAGTGCCTGGCCGTAGCTCACGTGCTGCCAGTCGCCGGTGCTGCCGTCGGCGTTCTTCACGCGGCGCGCCAGGAAGCTGCGCTCGGGGACGGTGCGGGCCCAGTGCAGGAAGCGGTCGGTGATGCGCGCGGCATAGCCGTCCAGCGGCTGCTCGGCGCGCAAATAGCGCACGCCCGCGCTGCCTTCGCGCAGATTGACGCGTGTGACGCCGAACTCCAACGGCCGGTATTTGGGAGCGGCAGCGTTCATTGCTCAGCTCTTCCTGACCTTGTTGGCCCGGCCTTCCAGGAAATCCTTGACCCGGCTCTTGGCCTCCGGTGCGCTCTGGGCGATGGCGGCCATAAGGGCCTCGGTGAAAAAGCCCTGATCGGCCGGCTGCTCGGCAATGCGGGGCAGGGCGTGCATGAGGGCGTAGTTGGTGAGCGGCGCATTCTCTGCCACCCGCTGGGCCAGCTCGAAGGCCTTGTCGGAGGCCTGGCCTTGCGGCACGAGATACTGCGACAAGCCCACGCGCTCACCTTCCTGGGCGCTGTACACGCGGCCGGTCAGCATCATGTCGGCCATGCGGGCCGCGCCGATCAGCCGGGGAATGCGGACGGCGCCGCCGCCGCCCACGAAGATGCCGCGCGAGCCTTCGGGCAGGGCATAGAACGCCGATTCATCGGCCACGCGAATATGGCAGGCGCTCGCCAGTTCGAGCCCGCCGCCCACCACCGCGCCGTGCAGGGCCGCTATTACCGGCGCTGGCCCGAACTGCACGCAGTCGAGCGCGGCGTGCCACATGCGCGAGTGGTGCAGGCCGGCGCCGGCATCGCGCTCCTTGAGTTCCGACAGGTCCAGGCCGGCACAGAAATGCTCGCCCTCGCCATCGAGGACGATCGCACGCACCGTGCCGGGCAGGCCTTCGAAGACCTGGCGCAGGCCGAGCACGAGGCCGTCGCTCAGTGCGTTGCGTTTGCCGGGCCGGGCGAGGCGGACCAGGGCAACGCTGCCGCGCAGTTCCAGATGGATGTCTTTGCTTGTCATGTCTGTGTATCGAATGCGTGGATCATAGTTATGGATCATAATCAACTCAATGAAGGGACAGCCCAGTTTTCTTGGTGTTTTCCCTAGTCGATTTCATCCTCAACACTCTCGACGAGCGCCCATGGACCACGCCAACCTCATTGCGATCGACGTGCATACCCACGCCGAAGTCAGCTGCTGGAACCCCTTCGACAACTATGGCGAGGAATACGACCGCGCCGCCGACAAGTACTTCCGCAACAGCCGACGCCCGACGATTGCGGAGACGATCGCGTATTACAGGGAGCGCAAGATCGGCCTGGTGATGTTCACCGTCGACAGCGAATCCAAGCTCGGCCGTCGGCGCATCCCGAACGAGGAGATTGCCCAGGCCGCCCGCGAGAACGCCGACATGATGGTGTGCTTCGCCAGCATCGACCCGCACAAGGGAAAGATGGGCGCGCGCGAAGCCGAGCGCCTCATCGCGGAGCACGGCGTGAAAGGCTTCAAGTTCCATCCCACCGTCCAGGGCTACCACCCGTACGACAAGATGGCCTGGCCGATCTACGAGGTCATCAATGCGCACAAGCTGCCCGCCATCTTCCACACCGGCCACAGCGGCATCGGCTCGGGAATGCGCTGCGGCGGCGGGCTGCGTCTGGAGTACAGCAACCCGATGCACCTGGACGATGTGGCCATCGATTTCCCGGACATGCAGATCGTGATGGCGCACCCGAGTTTCCCCTGGCAGGACGAGGCGCTGTCGGTCGCCACCCACAAGCCGAACGTCTGGATCGACCTGTCCGGCTGGAGTCCCAAATATTTTCCCAAGCAGCTGGTGCAATACGCCAATACGCTGCTGAAGGACCGAATCCTGTTCGGCAGCGACTACCCGCTGATCACGCCCGACCGCTGGATGAAGGATTTCGAGGACGCCGGCTTCAAGCCCGAAGTGATGCCCGGCATCCTCAAGGGCAACGCGGTCCGCCTGCTGGGCTTGGGATAATCGCAGAAAAGCAGCGCGCGCCCGCGACGCCGCGGCGGTACTAAACTCGCGTTGTGATGGGACCGACAGCGCACGCGAACAACTCGAGCCGCCCTGCATGAAGCAGCTCGAAGGCCTTGTGCTGACTCCGCAAGGTTTCGTCGACGGCACGCTCAGTTTCGACGACGGCGGGCGGATCGCCGGAATCTCGGGAACGCCCGTCGATGGCGCTCGCGTGCGCGACTCGGCCGCGCCCATCATCCTGCCCGGCTTCATCGACCTGCATGTGCACGGTGGCGGCGGGCGCGACATCATGGAAGGCGGCGATGCGGCGGACCGGGTGGCCCAGGCGCATGCCGTACACGGCACCACCGCGCTGCTGGCCACCACGATGACGGCACCGCCCGAGGACCTCGAGGCCGCCTTCGAGGGCCTGCGGCGGGCCTGCGAGCGGCGCGCACCGGGCGGCGCCCGCGTGCTGGGCGTCCATCTCGAAGGCCCCTATATCAACGGCGGCAAGCTGGGCGCGCAGCCCGGTTTCGCGCGCCCCTTCGACATGGCGGAGCTGGCACGCCTGCACGGCATGGCGCCGGTGCTGCTGATCACCCTGGCGCCGGAGGCCGACGCCAACATGCAGGCCATCTCGCCGCTGGTCGAAGCCGGCTGGCGCGTGCAGCTGGGGCATACGCTCGGCAGCTACGAAGACGGCGTTGCCGCGCTCTCGCGTGGCGCCGTGGGCTTCACCCACTTGTTCAATGCCATGACGCCGCTGCATCACCGCCAGCCTGGCATGGCCGGCGCCGCGCTGGCGCATGCGCAGTACGCCGAGATCATTCCCGACCTGCTGCATGTGCACCCCGGCGCCATCCGGGTGGCGCTGCGCGCCATTCCCTGCCTCTACTGCGTGACCGATTCCACGGCCGCCACCGGCATGCCGGACGGCGACTACCGGCTGGGGCAGCACACCGTCACCAAATGCATGGGCGGGGTCCGGCTGGCCGACGGCACGCTGGCCGGCTCGACCCTGACGATGGACCAGGCCCTGCGCAACCTGGTCGAGGTGCTGGGGCTCGATCTGGCCGACGCCTCCCGACGGGTGTCGACCTTTGCCGCCGACTACCTGGGCCTGGCCGAGCGGGGCCGGCTGGCGCGCGGCGCCTGGGGCGACGCGGTGCTGCTCGACCGCGACCTTCACTTGCTGGACGTTTATGTGGAGGGCGCGTCGATTGACCTCGTGCATGCTCGCTGAGGCCAGGCAGGCCCCCGCGGCCGTGGCACGCCAGATCGACCATGACGAGGCCGCGTACCGCGCCTTCGGCGCGCTGCTGCGCGAACAGCCTCCCGCCTCGGTGCTGACGGTTGCGCGAGGCAGCTCGGACCATGCCGCGCACTACATGGCTTACCTGATCATGGCCCGCCTGGGACATCTGGTCACCTCCTTGCCGATGTCCCTGGTCACTCTGTATCCGTCGCGCATCGAGCGCCGCGGCCTGGCGTCGCTCGCCATCTCCCAGTCCGGCCAGAGCCCCGACCTGGTGCTGCCCACCCAACTGTTCAGGGAGGGCGGGGCGCTGACGGCGGCCTGGGTCAACGACGCGGATTCGCCGCTCGCCGGGGCGGCCCAGTACGTCTTCCCGTTGCACGCCGGTCCCGAGTCGAGCGTGGCGGCCACCAAGAGCTTTATCGCGCAGATGGCCGCGGGCGCCAGGCTGGCGGCGTACTGGCAGGACGACGATGCGCTGCGCGGCGCCCTGGCCGGCCTGCCCGACGTGCTCGCGCGGGCCGCCCAGGCCGACTGGAGCCGCGCCGTCGCAGCGTTGGCCGATGCCGACCGGCTGATGGTCGTGGGACGCGGGCTGGGCCTTCCCGTGGCCCAGGAAGCGGCGCTGAAGTTCAAGGAGGTGTGCGGCATCCAGGCCGAGGCTTTCTCGGGCGCCGAGCTCCGGCACGGCCCCATGGCGCTAATCGATGACGGCTATCCGCTGCTGGTGTTCGCGCCGGCGGGGCCGGCACAGCCGGGACTGCTGGCGATGGCCGCCGAGATGCGCCAGCGTGGGGCGCGCGTCCTGCTGGCGGCGCCGGCGGCGACGCCCGGATGCGATCTGCCATTGGTCGAATCGGGGTGCGTCGACCTCGATCCGATCTGCGCGATCCAGAGCTTCTATCCGATGGCCGAGGCGCTGGCGCGGGCGCGCGGGCGCGATCCGGACCGCCCGCGCCACCTCATCAAGGTCACGCGCACGCGCTGACGCGTCCTAGGGGTCAGGCTGCGGCGGATGCGGAGCCGGATGATCCCTGGCGATGCGCGGCGCATCGGCGTCATGGAGCGTGAAGTAGAAGCAGGCGCCTTCACCCGGAACGGAATCGGCCCACACCCGGCCGCCGTGGCGCGAGACGATCTTGCGCACCATGGCCAGGCCGATGCCCGTGCCCTGGAACTCGCTGGCTGCGTGCAAGCGCTGGAACGGCCCGAACAGCTTGTAGGCATAGGCCGGGTCGAAGCCGGCCCCGTTGTCCCTCACGTAGTAGCGGCAGGCCCCGCCGGGCCAGGATTGGCCGCCGAACTCGATCGCGGCGCCGGGTGTGTGCGACGTGAATTTCCAGGCGTTTCCCAGCAGGTTTTCCATCACGTCGGTCAGCAGCCGCACATCGCCCTGGGCATGCGGTGTCGGATCGACCCGCAAGGCCACCCGCCGATGCGGCTCCTGTTCGCGCAGCCGCTCGCCGATGCCCTGGGCGATGGACGACAGGTCGATGTTCTGGTGCAGCAGCTGGGTGTTGGACAAGTCGGCCAGCGCCAGCAGCGCATCGGTCAGGTCGGACATCAGGCGCACGCCCGCGCGCACGCGGTTCAGATAGTGGCGGTTGCGCTCGTCGAGCCGCTCGCTCAATCCGCGCTCGAGTTGGGCGCTGAAGCCGTCGATGGAGGCCAGCGGCGCGCGCAGGTCATGCGCCAGCGAGTAGGCGAAGTCGCGCAAGTCCTCGTTGCTTTCCTCCAGCTCGGCAGTGCGCTTGCGGATGCGCTGCTCCAGCACGTTGTTGAGCAGGACGATCTCCTTCTCGGCCCGCCTGCGCTCTGTGACGTCGGTGTTGACGGCAAGGATGCGTGCCGGTGCGCCGCCGGCCTGCGTGAGGGTGCAATGCCGCTCCACGGTCAGCATCTGCCCCTGCGCGCCGACGCAGTGCAACTGCCCCACCCATCGGCCCTGCTGGTGCAGCTCGGCTGCGGCAGCAGGCGGCAGCCCGGCCCCGGGACCCATCAGCGCCTCGAAAGTCCGCCCCACCGCGTCGCCCGGCGCGAAACCGAACATGCGCCGGGCGCCCAGGTTCCAGTAGCGGATGGTGCCGTCCAGGTCATGCACCACGATCGCATCGCGCGCCTGGTCCAGCCATTGTGCTTGCTGGCGAAGGTTCTGCTCGCAATCGCGCAGCCTTTCTTCGCACTGCCGCAGGGCATCTTCAGTCGTATTGTGCAAGGTGGCGGTCATTGCGGGCCTCGTGTGTCGTCGGCAAATGGACGAGCCATTTTGGCCCGGGCGGCGCAAGCCGTGGGGTGAACGGCGCGACTTTGCGCCTTTGGCGGGGCTGCTTGGGAAAATCCCTAGTCCGCCCACGCGAGCGGCAGGATTTTTTTGTGGCGAAGGAAAGCGGCGACTTCGCGCAAGCTAGCGCAGCTCGAACGGGCTGCAGGACCTTTGGGCATGCGCTTTCCAAAAACACAAGACAGCAACACGCATGAGGTTGCTTCGACTTTTGCGAGACAGTTCGTGAGCGCTGCGCGCACTAATGCACGATGTGCACGAGCACTTTCCCCTAGAAACTTCGGCCCCTTGTTTTTATCTACCGTTGACCTACAGTGAACACAGATTTTTGCTTACAGCCAATGATCGTTTGTACATGCACACGTGCGTTAAAGTGGAGCAGCAACGGGCCAACCACTGCGCCACACCCCAAGGAGGTTCCATGGATGTAGTCCGTAATTTTCTGGCGCGATACGAGCAGACGCGCGAGGAAGAATTGTCCCTCGAGGAGTACCTCGATTTGTGCAAGCGCGACACGATGGCGTATGCCACCGCCGCCGAGCGCATGCTGGCCGCCATCGGCGAGCCCGAGATCATCGATACCCGCCACGACCAGCGCCTGTCCCGCATTTTCGGCAACAAGATGGTGCGGATCTACCCCGCCTTCAAGGATTTTTACGGACTCGAGGAGCCGATCGAGCAGGTGGTGTCCTGCTTTCGCCACGCGGCGCAGGGCCTGGAGGAAAAAAAGCAGATTCTTTACCTGCTTGGCCCGGTTGGAGGCGGCAAGTCCTCCATCGCCGAGCGCCTGAAGCTTCTGATGGAGCAGGTGCCGTTCTACGCGCTCAAGGGATCCCCTGTCAACGAATCCCCCCTGGGCCTGTTCAACAACGCCGAGGACGCGCCGCTGCTGCAGCAGCAGTACGGCATCGCCGCGCGCTACCTGCAGCGCGTGATGTCGCCCTGGGCCGTGAAGCGGCTGGAAGAGTTCGGCGGCGATATCCGCAAGTTCAAGGTGGTCAAGCGCTACCCGTCCATTCTCAAGCAGTGCGGCATCGCCAAGACCGAGCCGGGCGACGAGAACAACCAGGACATCTC
>JAKFEZ010000033.1:0-7766 GCA_036675435.1 Ramlibacter sp. | reverse complement strand
CTGGCAGGGGAGCAGGGGCGGCCGGGGCGGGCACCGCGGCGGGCGCCGGTTCCGGCAGGGGCTCGGGCGCCGGCACTGGATTGGGCACGGGCGCGGGGGCCGGCGCAGGCACAGACTCCGGGATGGGCGCCGGCGCCGGCGACGGCTCCGGAACTGGCTCGGGAGCGGGCACCGGCATGGGCGCTGGCGCCGGAACCGGCTCCGGCGCGGGAACCGGGACCGGTACGGGCAGGGGCACCGGCTCCGGGACCGGAACGGGCACAGGCACGGGTGCAGGAGCAGGCAACGGCTGGGGGACCGGTTCCGGCAGGGGCGCCGGCAGCTCGATCGGCACCGGCGGCGGTTCGGGCGCAGGTTCCGGCAGCGGCATGGGCGGCACCTGCGCAGGATCGGGCTCGGGCGCGGGCTCGACCGGGAGCGGCGCGGCCGGCGCGGGCGCCGTTTCGACCGGCGGCGCCTGCTCCGCGGCCCGCGGACCCGGCACCGGCGTCTTGGGTTGCACGCTGTCCGGCAGTTGGGTCGTCGTCTTCAGAGGCACGCTCGATTCGGGCGCATTGGAAAACACCGCGGGGCTCTCGGCCTGGCTCGGCGTTGCCGGCGGCCGCGGGCTGATGGCGCGGCTGGCGGCCGCCGCGCCGGCGCTGGGACTGGCCGGCCTGGCGTACTGGTAGACGACGTAGCGGATGGTCTCCTGCAGCGGCGAATGCTGCAGCAGCAGCCAGAGCAGCCCCGCATGCACGGCCGCCGCCGTCGCCATGGCGCCGGGCGACATGCGTTGCCTGGGGAATGGGGGCGAAATCGGCCGGTAGAGCATCAGATTGAAAACAAATAGCCCCCACGCTTCGCTTCCCCCAAGGGAAGGCGGTCTTGCCTGGTGGCGGCACGTCGGCAATAACGCCCCCACGCTCCGCTGCCCCCCGAGGGGGCCGTTTTGCCTAGTGGCGGCACGTCGGCAAAACGCGTCACTGGGATAATCGCACAAATGAATCGCAAGCCCCGCGTCGTCGTCGGCCTGAGCGGGGGTGTGGACTCCGCCGTGAGCGCGCACCTGCTCAAGGCGCAGGGCTGGGACGTCGTCGCCATCTTCATGAAGAACTGGGAAGACGACGATGACGACGAGTACTGCTCGTCCAACCAGGATTTCATCGATGCGGCGAGCGTCGCGGACGTGCTGGGCATCGAGATCGAGCACGTGAACTTCGCGGCCGAATACAAAGACCGCGTGTTTGCCGAGTTCCTGCGCGAGTACCAGGGCGGCCGCACGCCCAACCCCGACGTGCTGTGCAACGCCGAGATCAAGTTCAAGGCGTTCCTGGACCACGCGATGCGCCTGGGCGCCGAAAAGATCGCCACAGGCCATTACGCCAGGGTCCGCGAGCAAGGCGGCAGCTTCCAATTGCTCAAGGGCCTGGACGAGACGAAGGACCAGAGCTATTTTTTGCACCGGCTGAACCAGGCCCAGCTGTCACGCACGCTGTTCCCTGTAGGCGAACTGCGCAAGAGCGAGGTGCGGCGCATCGCGCAGGAGATCGGGTTGCCGAATGCGAAGAAGAAGGATTCGACCGGCATCTGCTTCATCGGCGAGCGGCCGTTTCGCGAATTCCTCAACCGCTACATCTCCAAGGAGCCCGGGCCGATCAAGGACGAGCGCGGCCGAGTGGTCGGCCAGCACCAGGGCCTGTCGTTCTACACGCTGGGCCAGCGCCAGGGGCTGGGCATCGGCGGCATCAAGGAAAAGGGCGCGCAGCGCGGCGGCGGCGAACACGCGCCGTGGTTCGTGGCCCGCAAGGAGCTGGCGAAAAACACGCTGTGGGTGGTGCAGGGCCACGATCATCCGTGGCTGCAATCGTTGGCGCTGGATGCCGATGACGCGAGCTGGGTCTCAGGCCAGGCGCCCGCGCCCGGCGCCTACGCTGCCAAGACCCGCTACCGCCAGGCCGACGCGCCCTGCACTCTGGCGAGCGCGGCCAACGAGTCGTTCCACCTCGATTTCCCGGGGCCGCAATGGGCCGTCACGCCCGGCCAGTCGGCGGTGCTGTACGACGGCGAGGTGTGCCTGGGCGGCGGCGTGATCGGAAGCTCTGAGGCACCGCCTGCGCGGACATGAGGCCCAAGGGGAGCAGCTCAGTTGCGCAGGGGCACCGCCGCCACCGCCTCGATTTCCACCAGGGCGCTTTCCTCGAAGAAGCCGGCCTGCACCGCTGTACTTGCGAAGGTCGCGCCGCCGAGCAACTCCCTGCGGACGGCATTCATCGCCGCATACTGGGAGGGATCGGCGTCGCGCAAATAGACCGTGAGCTTGATGATGTCCTGGAGCGACGCGCCGCCCGCGGCCAGTACCTGGCTCAGGTTGTCGATGCACTGCCGTGTCTGTGCCGTAATGTCACCCTCTGCAACGATGACTCCATCTGCATCCCGGGCCAGAATACCCGAGGTCCAGACGAGCTTACAGCTCTCGACGGCCACTCCAGCGACAAACGGTCCCGTGGACGGCGCAAGCGCACGGGGCGCGAGGGCGTGTTTCACCCCCTGCTGCGGAGCGCCGGTCTCTTTCGTCATTCTGCCGTGATGTTGTTCTGCTTGACCAGCTTGTTCCAACGCTCCATGTCCGAGGCAATGGCGTGGCCGAAAGCCTCAGAAGTGCCGCCCACCGGGGTCAGCCCCAACTTGGTCAACCCATCGCGCACCTCGCTGGACGCGATGGTCTTTCGCAGCTCTTTCGTCAGGCGCTCCACTACCGGACGCGGCGTGTTCTTCGGCACGAAGAAACCGTTCCACTCCATCACTTCGAAGCCGGCGAAGCCGCTCTCCGAGATTGTGGGCACATTGGGAAACTCTTTCATCCGGGTGGGCGACGTGACCGCGAGAGCGCGGATCTTCCCGCTGGCCACGAGACCGGTACTGGAGGCGGCACTGGCGAAGTAGGTGTCGACGTGACCCGCCATGACGTCCTGGAGCGCGGGCGCACCACCCTTGTACGCCACATGGATCGTCTTGATGCCGGCCACGTTGTTGAGCATTTCACCGATCATGTGAGCGGAGCTGCCAATGCCATAGGAGGCGTACGAAAGCTTGCCCGGAGCGCTGCGCGCCGCCGAGACATAGTCTTGGAAGGTCTTGTAGGGCGAGTTCAGGGCCACTACCATGATGTCGGGCATCACCACGGCCTGAGTGAGCGGCACCAGATCGATCTTGGGATCGAAGGCCAGCTTGCGCAGCGCCGGGTTGATCGCGAACGAAGAGGCGTCGTACAGGATCGTGTAGCCGTCAGCCGGCGCTTGCGCGGCCAGCGCGGCGCCGATGGCGCCTCCGCCGCCCGGCCGATTGTCGATCACGACCGTCTGGCCCAAGGCCGTGCCCAGACCTCGGCCGATCAGGCGGGCTGCCGCATCCGCGCCGCCGCCGGCGGAATAGGGAACAATGACGCGGATCGGCTTGTTCGGGTAGTCGGTGTCGGCCATCGCCAGCGGAGCCGCGCACAGGGCCAGGGCGAGCGTCAGCGCGCGCGCGACGATGAGTTTGAGAAGTGGCATGTTCGAGTCTCCTGCGATATTGGTCGTCTGCATTTCCATCACGCCTGATTGGCGGACGCCTTGCCGAGGATCAACTCGGCGGCAGCCTGGCGATCATTGAGCAGCCTGGCCACGTTGCTGATGGCGGCGCGCGTTCCGTCAACGATCCGGCGCAGGCCCAGGCGTTCGCCGTCTGGGTAGCTCATGATGCGGTAGACGCATGCGGAGCCCGGCATGCCCGATACGGGGATCGTGATCGCGCCGGTCTCGTTCAACAGGGTCATGCCGGCGGCTGCCGTCGCCTCGATGGGCACGAGCAGCGAGGTCTTGTGGCCGCCCTCGGCCAGCGCCAGTTCCAGCAGGTCTTCCCCGTGCAATGCGATCCCCGGCCCAGCCCGGTACGCACGCCCCTTGACCACGGCCTGCAGTTCGTCCATGACCGTGTCCGTGAACTTGGCGGCCCTACGGATCGGCTCGGGGTCGAAGGCCTTCATCGCATTCACCCCTGCAACGATAGACCCCAGCTGAGCCTCGAGGCCGAACATGAACGCCTTGGCCCGGATTTCGCGAATCAGTTCGGTGCGGCCGGCGACGATGCCCGAGCGCGGGCCGGTCACGTGCTTGTCAAGCGACCAGAAGGCGGCGTCCGCGCCCATCGCCAAGGAGGGTGTTTCGCCGTACACGGCGATTCGTGCCGCCATGTGGGCGTCGTCGAGCACGACCAGTGCGCCCAGTTCCCGGGCCAGCTTCATGCATTGCCTGACCTGGGGCTCCGGCAGATGGTGCTTCGAGGGAGAAATTGTCGTGATCACCACCATGGACGGCTTCTCGGCGGGCACACTCATGGCCTGGAGGAACGCTTCCGAACCGATTGACTCGACGAAGCGACCGCCCGCCGCGAGGATCGAGTTCTTGACAGAAGGATGGCAACGGTCCGCCGGCACGACGGAGTGGACGAGCTGGCCCGGCTTCACCAGAGCGAGCATCGTGGCCAGGGCCGCGGCGCTGACGCGGTTGCACAGGAAGCCGTCGTGGGCGGGCTCGGCACCCCCCATGAAGGAAAGCGCCAGCGGAACCAGCGTGCCCTCGTCGGCGGCGCCGAAGTGCACGTACGAGTGCATCTTGGCATGGTCGCTCTCGTGGAATCGGAAGCCTCGGATCAGTCCCGTAAGGTTGTAGATTGCGTCATCGCCGAGCGCATCGCGGCGCGCGCGGGCGATCATGTAGGTGTTGCGCTGGCGCACGATCTCGTCCGCATTGCTGCGCAGGATGCTCCCGCGTGCGTATGACACGGCCGGATCGATCTCATTGCCAAAACGATCGCGCGCCACTGCGGCGGATGCATTCGCTGGTGTTGTACTCATGGTCTTGGTCCTGGTCCTGGTTGATGGTAAGAAAATCATGGCTCCGCACGGCGGCCGGGCGCCGCCCGGTCAGCGCGGCAGCATGTCGGCAAGAAATCCGGCTCGGCCGTGCTGCAATGCCGGCCACAGAGGAAGGGCGGACAGGACGCGCACGAACGCCTCGTGCAGTTCAACCGGCATCCCATCAGCGCCCGGCGTCGCCATGCCATCGAGGTTCATGTAACCGGCCCGGGCGCAGCCTTCGAGCAGTTGCCGCTCGCGCGCGCCGGAGTGCGCCGCGTACGGCTTCTCGCATTCATAAGCCAGATAGGCCGCCAGGCCATACGCGCCCCAGTTCGAGACGGCGGCAGCGATCAGGCAATCGGTTTCCTGGCTGGCGAACGTCGAGCCGCCGCAGGGGCATGCGCATTCCGTCATATGGGGAAAAGCCAGCGCCAGCTCCTTGCGGATGCGGCCCATGCCGATCTCGTTGCCGCCGTCCCCGATCCCGATAGTCAGGACCCCGGCGCCGGCGCAAATCTTGAAGAGTTCGTCGGCACGCGCCTTGCCCGCGGAAGTGTCCTTCATGGACATGTTGTGGAAGATGCCGCGTTCGTTTTTGCCCGACTTTTCGATCGCGATGGCGGCGACGGGCTTCAGGGCTTGTACCAGTTCTTCGGCCTGCCTTCGGGCCGGTCCGTCCTGGTCGGGGATTTCGAGCACTGCGATCGAACCCGCGTGGCTGGTTTCCCTGGCCTGCCGGATCACGTTTTCGACGCTGAGCGTGTACAGGCCCAGGGCTCCCGCGGCCGCTGACAGCATGGCCCCCTGGCCCGGGTCGGTCAACAGGATGGGCGCGACGCCACAAGCCAGAGCCAGGGTGCGTGCCAGCGCGATGGCGCCAGCCGGACCATCCACCTCACCGACGTGGTCGGGCAAGCCGAGCCGCTGGCAGGTCGCGCCCGTCACGATGAAGACGACCGCACCTTTCCTTCCGTGCAAGGCCCCCAACAGCTTATCGCCTGCCGCTGCCACCAGCGGTGCTTCGGCGTCCGCCCGCGCGATCGGGTAGGCCTTGGCAATGAAGCCGCGGCCCGATACATCCACGCCGATCAGCCGGTCGATGGCCTCTGCCACTTGGTGGCTGGTTTCTTTCGTTCGCATTGCTGGATCTGTCCGTCTGTTCTCTAGTCTTTATAATAACCTAATGAATACTGTCTTGCCAAGTTTTTTGATGGAGTGCGCGGCGACATGCTGGAGGTAAGCTTGAATGCCGGGCGTCGCGCCGTGCGCCCGGCGCGACCTACCTCGAACAACGATCCCATGACAGAAGCAAACACTCCCATCAGCATTCCAGCGGCGGATTTCGGCCCCATCCGGACCGGGGCGGGTCCTCTTTACAGCCGCATTGCGGAATGCGTCAGCGAATACATACGGTTGAAGATGTTTCCGGAAGGCGCTCGCCTGCCCACGGAGTCACAACTGGCAGAGCACTTCCGGGTGAGCATCATCACCGTGCGGACCGCGCTGAAGCTGCTGGCGGACCAGGGCACCATCGAGCGCCAGCAGGGTCTTGGCACCTTCGTCCGGCGGTCGAGCGCGCCGCCGTCCACCTGGGCGCTTGGCAGCATCAACGACCTCGTGCATGCGAGCCAGGTCTCGGAGCTGAGGGTCTTGAAGCACGGATTCACCGCCTTGCCCAAATGGGCCGCGAGCGACCTGGGCTCTGAGCCTGGCGCCCTGCACTTCAACGTCGAGGTCGTCCGAAGCCAGAACGGACGACCCTTCCAGCTGACCGACGCGTTCTATCCGAAGGGGCTCGGCGATGAACTTGCCCAGCTTGACCTGGCGCAGCAACTGGAGGTCAATCACCTGGTGGTCGGCGCGGTCGAGGATGTGACCGGCCGGAAAGTCGATCTCATTCGACAGAAGATAGGCGCCTGCGCGGCCAGCAATCCCGTGGCGGCTTCACTTGATCTGCCCCCGCGCACCCCGTTGCTGTTGATCACCCGTGTGAGCTTCACGGCTGACGGCCAGATACTTCAGGTCGCGCGCTCCCACTATCAGACCAAGGACTTCTCCTATTCCTTCGATCTCAAGCGAGAGTAGGCCAACCGGCAGTGTGTGAGCACGCCAGGCGGGTCAAAAAAAGGCGGCGTGATCATGTCGGGACCTGAGCGCCGCCCGCCGCGCCGGCGACTGCCGGCCACCCAGTGCCGGAATTGCGCCTTAGTTGGGGCCGCCTTTCATCATCGCGTCCATGTCGGCGGTGGACACCATGCCCTTGCTGGGCTTCATTCGCGTCCACATGGCGCTGTGATAGCGGTCGTATTCCTGCTTGGAAATCATGCCGTCGCTGTTGGCGTCCATCGCCTTGGCGCCCATTGCGCCGCCCGAAGCGCCCATCGTGGTGCCCTTGGCGTGGTCGCCCTTCTTTTCCGCCTTGGCGGCAGCCGGGCCGCCGCTGGCCGTGGGGTTCACTTCAGCCGGGGGGCGCGTCAGCGTCCCGGGCGGCGCCTGGGCCAACACAGTGCCGGCCGCCAGCACCGAGAGCGTCAAGATCAATGCCTGCTTCATGAGGGCCTCCAGTTCGTCGAGCAAATCGCCCGGCGTCCAGCCTGCTGAACGAGCGCTGGCGGCTGTGTAGGAGAACTTCCACGGGAAGCGTCGGAATCGCCGTCGGCCGCGCTGGGACGGCACGACCGGCGCAAGAACCTCAGAACGGAATATCGTCGTCCATGTCGTCGAAGCCGGTCGAGGGCTTGGACGCGGCGGGCCGCTGGGCGGCCGGCGCCGGTGCGCGGGACGGGGGCGCCGAGCGCCTGGGGGCGCCGCCGCCGCCCTCCTCGTCGGCGCCGCCGGGGCCGCCCATGCCCTCACGGCCGCCGAGCAGCTGCATCTCGGTGGCGAC
>JAKFEZ010000080.1:0-7828 GCA_036675435.1 Ramlibacter sp. | reverse complement strand
CCCTCCCCCTCTGGGGGAGGGCAGGGGTGGGGGCACGCCCGCCACCCCTCCCACCATCGAACCCGTCATGAGATTCGGCGTGATGGGCGCCAACATGCAACCCCAGGGCCACATGCAAACGCTGGTGCGCATGCTCGACTACCGCCAGAACCCGCAGGCCGCCTGCGACGCGCCGCGTTGGCGCTTCAACGCCGGTCTGGAGATCAACGTGGAGCAGCAGATGGACCCGGCCACGGTGCAGGCGCTTGCGAGCCGTGGCCATCGAGTCGAAGTCATCAACGACAGCTACCAGGATTTCGGCGCGGGGCAATTCATCTGGCGGGCGGGCGATCCGAAGCAGGAAGGCTATGTCGCGGCGTCGGATTCGCGGCGAGATGGGTTGGTGGCTGGGTTTTAGAGTCCGGGGGTGAGGGCTGCTACTGCGCCGTGATCGCGCCCTTGCGCACCACCTCCGACCAGCGCGTCATCTCGTCCGCCATGAAGCCGCGGAACTCCACCGGCCCGGACGCGGCGACCGTATCCAGCCCCGCCCCGGCCAGCCGCTGCTGCACCGCTTCCATCGCCAGCACCTTGCCCACTGCCGCAGAGAGCCGTTGCACCGTCGCCGGCGGGGTGCCTGCCGGGGCAACCAGCCCGTGCCAATCGCGCACCGTCACCGCCGGGTGGCCCAGCTCCGTCATGGTGGGCACCTCGGGCAGCGCGAGGATGCGTTGGGCAGCCGTGGTGGCCAGTGCGCGCAGCTTGCCGCCTTTGATGAGCTCGACCACCGACGGGCTGGTGGCGAACATCATCTGCACATGGCCGCCCATCACCGCCGTGACGCCGGCCACCGCGCCGGTGAACGGCACGTGCTGCAGGCCCGTCAGGCCGAGGTTCTGCCGGAACAGCTCGCCGGCCAGATGCGCGGGGGTGCCGTTGCCGCCGGAGCCATAGGTGACGGTGCCGGCGCGCGCCGCCTGCTGCAGATCGGCCAGCGACTTCAGCGGGCCATCGGCCGGCACCACCAGCACGTTGCCGACCAGGGACAGTTGCCGCACCGGCGCCAGGTCTTTCTGGCTGTCGTAGGCCACCGTTTTCAGCAGGCTGGGCGCCACCGCGGCCTGCAGGCCGAACACTCCGAGCGTGTTGCCGTCGGGCAGGGCACGCGATACTGCCGCCATGGCCACCGTGCCGATCGCGCCCGGCCGGTTCTCCACCACGACGGGCTGGCCCAGCTCCAGGCCGAGCGGAACGCTGATGGCGCGGGCCACCACGTCGCCCGGCGTGCCGGCCCGCGAGCCGGTGTAGATGACGAGGGGCGCCGCGCCGGAGCCCGCGGCGGCGGGCTGCGCCAGGGCGGCGGCGCATGCCAGCGAGCCCAGAACCAGGGTGAACAACTTCTTCACGACACACCTCCTTGGGGAATTGCAGATCGAAGCGATGTGCGAAGTAAACATCGCCCGCTCCCCCGGCGTAAGATGGTTTGGGCTTCTGCGCGATAACCATTGGATATCAGGCATGCAACTCAACCAGCTCCGCAATTTCATTGCCATGGTCGATGCCGGCAGTATCCGGGAGGCCGCCCGGCGCTTGGGTATTTCGCAGCCCGCCGCCACCAAGAGCCTGCGCGCGCTCGAGCAGGAACTCGACGCCGTGCTGGTGCAGCGCAACAGCCGCGGCGTGACGCTGACCGATGCCGGCAAGGCTTTCGTGGGCCGGGCGCGCGCCGTGCAGAGCGAACTGCGCCAGGCCCAGCGCGAACTGGCCCAGCTGGCCGGGCAGCGCAGCGAGACCGTGTCGGTGGGCGTTGCCTCGGTGGTCGGTGCCTGGCTGATCCCGGCTGTGCTGGCGCGCTATCGAGAGGAGCGGCCCGACACCACGCTGCGGGTGGTGGAAGGAACGCAAGAGACCTTGCTGCCGTTGCTGCGCGAAGGCGCGCTGGATTTCGCCGTGTGCCTGCGCATGGAGCCCGAGTCGACCGGCGGCTTCAACGTGCGGCCGCTCGCCCGGTTTCGCCTGGCGGTAGTCGGCCGCAAGGGCCACCCGATGCGACACGCACGGTCATTGGGCGAGCTCAGCCAGGCGTATTGGCTGATGAGCCGGCCGCGCGGCAGCTCGGCCGCCCTCGAACAGGCCTTTCAGGCCGAAGGCCTCGCCATCCCGTCTTCGGCAGTGGAATGCGACTCGCACGGAATCAAGGTGGCGATTCTGGCCGCCAGTGATTCGCTGGCGCTGCTCAGCAAGCCGATGCTGAGCGAAACAGCCGTGCGCGCCCTGCTGGAAGAGATCCCCATGGACCGGCCTTTTCCGCTGATGACGTTCGGCCTGTACAGCCGGGCCGACATAAGGCCCAGCGCAGCAGCCCGCGCCTTTGCAGCGGTGGTCAGCGCGCAGTGTCGCCAGATCCTTCGGATGGCGGCGTGACGGGCGTCGTGTCCTCGGATGGGGGAGGGAGTTCGGGTTTGCTCCGCAGTACCTGGGCCAGGTAGCGCAGCACGCTGCCCGAACCTTCGCCGGAGCGGCCGCCAGGGGGGTGTTCGGGCGGTGACAAGTCAGCTGCTTTTGTCGCGTTGCCCTAGAAACTCCCGCACCTTGTCGCTGCGGTCGCCGACGGCCTGCACAGCCTCTTTCACCTTCTCGGGCGTGGTGTTCAGCGTCTTGGCCCAGTCGCGCAATTCGTAGTCCTGGTTCACGTTGATGCGCTCGCGATCCTGGCCGTGCGATCGGGTTTTGTCGTCTGACATGGGAAGTCTCCTGGTCGTGTGAAAAGAAGACCTATCCTAGAAAACCATGCCGCCAAGCCCCTGTAGGACGCCGTCTTTTCAAGCGCTGCCGAACCGGCGAAAGGCTGTGTCAGCCGCCCTGCGGATGAGGCGTCAGGCGAAGCGCACTATCAGCCCCAGCACGTAGAGTACGGCGGCGGCAACGATGCCGCGAAACGGAATGCTGAACCAGTAGAGCCGCCCCAGCACGACATAGCCCGACAGCAGCGCCAGGCCCGTGAGCAGCAAAAACTGCGACTCGAAGAAGAAGTCGGCGTGCAGCAGCGCGAAATAGGCATAAAGCAGGCCGAACAGCATCGCGCCGAATGCGTGGCTGGCATTGAAGCCGATCCATGCCCGCCACATCGTCGTTTCTCGCGTCAATACCGGCGCGACTTCCTGCATGCGCGCCTTCAGCGGCGCATCGCGCGGATCGAATTTCGGGCCGACGAAGGTATAGAGCAAATGTATTGCTCCCAGCACGAACAGGATGGCGGCGCTGGCGGCAATGAAGTAGGAAGGAAGCATGCGCGTATTGTGCGCCTGAGCCGTGGCGCAGGCCGCGCGTGCTCGCGTCAGGCCGGGCGCGATGCGGCTTGCTTGCCCTGTGCTTTCTCGCGCTCCCGCTCCTGGAACTTCGACCCATGTTCTTGCGCATAGACCTTGGTGAACTCCGCGCCCAGCAGGAAGATCTGCGCCGCGTAATACACCCAGGCCAGCAGCACCACCAGCGAGCCGGCGGCGGCGAACGATTCGGTCACGCCGCTCTTGCCCAGGTACAGCCCGATCAGCAGCTTGCCCACTTCGAACAGCAGGGCCGTGACCACGGCGCCGACCCACACGTCGCGCCAGGCGATCGGCGTCGAGGGCATCAGCTTGAAGATCATCGCGAACAGCACCGTGGTGATGGTGAGCGTGGTCACGATGTTGAGCACCTGCAGCGTCACCTCCCAGCCGGGCATCATGCCGCCCGCCCATTTGCCGAACGCGGCCAGCGCCGCGCTGACGGCCAGCGACACCATCAACAGGAACACCAGCCCCAGGATCAGCCCGAACGACAGCAAGCGCGAGCGCAGGATGGCCAGGATGCCGGACGGCTTCTTGGATTCGGGCACGTGCCAGATGCGATCGAGCGCGCTTTGCAGTTCGGCGAACACAGTGGTGGCGCCCACCATCAGGATGCCCAGGCTGATCAGCCCGGCCACCAGCCCCTTGCCGGTGTCGCTGGCGCTGATGACCATGCTTTCGACGAAGCCGGCGCCTTCGCGGCCGATCAGGCCCGACATCTGGTCGACGATCATGCCCTGCGCCGCCTCGCGGCCGAACGCCGCGCCCGCCATGGCAATCACGATCACCAGCAGCGGCGCCAGCGAGAACATCGTGTAGTAAGCAATGGCCGCCCCCATGCTCGGCGCATAGTCGTCGATCCAGGCCTTGCCGGCTTTGAAGAACAACTGGAACAGGCGCTTGGGGCTGATCATGTGCCAACTTTTATAGCAGAGCGACGGCCGGCCGTGGGGCGATGGCGCCTGCTCGAAACATGTGTCACACCGCTGGGGCGGCCGTTTGCTTGCCTGGTGTGGCAGATTGCCACATAATCAATCGATGGCGAAATCCATCCGCATCACCGATGAGTTGTACGAACTGGCAACGCACGAAGCGGCGCTGATGCAGCGCAGCCTGGCGCAGCAGATCGAACACTGGGTGAAACTGGGCATCGGCGTCGAAAGCGCGGCGGGCGCTACCGTGGACGACGTTCGCGCCGCGGCGCTTCGCTATCGGCATGTGCGGGATGAGGCGGATGTGCGGTCGGGGAGGAGGGCTGCGTCCAGCTTGCATGCGATTCCCGCGGCGGTGGTGAGAAGCGCCCAGATCGCGTTTCCTCAGGCAGCGTTCTCCACGCGGCGCAAGTCCTGGTGACCCGTAAGATCGAGGCGGTCACGCCACCCGAAACGATTCAGAGACTGCTGGAGACCGCCGGCGACGACCTGGTGTTGGTCGGCGGCCAAGCGCTTGCTTTCTGGGTCGACTGGTATCAGCTGCCAGAGCCGCAAACCGACTTGCCGGCGATCTCGAATGACGTGGACTTCCTGTCCAGGAGCGCTGCCGACCGCGCTTCCGTGCGCCGACTGGCCGATGCGATCGGTGGCCAGTCCATCTACCCCGCTGCCACGGCGCTCACCTCGCTGGTAGGGCAGGCGATTCTCGACGTCTCGGATGATGAGTACGTCAATGTCGACATCATCTTCAAGATCATCGGCATCAAAGGCGAAACGGCGCGCCGCCGGGCGGTGAGAATCACGCCCCGCCAAGGCCGTCCCGGATTTCTGGTCATGCATCCGCTCGACGTGCTGCACAGCCGTCTTGCCAATTTGTACGAACTGCGGGAGAAGCAGAACGACAAGGGCAGGATGCAACTGGCATTGGGCATCGAGGTAGGCAGGGCATTTCTGCGCGGCGAAGCAAAGCTGGCCAACGCCACCGACACTGCAATCGGCCGCAGCCCCATTCAAGCCTATGTGTCCGCCATCGAGCGCATGGCCGTGGAAGATGCCGGCCGAAAAGTAGCCGCACGCCATGGCCTGCATGTAGCCGACGCCATCGATCCCTTGCTGATCCCGCCAGGTCCGTTCTGGACCAAGCGCTGGCCCGCTCTCCAGAAACTGATGTCGCCTGCGTACCGTGACAGCATTCACCAAGCGAGATATTCATGACAAGTCCGCTGACCATCCGCTCCGTCCAACCGCAAGACTACGAGCCCTGGAAGGTTCTTTGGGACGGCTACAACGCCTTCTATGGCCGCGAGGGCGCCACGGCGCTCGATGCGAACATCACGCGCACCACCTGGGCACGCTTCTTCGATGCCTATGAACCCGTGCATGCGCTGGTGGCCGAGGCCGATGGCCGGCTGCTCGGGCTGACGCACTATCTTTTTCACCGCAGCACCACCCAGATCGCGCCCAGCTGCTACCTGCAGGACCTGTTCACGAGCGAGGCCGCGCGCGGCAAGGGCGTGGGCCGGGCGTTGATCGAGGCCGTGTACCAGCGTGCCCAGGCCGCCGGCTGCCCGCGCGTGTACTGGCAGACCCACGAGACCAACACCACCGCCATGCGCCTGTATGACCAGGTGGCCGAGCGCTCTGGCTTCGTCGTCTATCGCAAGCTGCTACCCCTGGAAAACTGAGAGGCCCGCCGGCGCGATACCATTCAGTTACACACGCCGCCCCGGCCCCAAGTCACCACCCCCCGCTTGACCATGCCACTTCAATTCGCCTCCCGCCTCGACAACGTAGAAACCTCCGCCATCCGTGAGCTGTTCAAGCTGCTGGGAAAACCCGGCATCATCAGCTTTGCCGGCGGCTTTCCCGATAGCGCCATGTTCGACGTGGCCGGCATCCAGGAGGCGGCCAACGCCGCCTTGACCGAGGAGCCGGGCGGCGCCCTGCAATACGGCGCCACCGAAGGCTACGAGCCGCTGCGCGAACAGCTCTCGGCCTTCATGGCGACTAAGGGCGTGGCCGTAAACCAGGACGGCCTGATCGTCACCACGGGCAGCCAGCAGGCGCTGGACCTGCTGGGCAAGACGATGATCAGCCCCGGCGACAAGGTGATCGTGGAGGCGCCCACCTTCCTGGCCACCATCCAGTGCTTTCGCCTGTATGGCGCCGAGCTGATCACCGCGCCGGTGGACGCGAACGGCGTCAACGTGGACGAGCTGGAGAAGCTGATCGTCGAACACAAGCCCAAGTTCGTCTATCTGATTCCCACCTTCGGCAACCCGAGCGGCGCCATGCTGAGCCTGGAGCGCCGCAAGCGCGTGCTGGAACTGGCCGTGAACCACCGCACCCTGATCGTCGAGGACGATCCGTACGGCGACCTGTACTTCGGCGAGAAACCGCCGCCGTCCATCCTGTCGCTGTGCGCGCAGCAGCCCGGCGCGCGCGAATGGGTGGCCCACTGCGGCAGCATGAGCAAGGTATTGAGCCCCGGCTTGCGCGTGGGCTGGCTGATCGCCCAGCCCGAGCTGCTGGCCAACGCCACCATGTGCAAGCAGTTCAGCGACGCCCACACCAGCACCTTCGCCCAGGCCACGGCGGCGCAATACCTCAAGGCAGGCCGCATGCCGGCCACGCTGGCCAATGTGCGCAAGGTCTATGGCGAGCGGGCGAGGGTGATGGGCGAGAGCCTGAAGCGCGAACTGGGCGACGCCATCGAGTTTACGCAGCCGCAAGGCGGCTTGTTCTTCTGGGCCAGGCTGACGGGAGCCGGCGGAAAGATCAAGGACGCCACGCAGTTTGCGAAGAAGGCGATCGAGGAGGGCGTGGCGTTCGTGCCGGGGGCGCCGTTTTATGCGAGCAATCCGGATGTGAGCACGCTGCGGCTTAGCTTTGCTACGGCGGATGTGGGGAAGATTGAGGAGGGGGTGGGGAGGTTGGGGAAGGCGGTAATCTAGGTCCGCCAATTGAGCAACACGCATAGCGGCGGGGCTCGAAGACCCTTACGCGAAAGCGTAGCCACCGTCCTGAGTTCGTCCCCCGTGCCCCGTCGCCGTAGGCCTGTAGATCAATCTAATGGTGTCCAGCGTGCTGACGGCACATGATTTCTTCGTCGAAGGCATTCACGCCGCGTGGGGGAAAGGAATGAGCCGCTGGGGTTGAGGTGGGGTTGGGAGCGGAGCAGCGGCTCGTAGGGCCTCGATCTCGGCGAAATATTGGTAGGAAAGCTTTGTGAAGAGAGCTGGATCTGCATGCTCCACAAAAGCTAGATGACCTCGCAGCTTTGGAACGTCCGCCAGACGCAAACGTTTAGATGCGTGGAGTTTCAACAGCAAGCGCAAATGATCTCGGTAGTTCGCGTGAATTCCGATCTGACCATTTTGCTTTATTCTTAGACCTGTAACGAGCGTAGAACCTCCCTTTCTACTCATGAACTTCGTCTTGCCGTCGTTCACCGTCAGTTTGGGACTGGCTACGCTAGCTAGGTACCGCCGCATGTGGTCTACGAAACTCGCGCACGCTCCTCGTCTGTCTGTCGAAAAGACGAAATCATCAGCGTACCGTGTTAACACCGAATTTCCAAACAGCTCT
>JAKFEZ010000059.1:0-35800 GCA_036675435.1 Ramlibacter sp. | reverse complement strand
ATGGGATCGGCCAGGAACGTCTTGGAGACGAACCCGCCAAGCGTCGCAGCCGCCCAGACCAGGACGAAGAGGATGAAGAAGGAAACGCCGAGTGCGATACGGGTGGCGGGGGCGACGGGGGTGAGGGGCTTCATGAATCGCGTGGCGCGCGTTCCCCTCACCCTGGCCCTCTCCCCGGGGGCGAGAGGGGAGGAATGGGAAGGAAAGCGCCCTCTCCCCTCCGGGGAGAGGGCAGGGGTGAGGGGCTTGTGGTCCACCATGATCACTTCAGGAACCGCGTATCCGCCAGCTTGCCCATGTCCGGCATCGTCTTGATGATGCCGGCTTCCATCAGCAGTTCGGCTGCTTCCTTGCTGAACGCTGCGTGCTCGCCGGCGAAGAATTTCACGTTGGCGTCGCGATCCTGCCAGCGCAGGTAGGCGGCCGACTTGGCGAAGGCCTCGCCGCTCTGCTTCACGTCGGCGCCCATCAGCTCGTAGCTTTTCGCCGGCTCGCGCTTGATCATGTCGACGGCCTCGAAGTAGCTGTCGGCCAGGGCCTTGGCGGCCTTCGGATTTTCGGCCAGGAACTTGGGCGTGCAGCCGAAGGTGTCCATCACCATCGGGTAGTCCAGCGTGGTGGCGATGATCTTGCCGGCCTCCGGCTTGGCGCGCACGGCGCCCAGGTAGGGCTCATACGTCATGGCAGCATCGATACCGCTGGTTCCGGCGATCATCGCGTTGGCGGCGGCCTGCGGCTCGAGGTTCACCACCTTCACGTCCTTGGTCGAAAGCCCGTTCTTCTTCAGCATCCAGGCCAGCGTGAAGTAGGGCGCCGTGCCGGGCGCACTGGCGGCCACGGTCTTGCCTTTCAGGTCGCTGATCTTCGTGATGCCGGGCTTGACCACCATGCCATCGGCGCCGTAGCTCTTGTCGAGCTGGAAGATCTGCGTGGTGGCCACGCCGTTGGCGTTCCAGACGATCCAGGTTTCCACCGTGGTCGCGGCGCACTGCACGTCGCCCGAGGCGATGGCCAAATGCCGGTCTTTCTGCGGAATCTTTCGGATGGTGACGTCCAGGCCGTTCTTCTTGAAGATGCCGGCTTCCTTGGCCAGCGTCAGCGGGGCAAAGCCGGTCCAGCCGGAGATGCCGACCGCGATCTTGGTTTCCTGGGCTTGCGCGGTGCCGCAGGCCAGGGCGACGAGTGAAAGTGCGAGCAGCTTCTTCATGGAGGTTCTCCAGGGGTGGGTAATCGGGCAATACGGGTCAGGTTCAGGTCAATCTCAAGGCGTGCAATTCGGAAATGCGTTCCTGCGTTGCATGGCCGATGTCGCCGGCTGCGACCAGGTGGTGCACGGCCTCGATATCGCGCGCCAGGCTGCGGTCCTGCATCATGGCCGGCGAAACGCTGCGCACCAGGCGCAGCACGCCCTCCAGTGCCGGCGCGCTTTTCAGCGGCCGCAGGAATTCGATGCCTTGCGCGGCGGCGAGCAACTCGATGGCCACGATATGCGCCGTGTTGCGCAGCATGGGCTGCAGGCGCCGCGCGGCGAAGGTTGCCATGCTCACATGGTCTTCCTGGTTGGCCGAGGTCGGCAGGCTGTCCACGCTGGCGGGGTGCGCCAGGGATTTGTTTTCGGAGGCCAGCGCCGCGGCCGTGACGTGCACGATCATGAAGCCGGAGTTCAGGCCGGCCTCGGGCGCCAGGAAAGGCGGCAGGCGCGACACCACGGTATCCACCAGCATCGCGATGCGGCGTTCCGTGATGGCGCCGATCTCGGCGATTGCGACGGCCAGCGCATCGGCGACCAGCGCCACCGGCTCGGCGTGGAAGTTGCCGCCCGACACCATCTGCCCCTGCTCGGCGAACACCAGCGGGTTGTCGGTGACGGCGTTGGCTTCTCGCACCAGCACCTGCGCCGCATAGCGCATCTGGTCCAGGCAGGCGCCCATGACCTGCGGCTGGCAGCGCAGGCTGTAGGGGTCCTGCACGCGGTCGTCGTTGTCCAGGTGCGACTTGCGAATCTCGCTGCCGACCATCAGCGCGCGGTACGCCGCCGCGCAATCGATCTGCCCGGGCTGGCCCCGTACTGCGTGGATGCGCGGGTCGAACGGCCCGTCGCTGCCGCGCGCCGCGTCCAGCGTCAGCGCCCCGGAGACCACCGCGGCCTCGAACAGCCGGTCGGTGGCCATCAGCGCATCCAAAGCCAATGCGGTCGACACCTGGGTGCCGTTGATCAAGGCGAGGCCTTCTTTCGCCGAGAGCTGAATGGGCCGGATGCCCGCGCGCTCCAGCGCATGGGCGGCGGGCATCCGCTCGCCCTGCAACATCGCCTCGCCTTCGCCGACCAGCGGCAGGCACAAGTGGGCCAGGGGTGCCAGATCACCCGACGCGCCGACCGAGCCCTGGCAGGGAATCACCGGCGTCACGCCCTGGTTGTGCAGCGCTAGCAGGGTGTCGATGACCTCCTCGCGCACGCCCGAAAAACCGCGCGCGAGACTCGCCGCCTTCAGCAGCAGGACGAGCCGCACCACCTGTTCGGTCAGCGGTTCGCCGACACCCACGGCGTGCGAGCGCAGCAGCTTGAGCTGCAGCACCGCCAGGTCTTCGCGGGCGATGCGGGTCGTGGCCAGCTTGCCGAAGCCGGTATTGACGCCGTACACCGGGGCGTCGCCCTCGGTGGCCCGGCGCACCAGTTCGGCGCTGGCACGCACCCCGGCGCGGCAGGCGGGGTCGAGCTCGACGGGCACGCGGTCGCTGCCGCACAGGCGCTGCAATTGTGCGAGGCCCAGTTTTCCGGGAACGATGATTTCGGGGGCGACCACGCTCATCCCAGCATCGGCAGTTTGAGATGGTGTTCACGCGCCGAGGCCACTGCGTCCTCATAGCCCGCATCGGCGTGGCGCATGACGCCGGTGGCCGGATCGTTGAACAGCACCCGCTCGATCTTGCCCGCGGCCTCCGCGGTGCCGTCGCACACGATGACCACGCCGGCATGCTGTGAGTAGCCCATGCCCACGCCGCCGCCATGGTGCAGGCTGACCCAGGTCGCGCCGCTGGCGGTATTGAGCAGCGCGTTGAGCAGCGGCCAGTCGCTCACGGCATCGCTGCCGTCCTTCATGCTCTCGGTTTCGCGGTTGGGCGAGGCGACCGAACCGCTGTCCAGGTGGTCGCGGCCGATCACGATAGGCGCCTTGAGCTCGCCGCTCTTCACCATCTCGTTGAAGGCCAGGCCCGCCAGGTGCCGCTCGCCCAGGCCGATCCAGCAGATGCGCGCCGGCAGCCCCTGGTAGCTGATGCGCTGATCGGCCATGTCCAGCCATTGGTGCAGATGCTTGTTGTCGGGGAACAGCTCCTTCATCCTGGCGTCGGTCTTGCGGATGTCCTCCGGGTCGCCGGACAGCGCGACCCAGCGGAACGGCCCGACGCCGCGGCAGAACAGCGGGCGGATATAGGCGGGCACAAAGCCCGGATAGGCGAAGGCATCGGCCACGCCGAAATCCTGGGCGACCTGGCGCAGGTTGTTGCCATAGTCCACCGTGGGGATGCCCATGGCGTGGAATTCGAGCATGGCCTTGACATGGACCGCGCAAGATTCGCCGGCCGCTTGCGTGAGCTGCGCGTGCTGCGCTGGATCTTTCTGCGCTGCCTGCCACTGCGCCACCGTCCAGCCGATCGGCAGGTAGCCGTTGATGATGTCGTGTGCGGACGTCTGGTCGGTCACGATGTCGGGGCGGATGCCGCCGGCCCGGGCCCGGCGGGCCAGCTCGGGCACGATCTCGGCCGCGTTGCCGCACAGGCCGATCGACGTGGCCTCCTTGCGGGAAGTGTGGTGCTCGATCATCGCGAGCGCTTCGTCGAGGTCCCTGGCCTGCTTGTCCAGGTACTTGGTGCGCAGGCGAAAATCGATGCGGCTTTGCTGGCACTCGATGTTGAGGGAGCAGGCGCCGGCGAACGAGGCTGCCAGCGGTTGCGCGCCGCCCATGCCGCCAAGGCCGGCGGTGAGCACCCAGCGTCCCGCGAGATCGCCGCCGTAGTGTTGCCGCCCCGACTCTGCGAAGGTTTCGTAGGTGCCCTGGATGATGCCTTGCGTGCCGATGTAGATCCAGCTGCCGGCCGTCATCTGTCCGAACATCATCAGGCCGGCCCGGTCCAGTTCGTTGAAGTGTTCCCAGGTGGCCCATTTAGGCACCAGGTTGCTATTGGCGATCAGCACCCGGGGCGCGCCTTCGTGGGTGCGGAATATGCCCACCGGCTTGCCCGACTGGACCAGCAGCGTTTCATCGGGCTGCAGCTTGCGCAGCGAGTCGAGGATGGCGTCGAAGCAGGGCCAGTTGCGCGCGGCCTTGCCGATGCCGCCGTAGACGACGAGTTCGTCCGGGTTCTCGGCCACGGCCGGGTCCAGGTTGTTCTGGATCATGCGGAAGGCGGCTTCGATCTGCCAGTTGGCGCAGGACAGGGCAGCGCCCTGTGGCGCTCGCACGGCGCGCGCCTTGGACTCCAGAAAAGGGCTTCGCGACGGATCGGACATCAAACGGCTCCTTCGATCGGCCGCATCCTAGTTGTCTATACAACTTGTGTCAACTGGGGTAAGCTTTCGGTCATGGCAGAGAAAGAAATGCCTGCCTACGAGCAGGTCAAGGCCTTCATCAAGCAGCGCATCGGCAGCGGTGAGTGGCGCCCCGGCGATCCCGTGCCCAGCGAGGCAGCGCTGATGCAGCAGTTCGGCATCAGCCGCATGACGGTCAACCGGGCGCTGCGGGAGCTGGCGAGCGACGGGCTCGTCAACCGGGTGCAGGGCTCGGGCACGCGGGTGGCGCAACTGCACAGGATTTCCTCGCGGCTCACCATTCGCGACATCCGCGAAGAGGTGGTCGAACGCGGCCACATTCACACCACCCGGGTGCTGCGCAGCGAGCGGGTGAAAGCCACTGCCGAGCTTGCGCAGACCCTGGGTTTGCGCAGCGGGGCATCGGTCTTTCACACCATACTCATCCACATGGAGAACGGCGTGCCCATCCAGTATGAGGACCGCTACGTCAACCCGGCTGCCGCTCCGCAATACCTCGAAACCGATTTCACCGTCATGTCGCCGACGCTGCATCTGCTGCGCCACGCGCCGCTCACCGAAGCCAGCTATGCCATCGAGGCTTGCCTGCCCACGGTTGAGGAGGCGAAGGAGCTGGGCATCAAGCGAAACGAGCCCTGCCTGGCGATGATGAGGCGCACCGTCAGCGGTGCCCACGTGGCCAGCGTGGCGCGGCTGGTGTACCCCGGCACACGCTACAGCTTCGCGGGAAAGTTCCAGGCATGAACCGCCGGGTCGTCGCGAAGCCGAATCTCAAGACGCGTCGTCCGGAACCTTCCCCATGACATGGAATCGCGTTGGCGTGGACGAAGTCGCGCCTTCGCCGTGGCGCAACGGCGGCGGCGTCACTCGGGAGCTGTTGACCTGGCCGGCCCCACACGACTGGACAGTGCGCCTGTCGGTCGCCGACGTGGTGCGCGACGGGCCGTTCTCGCGTTTTCCCGGCGTCCGGCGCTGGTTTGCGGTGCTGTCGGGCGCTGGGGTCCGGTTGCGGGTGGACGGTAAGGTCCATGAGCTGACTGGGCAACAAGCGCCATTTCAGTTCGACGGCGCCGCCGATGCGCAATGCGAGTTGCTGCACGGCGCAACGCAAGACTTCAACCTGATGCTCCGGCAGGGCAATGCCCGCATGCAGCGCGTGAGCGGATCGCGCAGCGCGGACGTCAAGTCCCGAACACTGTTGGCGGTTTACGCGCATGGTACTGAGGCGATGTTGGCTTGCGGTGGCGAGCGCCTGCGCATCGCCCCAAGCACATTGGCCTGGCGCATACTCGACTCGGACGGGTCGGTGCAGCTCACCGCCCAGGACGCACTCTGGATGGAGATCGAACCATGACGGTGCAGCTGTGGACCCATTGCCGCGCAGCGACGATGCAAGTCAGCGCGGACCGGCCTTGCGGGCTGATCGAGGATGCCGCCATCGCCACCGAGGGTGACTGGCTGGCCTGGATCGGACCACGCGCCGGCCTGCCGGCCTCTCTGCAGGCGCGCTGCGAAACGGTGCATGACTGCGCGGGCGCGCTGGTCACGCCCGGCCTGATCGACTGCCACACCCACCTGGTCTACGCGGGCGATCGCGCGCAGGAGTTCGAACTGCGGCTGGAAGGCGCGAGCTACGAGGATATTGCGCGTGCCGGCGGCGGCATCGCGTCCACGGTGCAGGCGACACGGCAAGCGGATGAAGACAGCCTGCTGGCGCAAAGCCGGCTGCGGTTGCGCGCGCTGATGGCCGAAGGCGTGACCACGGTGGAGATCAAGTCGGGCTATGGCTTGTCGCTGGAACACGAGCGGAAGTGCCTGGCCGCAGCGCGCCGGCTGGGCACGTTGGAACCGGTCGAGATTCGCACCACGTTCCTCGGCGCGCATGCCGTGCCGCCGGAGTTCAGCGGGCGCACCGACGCCTACCTCGATGAGGTGCTGAGAATGCTGCCGCTGTTGCACGCGCAAGGGCTGGTGGATGCGGTGGATGCGTTCTGCGAAAGGATCGCGTTCAGCCCGGCACAGACCCGGCGCGTGTTCGAAGCCGCTGCGGTACTGCGCTTGCCGGTCAAGCTGCATGCCGAACAGCTCAGCGACAGCGGCGGCGCCGCGCTGGCGGCCGGCTTCGATGCCTTGAGCTGCGACCATCTGGAGTGGTTGAGCGAGGAAGGGGCGAGGGCCATGGCGCAGGCGGGCAGCGTGGCCGTGCTGTTGCCGGGGGCGTTTTACTTCCTGCGCGAAACCCGGCTGCCACCTGTCGAACTGCTGCGCCGGCATGCGGTGCCGATGGCGATTTCCACCGACTGCAACCCGGGCAGTTCGCCCTGCACCTCCTTGCTGCTGATGCTGAACATGGCCTGCACGCTGTTCAGATTGACGCCGCAGGAAGCACTGGCCGGCGTCACCCGCAATGCTGCCCGGGCGCTGGGCCTTCCCGACCGCGGCGTGCTGGCGCCGGGCCTGCGCGCCGACTTCGTCCTCTGGGATGTGCGCGAGCCGGCGCAGCTCGCCTATCCCATGGGCTTCAATCCCCATGTGGCAACGATCTTCGGAGGCCAACCGAGATGACCCTGATCCTGAACCGGGGCACCGCGCCCTTGTTGGTGAGCATGCCGCACATCGGCACCGACATCCCCGAGGCGCTGCGCGGCGACTATGTGCCGCGCGCCCTCGAGGTCGAAGATGCGGACTGGCATCTCGACCGGCTCTACAACTGTTTGCCGGCGCTCGGCGCGAGCGTGCTGCGGCCGCGCTACGCGCGCTATGTCATTGACCTGAATCGGCCGCCGCAGGACACCCCCATGTATCCCGGCGCCTCCAACACCGGCCTGTGTCCCAACAGCTTTTTCGATGGCGATCCCTTGTATGTCAAGGGCCGCGAGCCGACGGCTGCCGAGCGCGAACGCCGGCTGGCGCATTATTGGGAGCCTTATCACCGGGCGCTCAGGGACGAGCTCGACCGGCTTCGGTCGATTCACGGCTACGTGCTGCTGTGGGACGCCCACAGCATCCGTTCGCAGATTCCGTGGCTGTTCGACGGCGTGCTGCCCGACCTGAACATCGGCACGGCGGACGGCGCCAGCGCGCATCCGGCGATCGCCCAGGCAGCGGCCGACGCGGCCCGCCGCTACGCCGACGTGAGCCAGGCCGTGAACGGCCGCTTCAAGGGAGGCTACATCACACGGCACTACGGCGATCCGAAAGCGCACGTCCACGCGGTCCAGCTGGAAATGTGCCAAGGCCTGTATATGAGCGAGACAGCGCCCTACGAGTACATCAGTGCCTTGGCCTCTGGAATCCAGCCGGTGATCCGCGACATGATGTCGGCTGCGCTCGCGGCCTGCCGGGCGCTGTATGGGCACTGAGCCGCATCGCTATGAGGCCGCTCTTGCCTGGGTCAACGGCGCCTGGGCCCGCAATGTGTTGCTGGAGGTGGGCCCGGATGGCCGCTGGAGCCGCATTGCGCCACACGCCTCGGCCGAGTCGCGGCAAGGCGCGTCGCTGCTGCCTGGCGCCGTGCTGCCGGGTCTGGTCAACGGGCACAGCCATGCTTTCCAGCGCGCCATCGCGGGCTTGACCGAACGCAGCCTGGGTGGCGAGGACGACTTCTGGCGCTGGCGCGACCGCATGTACAGCGCCGCCAACCGCATCACGCCCGACCAGCTGGAGGCTATCGCCACCTACCTTTATGCCGAGCTGCTGAAGGCCGGCTACACGCAGGTCTGCGAGTTCCACTATCTGCACAACGACATCGATGGCCGGCCTTACGCCGATCCGGCCGAAATGTCGCTGGCGCTCGTGCGGGCCGCGCGGCAAGCAGGGATCGGACTCACCTTGCTGCCGGCGCTGTACATGCGCTCGGGCTTTGGCGCCCGGAACCTGGGCGACGAGCAGCGGCGTTTTGCCGGGACGCCCGAGTCGCTGCTGCGCATCGGTGAAGAGGCCGTCCGCCAAGCCGGCGTGAGCGCCCGCGTCAGCCGCGGCATGGCGCTGCACTCGTTGCGCGCGGTGGGCGAGCAAGCCCTGCGCGAAGTCGAAGCCGCGGCGAAGGCGATGCCGATTCACATCCACATCGCCGAACAACGGCGCGAGGTGGAAGACTGCATCGCCCAGCACGGCCGCAGCCCGGTGGAATGGCTGCTGGCCCAGGTCGAGGTGGACGAGCGCTGGAACCTGGTGCATGCGACGCAGTGCACGGCAGCGGAACTGGAGAGCCTGCGGACCCGGCGTGCCTCGATCGTGATGTGTCCCACCACGGAAGCCAACCTGGGCGACGGCATCTTCGACCTGCCGTCCTGGCTCGGCCAGAGCGGCAACTGGTCGATCGGCTCGGACAGCCATGTGTCGCGAAGCTGGCGTGAAGAGCTGCGGCTGCTGGAGTACTCGCAGCGCCTGCACTTGCGCCAGCGCAACGTGGCGGCGCGTGCCGCGTTGTGCGAGAGCAGTGCGGCGGCCTTGTTCCAGGGGGCACTGCAAGGCGGCGCCGCCGCGGCCGGCCTGCCGCTGGCCGGGCTGGCGCCGGGCCAGCTCGCCGACTTTGTCGTGATCGACATGGCCGCGCCGGAACTGCTGGGCGTACCCGAAGATCACCTGCTCGATGCGCTGGTGTTCTCCAGCCCCGAGACGCGGTTCAGCCAGGTTTTCGTCGGCGGCCGGCAAGCGCTCGCAGACGGGCCGCTGCCCATGATGGCGCAGCGCATGCGTGAAGCGATGCGCACGCTGTGGCCTTAGCCACGGCGCAGACGCTCAACCTCGCCCCTGAAACTGGCTGGGCGGCTGGCCCATGGCGGCCTTGAACATCGCGGTGAATGCGCTGTCGCTGGCGTAGCCGCTCGACGCGGCTACGTGACTGACCGGCACCCCCCGCGCCAGCATCGGCAGGGCATGGGCCAGGATCGCTTGATGGCGCCACTGCTGGTAGCTGGTGCCCAGTTCGTCGCGGAACAGGCGCGCCATCGTGCGCTCGCTGGCGCCGACCTGGCCGGCCCAGTCGGCCAGCGTCGCCCGCTCGGCCGGCGCGCGCAGCACCGCTTCGCACAGCGCCCGCAGACGCTTGTCCCCGGCCTGCGCGCGGGGCAGCGGAACGCCCAGCGCCTGGATGTCCGCATGGGCGATCTCGTCGAGCGCCAGATCGCTCAGCCGCTCTTCGCGCGCCCGAGGCAGCGCGGCGCCCAGCGGCGTCTCGAGCGCTTGCACCAGTTCCCGCAGCAAGGGCGTGACCACGATCACCCGACAGCCCTGCCATTCCGAAGGCGTCACCGATGCGTCGATGTACAGGGTGCGAAACTGCGCGTCTTCGAGCACATGGACGGCATGGCGGGCGCCGGGTGCGATCCATACGGCGCGCGACGGCGGCACGATGTAGGTCACCTCCCTGCCGCCCGCCGCGCCTTGCTCGGCGGTGACCTGCACGATGCCGCTGGCGCAATAAGCCAGCTGCGACCATGGGTGGCTGTGCGGCTCGAAGTGGGTGTCCGCGGCCATCGAGCGGGCGCGCACCCGCACCGGGCGCTGCCGGCTCGGGCGAAAAGGGTCGGTGTCGCCGATGGGCGTGATCAGGGATCGATTGAGGCGCATGAGCAGGGGCTCGGATTTCAACGGGCCGAAGGCGGGGCGGGCGTGACCGATTTTCGCAGAAAGCTGTCGTTTTGTCGCATTTCAGAAAGAGCCTGCCTGGCTACGATCGCTCCATGAGCACGACAACCGCGAACGCGATGCCGCCCGCCAGCCTGCGCCGGGATGCCGGCGTGATCGGCCTGGTGGGGCTGGGCCACCTGATCAGTCATTTCAGCCAGCTGCTGCTGGCTCCGCTGTTCCCCTGGCTGAAGGAGGCGCTCAACGCGAGCTACACCGAACTCGGCTTCCTCATGACGGTGTTTTTCGTTGTCTCCTGCGGCGTTCAGGCGGCCTCGGGTTTCCTGGTCGACCGCTACGGCCCCCGGCCGATCCTGTTCGGTGGCCTGTCGCTCCTGGGCGTGGCCGCCTTCGGCTTCGCCTTCAGCCCGAACTACTGGGTGATGGCGCTTTTTTCGGTGGTGGCCGGCGTCGGCAACGGCGTGTTCCATCCGGTGGACTACACCTTGCTCAACCGCAAGGTCAGCGCGCCTCGCCTGGGGCATGCCTACAGCTTCCACGGCATCACCGGCAGCCTGGGCTGGGCGCTCGCCCCGGCCATGCTGGTGCCGCTGGCCATCGCGTTTTCCTGGCGGGTGGCCCTGATGGGCGCCGGGGTGCTGGCCTTCACCGTGCTGGCCGTGCTGTGGGTCTATCGCGAGCGGCTCGCGTTGCCGGCCGCCGTTGCCGCGCCGGCTGGATCCGATGCGGGGGGTGCGCGCGCCGAGGGCAATTTCGACTTCCTGCGGATTCCGGCAGTCTGGATGTGCTTCGCGTTCTTCTTCTTCTACGCGGTGGTGCTGAGCGTGATCCAGGCCTTCGCGCCGGAGGCGGCGCGCCAGTTGCACGGCGTGCCGGTGGCGCTGGCCGCGATGTGCCTGACGGTCTACATGGTCTGCAGCGCGGGCGGCATGTTGCTGGGTGGCTTCCTGGCCGCCGATCCGGCCCGCTGCGAACAGATCGTGGGCGTGGGCTTCGGCATGGCCGCCGTGGTCGCGCTCTACATGGCGCTGGGTTCCGTCCACGCGTTGGCCGTGCCGGTCCTGTTCGGGGCCATGGGCTTTGCCAGCGGCATCGCGGGCCCCTCGCGCGACTTGCTGGTGAAGAAATCCACGCCTGAGAATTCGACCGGACGGGTCTACGGCATCGTCTATTCGGGGCTGGACATCGGGCAGGCGCTGGCGCCCCTCGTTTTCGGCGCGTTGATGGATCACCAGCAGTACCAGGGTGTCTGGCTGGGGCTGGTGTTCATGCAGGCCGTGCTGATCAGCAGCGCCTTCAACGTCCGGCGGGTGCGCCGAACGGTGCTGGCTGCGGCCTGATCGGGTTCAACTCACTCGCCAGCTCTTCAACTGGGCAATCGGGTGCGAGGCGCCAACCCGGCCGAGGCTGCGCTGGGGGTATCCTTCCGTCTATGTATGCCGCCTACTTCGGCCTGAAGCACGAGCCGTTCTCCATCGCCCCCGATCCGCGCTACCTCTTCATGAGCGAGCGCCACCGCGAGGCCCTGGCACACCTGCTGTACGGCCTGGGCGGGGGCGGGGGTTTCGTATTGCTTTCCGGAGAGATCGGCACCGGCAAAACCACCGTGTGCCGCCTGTTCCTGGAGCAGGTCCCCGCCAATTGCAACGTCGCCTACATCTTCAATCCGAAGTTGACGGTGGTCGAATTACTGCAGTCGATCTGCGACGAATTTCACATCACGGTGCCGCGCAAGGACTTGCTGCCGCCCACGGTGAAGGACTATCTCGACCCGCTCAACGACTTCCTGCTGCGGGCACACGCGGGCGGGCGCAACAACGTCCTCATCATCGACGAGGCGCAGAACCTGTCGGCTGAAGTGCTGGAGCAGTTGCGCCTGCTCACCAACCTGGAAACCCGCGAACGCAAGCTGCTGCAGATCGTGCTGATCGGCCAGCCCGAGTTGCGCAGCATGCTGGCCCGACCGGAACTGGAGCAGCTGGCGCAACGGGTGATCGCCCGTTTTCACCTCGATGCGCTGACACCGGCCGAGACCGCCCAATACATCCAGCACCGGCTCGAGGTGGCCGGGCTGGACCGCCCCCTGCCGTTCGAGCGCAAGGCCCTGCAGCGCATCCACCAGATGTCGCGCGGCGTGCCCCGGCGCATCAACCTCCTGTGTGACCGTGCCTTGCTGGGCGCCTTCGCCAATGGCCGGGGCGCGGTCGATCGCGCCACGGTGGACAAAGCCGCGGCCGAAGTGTTCGACGCGCCTATGGCGGCACCGGCCAGGTGGCGTCATGCGCCGGCCGTGCTGGCGTTGGGGTTGGCGGCGGGTGTGGGGGTGTTCGCCGCGGCCAGCCACTTCATGCAGGAGCCGGCCGCAACGCCAGTCGTGGCCCAGGCCTCGACGCCATCGGCGCAGGCGGCCGCCGTCGCCACGCCCAGCCCGCCGCCGGCAGCGTCTCGACCCGACGCAGTTGCGGCCGCGCCGGTGCTGCTTCGCCGCGAAGACGAGGCCTGGCGCGAACTGGCGCAGGCCTGGGATGCGCAGGCCGGCGAGGGCGAACCCTGCAGGGCGCTCTCCAAGCAGCAATTGCATTGCTTCGACAAGAATCTCAGCCTGGCGCTGATTCGGGAACTCGGGCGCCCGGGCATCCTGAAGCTCGACGCCGACAGCGGATCGCCAAGCTATGCGTTGCTCACCGCGCTCACCCGCGACACCGCCACCTTGCGCGCGGCGGGAACCGAGCAGACTGTCACGCTGCCCGCGCTGGCGGCTCGCTGGCGGGGAGACTTCGCCACCTTGTGGCGGTCGCCGCCCGGGTATGCCGGCCGGCTGCCCGAGGGCAAGGGCGAAATCGTCGACTGGATCGCAATGCGGCTGGCCTCGTGGAGCGGCGAGCCGCCGCCCGCCGGTCCGGTTGCGCTCGATGGGCGCCTGCGGGCGCAGCTAAGGGCTTTCCAGCTGGCGCAGGGCCTGCCCGGCGACGGGCAGCCCGGCCCGCTGACCTTGATGCAACTCAATCGTGCGGCAGGCGTCGACGAGCCGCGCCTGCGCACCGAACCCTGACCCCGCCATGTCCTACATCCTCGACGCCCTTCGAAAAGCCGATGCACAGCGCGAACGCGATCCCACGCGCGGCATCCACGCCCAGCCCTTGCGGGGCGCACCGGCGCCCACCAGACCCAGTGAAGGACAACGGGCCTGGCTTTGGGCAACGGGGGCCATGGGCCTGGCCGCGCTTGCCTCGGCCGGCTGGTATTTCAGCAAGGACAGCCAAGAGACTGCGGCACCTGCTCGCGCCGAGGTCGGTGAAGCCGTGGCCGTGGCCGCGCCCTCGATGCCGGTGACCACGCAGCCGGCGCCGGTGGTGGGAACCGCCGTGCAGCCACCGGCGCCACCTCCCGCACCGGCCCCTGCGATCGAGCCGCCCGCGCCCATCCGCCGGGTTGCCGCGCCGGCGCCCGAAGTCGCCGCCGCACCGCAGCCGCCGATGCGCGGCGGACCGCGGCCTGCCGAGAGCGCCAGCGCGCCCGGCATGACGGCTCAACCTGGCCCTACCGGACCCCGCGCCAACACCGCACCAGCGTCTGGCGGCGTGCCGGCCCCGGCCGTCCCACCCCCCGTGCCTGGCACCGCGGCTCCACTCCCCGGCCCTGGCTCCGCGGCACCGCCGGCCGGCGTGGCCCCCCCGGCTGCGCCCGCAATGCGCCCGGCAGCGCCCGCCCGGCCTGCCGTCAGCGCACCCGGACGCGCTGCGCTGCCCCCGGCGCCGCCGGCGCCTCCCTCCCCGCCGGTGGCCGGTCTCCCCGCTGACGCACCCAAGCTCGTGATCAGCGGCGGCGTGTACTCCACCAATCCGGCCCAGCGCATGCTGATCGTCAACGGCCAGGTGTTCAACGAAGGCAGCGAAGTCGGCGCCGGTGTCGTGCTGGAGGAAATCAGGGCCAAGACGGCGGTCCTGCGTTTCCGCGGCGCACCCTACACGGTCAGCTTCTGAGCCAGGCTCGCCATGCAACGCCGCCACGTGCTCGCTGCGCTTTCGACAGGCTGGCTGGCGGGCAACCCGGCCGCAGCGCGCGCCGACGAGGCGCTCTGGGCCTTGCTCAAGGCAGGCGGACAGGTGGTGCTGATGCGGCATGCCGTGACCACGCCGGGCGTGGGCGATCCGCAGGGCATGCAGCTCGAGGACTGTGGCACGCAGCGCAACCTCAGCGACGCGGGGCGTGCCCATGCCCGGCAAGTGGGCGAGGCGTTCCGCCAGCGCGGCGTCGCGGTGGCCCAGCTGATCTCCAGCCCCTGGTGCCGCTGCCTGGAAACCGCGCGCCTGGCCTTCGGCATGACCCCCGAGGTGTCGCCGGCGCTGGGCAACCTGTTCGGGCGCGGCGACCCCGGCGGCCGGCAAGTGGCGCAGATGAAGGCGCTGGTGGCGGCCCGGCCCGCCACGGGAAACCGGGTGCTGGTGTCGCATGGCTCGACCATCATGGCCCTCGCCGGTAGCTCGCTCGGCACCGCCGAGATGCTGGTCGTCACGCCGCAGGCGGGCGGCGGCTTCGAGGTGGCCGGCCGGCTGGCTGTGCCGCCCCGGTGAAGCAGGGGCGCGCTAGTGCGCCTGCGGCGGCTGGAAGACCGACCACTGGCCATCCCTGAACAGGTACAGCGCCGACGAAAGCCGCGTGCCCGGCCCGCCGGCGTACAGGGCGGCGGCGCTGAACCTCAATGCGGAAACGGCGGCTTCGTCCGAAGCCGGCGCGTACACCAGGCCGCCACGCCGCGGAACGGCTACTACGAGCCCCTGCGGATAGCGCGCTTGCTGGCGCAGCCAGAATTCGCGATCCAGGAAGTAGCTGCTGGTCAGGTCTGCCGATCGGCCCTGGACCTGCATCAGGCCGCCGCTCCAGGGCTTGGCCGCCGGTGCGCCATAGACCCGGCGCAGGTTGTCGACCGCGAGGTCCAGCGCCTCCTGCGGACTCAGGCGCAACCGCTCCAGGTCATCGGGGGCGGCGCTTTGCATCGTCTGGGCGCCATCGAACACCAGGCGGATGTGCATGTCGCCCAGGTACTGGTACCAGCTGGTGTCGAATTCGATGCGGCGGCCGTCCGGCATGCGCGCCGTCACCTTGCCAAAGGGCTGCAGCGATTCGTCCTGCTTGTTTTCGCCCTCGGATTCGCGCAGCACCACCAGCAAATTGCCGGCGCTGGTGTCGAAGGTTTCGTCCGGCTGCGCCGCTGCCGGCAAGGACAGCATCATCGCGCACCCGAGCGCGAGGCCCAACTGCAGCCAAAGTCGAATGCGGGTCGTCATGCGGGTGCCTCCTCGGTTGCCGCCATGGTCGCCCGGGGTTTGCGTCGCCGCAACAGCTCTTTACGCAAATCAGGAAATATGTCTCACCCGCCTAAAAGCCGCGTCGGTACAGGACAACGATATTGGTTACCGATCTTGCTCAACCGGGTGAACATGTAATGCAGGTCGTCCGTAGCATCGGCAGCTCTTTCAACGCCACTCAGAGGAAGTACACATCATGGCACTGCAATCCCCCTTCTTCAACAAGCGCGAACCAGACGCTTACAACCAGCGGCACAATGCCAGTCCCAATGCGGCGGCTGCCGCTGGCACGGCGCCGACCCAGCCCGCCACTGCCGCCCCCGCGGCTGCGGCCGCCAACAGCGCGCCGGTGCAAGAAGGCGAAAGCAAGCTGACTGTCGGCCCGAACATCAAGCTCAAAGGCGTCGAGATCACCGATTGCGACACCCTCGTGGTGGAAGGCTCGGTCGAGGCCACGATGGATTCGCGCGTGATCCAGATTTCCGAGCGCGGCTCGTTCAAGGGCTCGGCCGAAATCGACATCGCGGAAATCCGCGGCCAGTTCGAAGGCAACCTCACGGTGCGCCAGAAGCTGGTGATCTACGCCACCGGCAAGGTGACGGGCCGCGTGCGCTACGGCAAGGTGGTGATCGAGGAGGGCGGCCAGCTGTCCGGCGAAATCGAATTCGGCACCGCGAACACCCGCGCAGCGGTGACGCCGGTACGCTCGGGGCTGCAGGTCCACACCTCGGCGGGCTGAGCCGTCACCCGCTCGCCATGCCCGGCCTGAGCCGGCAGGCGAGCGCTGCTGCCCGAACCGCTCTTCAGACCGCGCTGCGGTGCCGCTCTATGCAGGTGTCCAGCACCTGCGCGCGTTCGCGTTGCCACCAGTTGGCCGTTGAAAAGATCTCGACCTCGCTGTAGCCGTCGAAGCCCTGGGCTTCGACCCAGCCGCGGATCAGCGGGATGTCGATGACGCCGTCTCCCATCATGCCGCGGTCGTTGAGCAGGTCGGCCGTGGGCGTGAGCCAGTCGCACACATGGAACGCCAGCAGGCGGTCCTTGCCCGCGCGCTTGATCTGCGCTTTCAGCTTCGGGTCCCACCACACGTGATAGACATCCAGCGCCACCCCCAGGGCGCCGGTCCGGCCCGGGTCCAGGTCGTCGCAGACATCGAGCGCCTGTTCCATCGTGTTGACGCAGGCACGGTCGGCCGCGTACATGGGGTGCAGCGGCTCGATGGCCAGCGGCATGCGCGCCGAGCGGGCGTAGTCCAGCAACTGCGCAATGCCTTCGCGCACCTGGCTGCGCGCCAGCGCAAGGTCCTTGTGGGCCGGCTTGCCGGACAGGGCGCCGGGCAGGCTGCCCACCACCAGCACCAGGCAGCGCGCCCCGAGTTCGCAGGCCTCGTCGACGGCGCGCCGGTTGTCATCGCGCGCGGCCAGCAGCCCCTTTGCATCGATTGACGGAAACATCCCGCCTCGGCAGTAGCCGGAGAGTTCCATGCCGTGGGACCTGATCTGGCGAGCAATTGTTTCCAGGCCGCTGGCGGCCACCTGGTCGCGCCAGGGGGAAATCGCTCGTATGCCGCGCCGGGCGCAGTCGTCGATGATCTCGGTCAGCGATGACTCGAGGCCGCGGGACTTGCGAACCGTGGCGGTGTTGATGGAGAGCCAGCGATGATCATGCGAAAAGTCGCGCATGGCTATTCGGCGCCGTGCAGGGCCAGCAGCGTCTTCATCCGCCGGACCGCCTCATCGGGCTGCTCCAGCAGGTTGGCCGCATCGGCCAGCCGAAACAGCTGTGCCAGGTGCTGCAACGAGCGCGTGCTTTGCTGGCCGCCGACCATCGTGAAGTGGCGCTGGTGCCCGTTGAGCCAGGCCATGAAGACGACGCCGGTCTTGTAGAACCGCGTCGGCGCCGCAAAGATATGGCGCGACAACGGCACCGTGGGGCCGAGGATGGCGTGAAACCGCTCCAGGTTCCCCTGGGCGAGTTCGGCGAGGGCCGCGCTCGCGGCCGGTGCGATGGCGTCGAAAATGCCCAGCAGCGCGTCGCTATGGCCATGCGTCGGTTCGCTGCCCTGGCCGTCGCCCGCGATCAGCTCCGCATAGTTGAAATCGTCGCCGGTGTACATGCGCACGCCAGGAGGCAAGCGTCGCCGCATGGCGATTTCCTTGTCCTTGTCGAGCAGCGAGATCTTGATGCCGTCCACTTTGTCGGCGTGGGCGGCGATGATGCCCAGTGCGGTGTCCATGGCTGCGTCGGTATCCCTGGTACCCCAGTAGCCGGCCAGCGCGGGGTCGAACATCTCGCCCAGCCAATGCAGCACCACCGGCTGCCGGGCCTGGCTGAGGATGCGGCCGTAGACGCGCTCGTAGTCGGCCGGCCCCTCGGCCACCCGGGCCAGCGCCCGGCTGGCCATCACGATCAGCTTGCCGCCGAGCTTTTCGATGGCGGCCATCTGCTCTTCGTAGGCGGCAATGACCTGGTCGACGCTCTTCACGCTCTCGGGTGCCAGGTGATCGGTGCCGCAGCCGCTGGCCACGAGCGCGCCCGGAAAGTCGCGGGCGGCATCCAGCGAACGGCGGATCAGCTCCAGCGAGGTGGTCCAGTCCAGGCCCATGCCGCGCTGTGCCGTGTCCATGGCCTCGGCGACGCCCAGGCCCAGCGACCAGAGATGGCGCCGGTAGGCGATGGTGGCGTCCCAGTCGACCGCCGATTGAAGCCACGGGTCGATCGCCGCCAGCGGATCCGCCACCACGTGCGCGGCGGAGTAGGCGATACGGTTGAACCGGACGCCGCGGGCCGGCTTGACTGGCTCGGCGCCTGTCAACGCATAGGTCGCCAGGCTGCCGTCGGAAGTGGGGAGCTGCAGGGTGAGGGCCATGGCGCTGCGCCTCAGACTTTCAGCGCGGGCACGTCCACCCAGCGCCGTTCCTGCCAGCTTTGCAGCGCGGCCTCGACCAGCTGCACGCCCTTGGCCCCTTCGGGCAGCGTCCAGCGGTAGGGCTCGTTCTCGACCACGTGGCGGATGAAGTGCTCCCACTGGATCTTGAAGCCGTTGTCGTACACCTGCGTGTCCGGCACTTCCTGCCACTGGTCGAAGAAGTTCATCATCTGCTTCTCGTCGGGATTCCACACCGGGCGCGGCGTGGTCACGCGGCTTTGCGCGCGGCATGAGCTCAGGCCCGCGACGGCCGAGCCGTGCGTGCCGTCGACATGGAAGGTCACCAGGTCATCGCGGCGCACGCGGGTGGCCCAAGACATGTTCATCTGGGCGATGACCGGCTCGCCGTTGTGCCCGACCAGTTCGGCCGTGGCGTAGGCCGCGTCATCGGCGGTCGCCTCGTAGGGCTTGCCGGCTTCGTCCCAGCGTTGCGGAATATGCGTCGCGCCGATGCACGAGACAGCCTTCACTTCGCCGAACAGGTTGTCCAGCACATAGCGCCAGTGGCACATCATGTCCAGGATCATCCCGCCGCCGTCTTCCTTGCGGTAGTTCCAGCTCGGGCGCTGGATCGGCTGCAGATCGCCCTCGAACACCCAGTAGCCGAACTCCAGCCGGACCGACAGCATGCGGCCGAAGAAGCCGGCGCGGCGCAGCATGTCGAGCTTGCGCAGCCCGGGCAGGAACAGCTTGTCCTGCACCGCGCCATGCTTCAGCCCCGATTGCTGGGCCAGCTTGGCGATCTCCACCGCCTCGTTGAGGTTGGTGGCGATCGGCTTTTCGCAATACACATGCTTGCCGGCGCGAATGGCCTTGGCCAGCAGCGTCGGGCGCATCTGGGTGGTGCCGGCGTCGAAGAAGATGGTGTCTTGCGCATTGGCCAGGGCAGCGTCGAGGTCGGTGCCCCAGCGCTCGATGCCGTGGGCCTTGGCGAGGGCAGCGATCTTCTCGGCGTTGCGCCCGATCAGGATGGGGTCGGGCATGACCTTGTCGCCGTTCGACAGGGTCACACCCCCCTGCGCGCGGATGGCGACGATGGAGCGGATCAGGTGCTGGTTCATGCCCATGCGTCCCGTGACGCCGTGCATGATGATTCCGAGTGAGCGAGTGGGCATGGCTTTCGATTCCTTCAAGATGGCCGGCGCTCGGGCCGGCTGGTCCGGGTCTGCTGTTCTATTGCTTCACGTCCAGCCCGGCGGCCTTGACCAGCACGGCGTTGGACTTGATTTCATCGCGGATGTAGGCGTCGAACTGATCGGGCGTGAGCGTCCATGCATCGGCTCCGAGGGTTGCGAACCGTTCCTTCACCTCGGGCGTGGCGAGCGCCTTCACCACTTCGCCGTGCAGGCGGTTGACGATCTCGCGCGGGGTTTTGGCCGGCGCCATCATCCCGATCCAGAAATTGAATTCGGAACCCGGCACACCCGCTTCGGCCGTAGTGGGCACCTGCGGCAGGGCGCTCGCGCGCTTGGGCGAGCCGACAGCCAGCGCCAGCAGCTGGCCATTGCGAATTTGCCCGATGACCGGCGCAATCGGCGAGAAGTAATAGTCGACGCGCCCGGCCAGCACCTCGGTCACCGCCTCGGCCGAGCCCTTGAACGGGATGTTGGTCGCATCGATCTTGGCCGCCAGCTTGAACTTCTCGGCGTTCAGGTGAGTGGCGCTTCCCTGTCCGGCCGAGGCGAAGTTCATGCTGCCGGGCTTGGCGCGTGCCGCGGCCAGCAACTCCTGCAGCGTCTTGATGTTCTTGCTGGGGGAGATGACCAGCACGTTGGGCGTGCTCGAGATCGGCGTCACGCCCGCGAAGTCGCCCAGCGTGTCGAAAGACAGCTTGGCGAAGGTCGACGGGCTGACCGTGTGCGAGGACGAGTGAATCAGGATCGTGTAGCCGTCCGGCGCGGCCTGGGCCACTGCGGCCTGGCCGATGGTGCCGCTTGCGCCGCCGCGGTTCTCGATGATCAGCTGCTGGCCCATGCTCTGGCCCATCTTGTCGGCGATGGCGCGGGCGATGATGTCGGTGGTGCTGCCGGCGCCGAAGGGAACGATCACGCGGATCGGCTTGTTGGGGTATCCCGCCTGCGCGCTGGCGGCAAGGGGTGCGAGGGTGGCGATACAGCTGACCGTGGCCAGAACGGCGCGGCGGGTGAACTTCATGGGATCTCTCCTGTGGATGGAAGCTGCTAATTAACCGACTGGTGAATTGTAGTGCGGACCAAATCCGCGTGCAAGCCGGCGCGCGAAACGCCGCGGGTGGCCGGCTCAGTCCGCCGCCGGGCCGCTCCCAAGGCGGGCTGGGCCCCCTCGGGGGGCAGCGAACGAGGTGAGCGTGGGGGCGAACATCAGTCCCTCAGCACATAGCCGAGGATGACGTCGCACATGTGCGCCAGGCGCTCATTGCGCGCTTTTGCCGAAAGCAGGTCGCGCCCGAAGATGGCCGACAGCGTGTGGCTGTTGGACAGGTAGAAGTAAGCCAGTCCGGCAATGGACACGTACAGCTGCACCGGGTCGACGCCGCCGCGCAGGCTGCCCTCTTTGCGACCGCGCTCAAGCACTTCGCCGAGCGTGGCGATGAGCGGCGAGTTCATTTCGCGCACCCGCTCCGAGTTGTCCAGATGGCGCGCGCGATGCAGGTTCGCACTGTTGAGGAGCGTGATGAACTCCGGATGCTCCAGGTAGTAGTTCCAGGTGAACTCGACCAGCCGGCGCACGGCCTCGGGCGGGGGCACCGCCAGCAAGTTGAGCTGGCGCTCCCGTGCCCGGATGTCCAGGTAGGCCTGCTCCAGCACCGCCTGGAACAGCTTCTCCTTGTCATCGAAGTAGTAGTAGATCAAGCGCTTGTTCAAACCTGCGCGCTCGGCGATGCGATCCATCCGCGCGCCACCCAGGCCGCTCTCGGCAAACTCGTCGCGAGCCGCCGCTAAGATGGTGGCCTGCGAGCGGTCCGCATCGCGCAGACGCTCTTCCGTGGCTGGGGGCTGGTCTCGGCTCATGGTTTCATAATTCACCAGAACGTTAATAAAGTCAAGCCAATGACACAGCTCGCCGGCCACCTCCTTGTCGAATGCCTCGTGGCGCAAGGGACGACCCACGCATTCGGTGTGCCCGGCGAGAGTTTCCTGGCCGTACTCGATGGCTTTCACGCCTACCAGGAGCGCATCCGCTTCATCGTCAACCGGCAGGAGGGCGGCGCTGCATTCATGGCCGAGGCCCATGGCAAGCTCAGCGGCCGCCCTGGCGTGTGCTTCGTCACGCGCGGCCCCGGCGCCACCAACGCTTCGATCGGGGTGCACACCGCGTTCCAGGACTCGACGCCGATGGTTTTGTTCGTCGGCGACGTGGCGAGCGACCAGCGCGACCGCGAAGCCTTTCAGGAAGTGGACTACACCAGCTTCTTCGGCCCCAGCACCAAAGGCATGGCCAAGCGGGTGGAGCGCATCGACGAGGCTGATCGTATTCCGGAGTACGTGGCGCGGGCCTTTGCCACGGCGATGAACGGGCGCCCGGGTCCGGTCGTGCTGGTCCTGCCCGAAGACATGCTGACGCGTGCGACGGCTGCCCGGCCGCTGGCGCGGGTGGAGCCGGTGCAGGCCTGGATCGATCCGGGGTCGCTGCGTGAGCTGCGTGAACTGCTGCTCGCGGCGAAGAAGCCCTTTGTCATAGCCGGCGGCGGCGGCTGGACGCCGCGGGCGGCGCAGGCACTGCAGCGCTTCGCCGAGAACTGGAAGCTGCCGGTAGGCAATGCCTTCCGCTTCCAGGACACCTTCGACAACCACCACGCGCTGTACGCGGGCGACGTGGGCATCGGCCTCGCACCGAAGCTGGCCGCCCGCATCCAGGCGGCCGACCTGATCCTTGCGATCGGCCCTCGCCTGGGCGAGATGACAACCGGCGGCTACACCTTGATCGAGGCGCCGAAGCCGAAGCAAAAGCTGGTGCATGTCCACGCCAGCGCCGAGGAACTGAATCGGGTCTACCAGGCTGACCTGGCGATCAACGCGACGATGAATGCAGCCGCACGTTCGCTCGAAGCGCTGGCGGCGCCGCCCGAAATTTCATGGGGTGATTGGACCGAGGCGGCACACGCGGACTATGTCGCCAACCTCTTGCCGCAAGCCTTGCCGGGTGACATCGACATGCCCGCCATTGTCGCGGTGATGCAGAGGCTGCTGCCCGAGGACGCTGTGCTCACCAACGGCGCCGGCAACTTCGCCAGCTGGGTGCACCGGTTCTTCCGGCACCATGGCCTCGTGAAGGGACACAAGACGCAACTGGCGCCGACTGTGGGCGCGATGGGCTACGGCGTGCCGGCGGGCATCGCCGCCAGCATCGTGAGCGGCAGGACAGCGCTGACCATGGCCGGCGACGGCGACTTTCTGATGAACGGGCAGGAGCTGGCCACGGCCGTGCAGCACGGCGCCAAAAGCATCATCGTGCTGCTCAACAATGGCATGTACGGCACCATCCGCATGCACCAGGAGCGCAACTATCCGAGCCACGTGAGCGGCACGGCACTGGCCAATCCTGACTTCGCAGCGCTGGCGCGAGCCTATGGCTACGCGGGTGTGCGCATCACGCGCACGGCGCAGTTCGAGCCCGAGTTCGCCGCGGCGCTGGCGCGGGCGCAGGGGACGCTCATCGAAGTGATGCTGGATGCGGAGGTGATCACCACGCGTGGCACCTTGAGTGCGATCAGGGCCGGCGCAGTCAGGACGCAGGCTTCACCATGAGAAAGGGCCGCGAGAGCGGCCCTTGCACGATCAGGCGAGGCCTGATTACTTCACGTGCTTGCCGATCAGGCCGGCCATCTCGAACATGGACACCTGGGCCTTGCCGAAGATTTCCTTCAGCTTGGCGTCGGCGTTGACCATGCGCTTGTTGACGTTGTCCTGCAGCTTGTTCTTCTTGATGTAAGCCCACAGCTTGCTCACCACTTCGGTGCGGGGCAGCGGAGCCGGACCCACCACGGCGGCGAGTTGCGGGCTGGGGGTGAGGGCCTTCATGAACGCGGCGTTGGGAGTGCGCTTCTTGGCCGGAGCCTTCTTCGCGGCGGCCTTTTTGGCGGGAGCCGCTTTCTTCGCCGGCGCTGCCTTCTTGGCCGGTGCGGCCTTCTTCGCGACAGCCTTCTTGGCCGGTGCGGCCTTCTTCGCCGGGGCCTTCTTTGCAGCGGCCTTCTTTGCCGGTGCAGCCTTCTTTGCGGGTGCTTTTTTCGCCGCAGCTTTTTTCGCAGTTGCCATGATTATTTCCTTCTAGAAGTTGGATTGACCACCTGCGGGGACCTGCATTCCAGCATTCGTCCCCGCTGGCACTGCGGATGCTACTGGAGAAAAATCGCGTTTCCAAGCGAAAAATGGCTTTTTTCATTGGGGCGTGTCGCTTTTTCACTCGGCGCTTGCAGCGGTTTTCCCTCTGAAGATCAGAAAAACGCCGGCAAGGATCACGGCGCAGGCAAGCCATTCGCCGCCAGTCACTGTCTCGGCGGCAAAAACGACCCCCAGAAAAAGCGCGATCAGCGGGTTCACGAAGGCGTAGCTGGTGGCCATCGCGGGCGACGCATTGGCCAGCAGGTACAGGTAGGCGCTGAACGCGATGAGCGAGCCGAACACCACCAGGTAGAGCCATGCAGCAATGGCCAACGGTTGCGCAGGCCACTCGGGCTGCTCACCCAACACGAGAGAAACCAGCATCAACACCGCGCCGCCGCACAACATTTCGCTGGCGAAGCCCATCGGTCCTCGGGCCAGCGGCAGCCGGGTCGTCGAGAGCACGGAGCCGAGCGACCAGGCGAGCGTGGCCGCCGCGATGCAGGCGAGTCCGACGGTCGAAGCCGAAAAACTGGCGCCGCGCACCAGCAGCAGGACACCGGCCAGGCCCACGGCCATTCCGGCCAACTCCATCCGGCTCGGGCGCTGGCCGAACATCAGGCCCCAGCCGCACACCAGCATCGGCACCACCGCAATGAAAGCGGCGATGAGGCCTGAGCCGATGTGCTGGGCGGCGGCGGCCGTGAGGCCCATGCCACCGCCCAGCATCAGGGTTCCGATGACGAGCGCGTTGCGCCACTCGGCGCCGGTGGGCAGCGGCTGCGGACTGGCAGCCTGCGACCGGCGACGCCAGGCGAGCCAACCCATCAGCATGAAGCCGGCAACCAGGAACCGGGTTCCCATCTGGAAGAACGGCGGAAAACTGTCCAGGGCCAGGCGAATGGCGAGGTAGGTCGAACCCCAGACCAGATAGCAGGCCAGGAGCGCGGGGACGAGGAGGGTGGCCTTGCGGGAGCCGGAGGTGGTCAGGACGGCGGTGTTCATGGCGTCCATCGTAGATCGGCGAAGACGCCGATTCCATGCACGATTAAAGGTGATAAAACGATTGAACCTTTGATATGAAAGCAATTTGCCATGAAGACCGAAGATTCAGGATTGGATCTGCACGACGGCCGCATCCTGGCCGAGCTGCAGCGCGATGCGCGCATCACCATGGCCGAACTGGGCCGGCGGGTTCACCTGAGCCAGCCGGCCGTCACCGAGCGGGTGCGCAAGCTGGAACTCAATGGCGTGATCAAGGGCTACCGCGCCGTGGTCGATTACCAGCGCCTGGGCTATGGCATCCGCGCGATCGTGCGGGTCGGCCGCGTCGAATACGCGCGCGTGGTCAAGCTGATCGAACAGACGCCCGAGGTGGTGAACGCCTGGAACGTCACCGGCGAGGACAGCTGGATTCTGGAGATTGCCGTGATCGACGTGGAGCACCTCGACGCGGTGGTCACGAAGTTTTGTATCCTTACCGAAACCTCGACCTCGATCGTGCTCAACGCCGCTCGCGAAAACGCGTCGGTGCTGCCGGCGCGCCGCGAGAACATCAAGCCAGCCATCAAGAAAGTCACCGGAAAATGACGACCCAGCCGTTTGCCACCTGCGATCTGTGCGATGCCCACGAAGAAGACACCTCCGGTGCCTTCCGGGTGCTGCCGCCGGTGTTCAAGGACTATGGCGCCTCGGCCCCCTTCAGCGGGCCGGTGGCCACCGTGCGCTGCTTCGAGGACAACTCGCGCATCCGCGAGGCCGTGAACTCGCCGGGGCAAGGCCGGGTGCTGGTGATCGAGGGCGGCGCTTCGGTGCGACGCGCGCTGGTCGGCGGCAACCTGGCGGCAGCCGCGGCGAAGAATGGCTGGGCCGGCATCGTGGTGGACGGCGCCGTGCGCGACGCCGCCGAGCTGCGCGCAGCCGGCATCGGCGTCAAGGCGCTGGCGCTGATGCCGCTGCGGTCGGTCAAGCGCGGCGAGGGCCAGCGCGACCTGGTCGTCGCTATCCAGGGCGTCGCCGTGCGGCCGGGTGACTGGCTCTATGCCGACGAAGACGGCGTCGTGGTGAGCGCTACATCCTTGCTTTGACTGGGAAGGTGGCGAGCACCACGCCAGTCAGTGCCAGCGCGAATGCCGCCAGCTGCAGCGTGCCGAGCTGCTCGCCCAACACCAGGACGCCGACCACGGCGGCGGACACCGGCAGGAGCACCGTGAACACGCCCGCCTGGGCGGCGGCCACCACTTTCAGGCCGGTCATCCAGAGCCAGACCGTCCAGACGCTGGCCGCCAGTGAATAGAAGACCAGCAGCGCCCAGATGCCGGGCTGGACGGCCGAGAAGTCGAAACTCAGGGCCAGGTACGCCCCGAAAGGCGTGACCAGGGCGAAGCCCCACAGGTTGATCAGCGAAGTGATGCGCTTGGGCCCCAGCACGCCGGTCAGTTTTTTGCCGATCACGGCATAGGCCGCCTCGCACAGCACGGCGCCGACCAGCAGCAGGTTGCCCAGTCCGGCCTGCGATGGGTTCGTGACGGCGCCGCCCGCCTGACCGCCCGTGTCCGGCCTGGCCGCCAACAAGATGATGCCCGCGCCAGCACATCCGATCGCCAGCCAGATGCGCCCGCCGATCCGCTCGCGCAGGAAGGCCCAGCTGAGCAGCGCGACGACGGCGGGTATCGAGGCCATGATCACGCCGGCGGACAGGGCGCTGGTCAAACTGACCCCATACAGCATGAAGATGGAGAACAGGAAGTTGCCGAGGAAGGATTCGAGGAACACCAGCCGCCGGGTCTGGGATGACATCGGCGGCTCGCTGGCCGGCTTGCGCAGCCACGGCAGCATGGCCAGCCCGCCGATGCCGAAGCGCAACCAGGCCAGCAGCAACACCGGAATGGCAGCGGCCAACGGCTTGGACAAGGCGACATAGCTGCCGACCAGCGACATGCTGAGGGCGAGGCAGGCATACGCCAGCAGGCGATGCAGGCCGGGGCTCATGCGGGAGGGCGGGTTTTCAAGACGACCGGATCATGCCCGAACGGCCTGCAGAACGCGGGCTCTTCATTTCACAAAAGTGATTGAGCATTTCGCAATACGGGATAGGGGAATGCTGCGTCGCGTCAAATTTTCTCAATATAAGAAATTATTTTCCGCATTGAGAAATGAAACCGCTAAGTCGTTGATCTTATTGCAAATAAAAATATCTCTTCTATAAGACATAAGAGGCTCCCAAAGTCTTCTACAAGACTTAAAGTTCAGCCATCGGCCTTTCATCAACTTCGGAGTGAATCACATGACGACATCCTGGACCCACCTGACCCGCGAACAGCAGATTGCCCAGCTCGAAAAAGACTGGGCCGAGAATCCCCGCTGGAAGGGCATCAAGCGCGGCTACAGCGCCGCGGACGTGGTCAAGCTGCGCGGCTCGCTCCAGGTCGAGCACACCCTCGCCAAGCGCGGCGCCGAGAAGCTGTGGAACCTGATCAATACCGAGCCCTTCGTCAACTCGCTGGGCGCCCTGACCGGCAACCAGGCCATGCAGCAGGTCAAGGCCGGCCTGAAGGCCATCTACCTGTCCGGCTGGCAAGTGGCCGGCGACGCCAACAGCAATGGCGAGATGTACCCCGACCAGTCGCTGTACTCGGTCGACTCGGTGCCCAAGGTCGTCAAGAAGATCAATGCCACGTTCACCCGCGCCGACCAGATCCAGTGGAGCGAGGGCAAGAGCGCGGGCGACGAAGGCTTCATCGATTACTTCGCGCCCATCGTGGCCGATGCGGAGGCCGGCTTCGGCGGCGTGCTCAATGCCTTCGAGCTGATGAAGTCGATGATCGAGGCGGGCGCCGCCGGCGTCCACTTCGAAGACCAGCTGGCCGCTGCCAAGAAGTGCGGCCACATGGGCGGCAAGGTGCTGGTGCCCACCCGCGAAGCCGTGTCCAAGCTGGTGGCAGCGCGCCTGGCCGCCGACGTGATGGGCACGCCCACCGTGCTGCTGGCCCGCACCGATGCCGAAGCCGCCGACCTCGTCACCACGGACGTCGACGAGAACGACAAGCCGTTCTTCACGGGCGAGCGCACCGTGGAAGGCTTCTACCGCAGCAAGAACGGCGTCGAGCAGGCCATCAGCCGCGGCCTGGCCTATGCCGACTACGCCGACCTGATCTGGTGCGAAACCGGCACGCCCGACCTGGCCTTCGCCAAGCAGTTCGCCGACGCGATCCACGCCAAGTTCCCGGGCAAGCTGCTGGCCTACAACTGCTCGCCTTCGTTCAATTGGAAAAAGAACCTGGACGACGCCACCATCGCCAAGTTCCAGAAGGAGCTGGGCGCGATGGGCTACAAGTTCCAGTTCATCACGCTGGCCGGCTTCCACAGCCTGAACTACTCGATGTTCAACCTGGCCTACGGCTACGCCCGCAACAACATGACGGCTTTCGTCGAGCTGCAGCAGGCCGAGTTCGCCGCCGCCGACAAGGGCTTCACGGCCGTGAAGCACCAGCGTGAGGTGGGCACCGGTTACTTCGATTCGGTCACCACCACCATCGAAGCCAACGCCTCCACGGCCGCGCTGAAGGGTTCGACCGAAGACGCGCAGTTCTTCGACGAGAAGAAGGCTGCATAACGTTTCTTTGGCGCCGAGAACCCGCCTGAAGGTCGGGAACTTGCGGCCCCGCTCCGGTGTTTGCCGGGGCGGGGTTTGTCGTTTGGGCCTTTCGTAGGTAGAGTCGTGCCTGTAACAATTTCCAAAGGACGGGCCAGATGGGCGCTTCCAACGAAAAAACAGGCGTGTTCGACGCGGGCAAGCTGAACCAGGCCAAGTGCGCAGACTGCAGTGGCACCGGCGAGCTGCGCATCGACAGCGAGAACATCAACGAGAACTTCGAAGTCGAGAAGCAGACCGTGATCACGCCTTGCCCGCGCTGCAACGGCGTGGGCTACGTGCCGGCAGGTTAAAATCGGCTTCTCCACATGCACAAGAGCGAGAAAGGCACCCTGGTTATGACACCGCGAACTACGCCGGAAGGTTTCACGGCCCTTTAGAGGCCGGGTAGTCGCGTGCACTGAAGCTCCACAGTTTTCCAGCAAAAGCGCGGCTACAGGCCGCGCTTTTTGCTTTTCTGTTTGCCGGATTTTCACATGATTCAAGTCACGCTTCCCGATGGTTCCCAACGCGAATACCCCGGCCCGGTCACGGTAGGCGAGGTCGCGGCCTCGATCGGCCCCGGCCTGGCCAAGGCTGCCCTGGCCGGCAAGATCGACGGCAAGGTGGTGGACACCTGCCATGTCATCGACAAGGACGGCCCGCTGTCGATCGTCACGGCCAAGGACCCGGAGGGCCTCGACGTCATCCGCCATTCCACCGCCCACTTGCTGGCCTATGCCGTCAAGGAGCTGTACCCGGAAGCGCAGGTCACGATCGGCCCGGTGATCGAGAACGGGTTCTACTACGACTTCGCCTACAAGCGGCCCTTCACGCCGGAAGATCTTGCGGCCATCGAAAAGCGCATGGGCGAGCTGGTGGCCAAGGACGAGCCGGTGACCCGGCGCGTGCTGCCGCGCGACGAAGCCGTGGCCTACTTCAAGAGCCTGGGCGAGCACTACAAGGCGGAGATCATTGCCAGCATCCCGGCCAACGAGGATGTGTCGCTCTATCGCGAGGGCAAATTCGAGGACCTGTGCCGCGGCCCGCACGTGCCCAGCACCGGCAAGTTGAAATTCTTCAAGCTCATGAAAGTGGCCGGCGCCTACTGGCGCGGCGACCACCGCAACGAGATGCTGCAACGCATCTACGGCACGGCCTGGGCGACCAAGGATGAACTGCAGCAGTACCTGACGATGCTGGAAGAGGCGGAGAAACGCGACCACCGCAAGCTGGGGCGCGAGCTGGACCTGTTCCACATCGACGACCACGCTCCCGGCGTCGTGTTCTGGCATCCCAAGGGCTGGGCTGTGTGGCAGGAGGTCGAGCAGTACATGCGCCGCGTCTACCGCGACAACGGCTACCTGGAGGTGAAGGGCCCGCAGCTGCTGGACAAATCACTGTGGGAAAAAACCGGCCATTGGGACAAGTACCGCGAGAACATGTTCACCACCGAATCGGAGAAGCGCGACTACGCGCTCAAGCCGATGAACTGCCCCGGCCATATCCTGATCTTCAAGCAGGGGATCAAGAGCTACCGCGACCTGCCGCTGCGCTACGGCGAGTTCGGCCAGTGCCACCGCAACGAGCCCACCGGTGGCCTGCACGGCATCATGCGGGTGCGCGGCTTCACCCAGGACGACGGCCACATCTTCTGCACGGAAGACATGATCCTGCCCGAGTGCACCGCGTACACGGCGCTGCTGCAGAAGGTCTACAAGGACTTCGGCTTCAACGACATCATCTACAAGGTGGCGACCCGTCCCGAGGCGCGGATCGGCACCGACGAGTCATGGGACAAGGCAGAGCACGCGCTGGTGGAGAGCCTTCGCCGCTCCGGCTGCGAGTTCGAGCTGGCGCCGGGGGAGGGCGCTTTCTACGGGCCCAAGATCGAATACACGCTGAAAGACGCGATCGGCCGGCAGTGGCAGTGCGGCACGATCCAGGTCGACTTCTCCATGCCGGAACGGCTGGACGCCGAGTTCGTCGGTGAAGACGGGGCCCGGCACCGCCCCGTCATGCTGCATCGCGCCATCGTCGGCAGCATGGAGCGCTTCATCGGCATCCTCATCGAGCAGCATGCCGGCGCGTTGCCCGCGTGGCTGGCTCCGACCCAGGTGGTGGTGCTCAACATCACCGATTCACAGGCCGATTACGCCCGGGAAGTAGCCAAAACGCTGCAAAATCAAGGGCTTAGGGTTGAGCTTGATCTGCGCAACGAGAAAATAACGTATAAAATACGCGAGCATTCGATGCAGAAGCTGCCTTTCATCCTCGTCGTGGGCGAGAAAGAGAAGGCGGCAGGCGCTGTCGCAGTGCGCGCCCGGGGCAACCAGGACCTCGGTGTGATGCCCCTTGCGGCGTTCTCCCAAAGAGCCGCCCAGGACATCCAGGACAAAAGCTGATTTTGAATAAATGACGCTCTTGCCAGCGCCCATTGTGCCGGTTACGCTACAAATATTGTAGCAAACTTGTTAGAAGGATTTGGACCATCGCTACTGAATTTCGCGACCGTCGCCACCGCGAGGAACGCAAGCACCGCCTGAACCGGGAAATCATGGCCCCGGAAGTCCGCCTCTCGGGGCCCGAGAATGAACCGTTGGGCATTGTCAGCCTCAGCGAAGCATTGCGAATGGCGGGCGAGCTCGATGTGGATCTGGTTGAAATTGCCGCCACGGCGAATCCGCCGGTGTGCCGATTGATGGACTACGGCAAGTTCAAGTACCAGGAACAGAAGAAGGCGGCGGAAGCGAAAGCCAAGCAGACGGTCATCGAGATCAAGGAAGTCAAGTTCCGGCCGGGCACCGACGACGGCGACTACAACATCAAGATGCGCAACATCCGGCGCTTCCTGGCCGAAGGCGACAAGTGCAAGATCACGCTGCGCTTCCGGGGGCGCGAGATCACGCACCAGGAAATCGGCATGGCGCTGTTGAACCGCATTCGCGACGAATTGGCCGACATCATCGTGGTCGAGCAGTTTCCCAAGCTGGAAGGCCGGCAGATGATCATGATGATCGCGCCCGGCAAGCGAAAAGTGGCTGCAAAGCCCGTGACCGAAGCGCCTCAATCGGCTTCGGTCTAGGAAATCAAAGCTTCATCGGCCATTCGCCGGTGAGGCGATGACGGAGAGCCTTTGGCTCTCCACCCGTGGCGGATCCCCAGGATTCGCCGCTACAGAAGTGGCTCGGGGCCAACAAGACGCGAAATGCATTCGCGGCGCCTCACGAGCACAAGCTAAAAAGGGAGCATTCACATGCCCAAGATGAAGACCAAGAGCGGAGCGAAGAAGCGTTTCCGCGTTCGTCCCGGTGGAACCGTCAAGCGCGGCCAGGCTTTCAAGCGTCACATCCTGACCAAGAAGACCACCAAGAACAAGCGCCACCTGCGGGGTGCCGTCTCGGTTCATGAGACCAATATGGTTTCGATGGCCGCCATGTTGCCCGGCCGTGGCATCTGATCAACTGACGAACAAGGAGTAATCACATGCCTCGCGTCAAACGTGGTGTAACGGCTCGCGCCCGCCACAAGAAAGTTCTCGCCCTGGCCAAGGGCTTCCGCGGCCGCCGCGGCAACGTCTTCCGCATCGCCAAAGAAGCGGTGATGAAGGCCGGGCAATATGCCTACCGTGACCGCCGCACCAAGAAGCGCGTGTTCCGCCAGCTCTGGATCGCCCGTATCAACGCCGCGGCCCGTGAACTGGGCATGACCTACAGCCAGTTTGCCAACGGCATCCGCAAGGCCGGCATCGAGATCGACCGCAAGGTCCTGGCCGATATCGCCGTGCACGACAAGGCCGCTTTTGCCGGCATCGTGGAGCAAGTCAAGGCCAAGCTGGCTGCTTGAGTTCACGTGCAACCGCCGACGCTCGCGCGCCGGCGGCTCACGCAAACCGAAACAAGGGCTAGAGCTTCCACAGGCACTAGCCCTTTTTCTTTTTGAAGAGTTTATGACCGAGCTGGAATCCATCGTCGACAGCGCGCGCCAGGCTTTTGCCGCAGCGCAGGCGCCCGCCGACCTCGAGAACGCGAAAGCGCTGTTCACCGGCAAGGCCGGCCGCATCACCGAGCTGATGAAGGGCATGGCCTCGCTCAGCGTCGACGAGAAAAAGTCGCGCGGCGCCGCCATCAACGCCGCCAAACAGGCCATCGAGGCGGCGCTCAGCGAGCGGCGCCAGGCCCTGGCCGACGCCGAGCTCGACATCCAGCTGAAGGCCGAGGCCCTCGATGTCTCGCTGCCGGGGCGCCTGCGCGAATTGGGTGGCCTGCACCCGGTGAGCCTGACCCTCGAGCGCACCGAGCGGATCTTTGCCAGCATGGGCTTCGACGTGGCCGACGGCCCCGAGATCGAGAGCGACTGGCACAGCTTCACGTCGCTGAACAATCCGCCCAACCACCCTGCGCGCTCGATGCAGGACACTTTTTACGTCGACATCAAGGGCGACGACGGCATCCCGTACAACCTGCGCCCGCACACCAGCCCGATGCAGGTGCGCTATGCGCACGCGCACATCAAGAAACACGCTGCGCTGGTGGAAGCGGGAGGCGCGATGCCCGAGATTCGGGTGATCGCACCCGGGCGGACTTATCGGGTGGACAGCGACGCCACCCATTCGCCGATGTTCCATCAGTGCGAAGGCCTGTGGCTGGGCGAGAACGTGAGCTTCAAGGACCTGAAGGTCGTGTTCACCGATTTCTGCCGCACCTTCTTCGAAAGCGATGACCTGGCGCTGCGGTTCCGGCCCAGCTTCTTCCCTTTCACCGAGCCCAGCGCCGAGATCGACATCCAGTTCCAGAGCGGGCCGCTTGCCGGCCGCTGGCTGGAAGTGGCGGGTTCCGGCCAGGTGCACCCGAACGTGGTGCGCAACATGGGGCTGGACCCCGAAAAGTACATCGGCTTCGCCTTCGGCATGGGCCCCGACCGGCTGACCATGCTGCGCTACGGCGTGAACGACCTGCGCCTGTTCTTCGACGGCGACATCCGCTTCCTGCGCCAATTTCGAACATGACTCCCCCCGCGAGGGAGCCGTTGCCTACCTCTCCTTTCCAATAAGACCATGCAATTCCCCGAGTCCTGGCTGCGCGAATTCTGCAATCCGCCGCTCACCACCCAACAGCTGGCAGACACCTTGACCATGGGCGGGCTCGAGGTCGAGGAGCTGCGCCCCGTGGCGCCGCCTTTCAGCCGGATCGTCGTCGGTGAGATCAAGGAAGCCGTGCAGCACCCCGGCGCAGACCGGTTGCGCGTCTGCACCGTGGACGCAGGGCAGGGCGCCCTGCTCAACATCGTGTGCGGTGCGCCGAACGCCCGCGCCGGCATCAAGGTGCCGTGCGCCCTGGTGGGCGCCGAACTGCCGCCCGGCGACGACGGCCAGCCGTTCCACATCAAGCTGGGCCAGCTGCGCGGCGTCGAAAGCCAGGGCATGCTGTGCTCGGCGCGCGAACTCAAGCTGAGCGAGGACCATGCCGGGCTGCTGGAGCTTTCGCCCGACGCAGTGGTGGGCGCCGACGTGCGCGAGGTGCTCCGGCTCGACGACGCGCTGTTCACGCTCAAGCTCACGCCCAACCTGGCGCATGCCCTGAGCGTGTACGGCGTCGCCCGCGAACTGTCCGCGTTGACCGGCGCTGCGCTGAAGCAGCCCGTATTTGCGGCGGTGCAGCCGGTTCACGACACGAAGCTGAAAGTCACCGTCTCGGCGCCCGATCTGTGCGGCCGCTTCTCGGGTCGCGTGATTCGCAATGTCGATACCCGCGCTGCCACGCCGCAGTGGATGGTGGACCGGCTGGCGCGTTGCGGGCAGCGCAGCGTGTCCGCGCTGGTCGATATCTCCAACTACGTGATGTTCGAGTTCGGCCGTCCCTCGCACATTTTCGACTACGACAAGATCCATGGCGCGCTCGACGTGCGCTGGGGCCGGCCCGGCGAGACGCTGAAGCTGCTCAATGGCGCGACGGTCACGGTGGACGAGAAGGTCGGCGTGATTGCCGACGACCGCGAGGTGGAGTCGCTGGCCGGCATCATGGGCGGCGACGCCACGGCCGTGTCGGACGACACCCGCAACGTCTATGTCGAGGCGGCTTTCTGGTGGCCCGAGGCCATCCAGGGCCGCTCGCGCCGCTACAACTTCACCACCGACGCCGGCCACCGTTTCGAGCGCGGCGTGGACCCCAGCCAGACCGTCGAGCACATCGAACACATCACGCGCCTGATCCTCGATATCTGCGGGGGCGAAGCCGGCCCGATGGACGACGAGGCCCCCAGGCTGCCCCAGCGCAAGCCGGTCTGCCTGCGCGTGGCCCGCGCCGCCAAGGTCATCGGCATGTCCGTCACCGAGGCGCAATGCCTGGACGCACTGGCCCGCCTGGGCCTGCCGGCCACATCGCAGAGCGGCGTCATCACCGTGCAGCCGCCGTCTTACCGGTTCGATCTTTCGATCGAGGAAGACCTGATCGAAGAGGTGGTGCGCATCATCGGCTACGAGCAACTGCCCACGACGCCGCCGCTGGCGCCGATCACGGCGAGCCTGCCGCCGGAGTCGCGGCGCAGCCGTTTTGCCGTGCGCCGGCTGCTCGCCGCGCTCGGCTATCAGGAAACCATCAACTTCAGCTTCGTGCAGGACAGCTGGGAGCGCGATCTGGCCGGCAACGCCGACCCGATCCGCCTGCTCAACCCGATCGCCACGCCGATGGGTGTGATGCGTTCGTCGCTGCTCGGGTCGCTGCTGCAGGCCTTGAAGTTCAACCTGGATCGCCGGGCCGAGCGCGTGCGGGTGTTCGAGCTGGGCCGCGTGTTCCTGCGCGACGCGTCGGTGCAGACCACCGACAGCACCGTGCGCGGCATTCACCAGCCCATGCGCGTGGCCGGGCTCGCCTACGGCGACGCCGAAGGCCTGCAGTGGAGCAGAAAGAGCCCGGGCGCGGATTTCTACGACGTGAAGGGTGATGTCGAGGCGCTGCTGTCGCCGCGCAAGGCGCGGTTCACGCCCGCCGCGCACCCGGCGATGCACCCGGGTCGTTGCGCCGCCGTATGGCTGGAGGGGCGCGAGATCGGCTTTGTCGGCGAGCTGCATCCGCGCTGGCGACAAGGCTGGGAACTGGCGCACGCGCCGGTTCTGTTCGAGCTCGACCTTGAAGCGGTGGTGCAGCGTGAAGTGCCCGCGTTCGAACCGGTGCCCAAATTCCAGCCCGCGCAGCGCGACATTGCCGTGATCGTGGCCGATGCCATCGGCCATGACGAGGTACTGGAAACGGTTCGATCCGCCGAGACCGGGGGCCTGCTGCGCGACGCCATGCTGTTCGACGTGTACAAGCCCAAGCAAGCCTCCCCCATTCTGGGGATGCACGAAAAAAGCCTGGCCGTTCGCTTGACGCTGGCGAGCGCCGAAGCCACACTGACCGACGAACAGATCGACGCGGCCGTCAAGGCCGTGGTGGACCGGCTGGCCGAACGGCTCGGCGGCCGCTTGAGGGGATGAACCAGTGACCGACG
>JAKFEZ010000171.1:0-7966 GCA_036675435.1 Ramlibacter sp. | reverse complement strand
GCCGCGACGAGCCGCGGCAGCGCATCCTTCAGCCGGTGCCGCGGCTCCCATCCCAGCAGGTCGCGCGCGCGCCGGACATCCAGCGCGTAGTGATCGTCGGACATCGCCACCATGAAGGGCTTGATGAAGGGCGCCTCGCCCGAGTCGGTCCGCGCCATGGAGCAGATAGCCGATCTCGTCCTGCAAAGCGTCGTAGCCCATGGCGTCAGGCTCGCCGATCAGGATCGCTGTCTCGTGCGGCAGCCCCTGGCGGCGCTCGATGGTTCGGCGAAAAGCGTCCAGCATGTCTTTGCGGTGGAGCATGGCCTGGCCCACCAGCGTGCTGCCCGAGTAGAAGTAGCTCTGGAAATCCCGCTCGTAGATCCGCGCCATCTGCTGGGCCAGCGTCGGCACCATCGACTGCTCGTCGTACACGCCGGCCAGCCGCTAAAAGACGCAGGGGATCCGGCCGCGCTCTTCGCGGACCACCGCCTCGGCGGCGGCCCTCGATTCGGGGTAGGCCCAGCGCGGCGCGATGGGCTGCCGCTCGTCGATCCGCTCGCCCGGCTGGCACGGCGCATGAACCAGCATCGTGCTCGCATAGACGAATTGCTCGACCTCGAACTCCCCGAGCGCTCGCAAGAGACTTCGCGTCCCCTCGACGTTGACCGACCGGTAGAGCGGATTGTCCTGGCCGCTGAAGTCGAAATACGCCACCAGGTGGATGACGCTGGCGATACGCGTGCCGAACTGTTCCCGAAACTTCCGCAGTGCCAGCGCGACCGACGCGTCGGAAGTGAAATCGGCCTCGAACACCGGGAAGTCCGCACCCTCTGCGCTGCGATCCAGCCCGACGATCCGGAAGTCCTGGCGGAGCGCCGCCACCAGCGAGCCGCCGAGGTTCCCGGTCGCACCCGTGATGACGACGATCGGCCTCGCGCCTGCACCTGTCATCTGCTTCATTCTGCGCGGGACCCGCACGTCCGTGTGTCGGCATTCGGCGCGGATTCGATTTGTAGCAATGGCCGCCAACGCCTGAGCTTTCGGCCGCCATCGCCCATCGAGAAGGCCCGGGCCTTGCAATGGCCGCGTTTCCTCTACACTTCATGGGCGCTATCGCGCATATCCCGGAAACGGCGCGGCTACCCGCGGTGCCGTTTCCATGTCGAGACCAGGCGCGCGACACAATCGCGCAAGGGGAAAACTGATGAGCCAGCGCCCTGCGCTACGCTTGCACGTGCCGGAGCCCACGGGGCGGCCCGGCTGCAAGACCGATTTCTCGTACCTTCATGTGTCGCCCGCCGGCCAGGTTCGCCGGCCGGCCATCGACACCAGCCCCAACGACACCCACGACCTCGCCTTCAGCCTGGTGCGCGTCCTCGACGAGGACGGCCGGGCGCAGGGGCCGTGGGCCCCCGACCTGGAGCCGGTGCGGCTGCGCAAGGGCCTGCGCGCCATGATGAAGACCCGGGCCTTCGATGCCCGGATGCTGATCGCGCAGCGCCAGAAGAAGCTGTCGTTCTATATGCAGAGCCTGGGGGAAGAGGCCATCGGTGCGGCCCACTCGCTGGCGCTGGAAGAAGGCGACATGTGCTTTCCGACCTATCGCCAGCAAAGCCTGCTGCTGTCGCGCGACGACATCGCGATGTCAGAGCTGATCTGCCAGTTGATGAGCAATGAGGGCGATCCGTTGAAGGGCCGGCAGCTGCCGGTGATGTACTCCTACAAGCGCGCCGGCTTTTTCTCGATATCGGGCAATCTGGCCACCCAGTTCATCCAGGCCGTCGGCTGGGCCATGGCTTCGGCCATCAAGGGCGACACGCGCATTGCGTCGGCCTGGATCGGCGACGGCGCCACGGCCGAGGCCGACTTCCACACGGCGCTGACTTTCGCGCACGTGTACCGGGCGCCGGTGATCCTGAACGTCGTCAACAACCAGTGGGCGATTTCCACCTTCCAGGCGATTGCCGGCGGCGAGGCCACCACCTTCGCCGCCCGCGGCGTCGGCTGCGGCATCGCCTCGCTGCGGGTCGACGGCAACGACTTCCTGGCCGTGTATGCCGCTTCGCGCTGGGCCGCGGAGCGCGCGCGCCAGAACCTCGGGCCGACGCTGATCGAATGGGTCACCTACCGGGCGGGTCCCCACTCCACCTCGGACGATCCGTCCAAGTACCGCCCCGCTGACGACTGGCAGCGGTTCCCCCTGGGGGACCCGATCGCCCGGCTGAAGTCCCACCTGATCGGCCTGGGCGAATGGTCCGAGGCCCAGCACGACCAGGTACAGAAGGAGCTGGAGGGCGAGGTGGCGACGGCGCAAAAAGAAGCCGAGCGCCATGGCACGCTGCTGGACGGCCGCATTCCCAGTGCCGCAACGATGTTCGACGACGTTTACCGCGACATGCCGGAGCACCTGCGCCGGCAGCGCCAGGAATTGGGGGTATGAGCATGCTGACGAAAACGAGAGAACCCCTGGCGGCTTCGGACGAGGCTGCCAGGACCGTGCCGATGACCATGATCCAGGCGCTGCGTTCGGCCATGGACGTGATGATGGAGCGCGACGAGAACGTGGTGGTGTACGGCCAGGACGTCGGCTACTTCGGCGGCGTCTTCCGGGTGACCGAGGGGCTGCAGCAGAAGTACGGCGCCTCGCGCTGCTTCGACGCCCCGATCTCGGAAGGCGGCATCGTCGGCACAGCCGTAGGCATGGGCGCGTATGGGTTGCGGCCGGTGGTCGAAATCCAGTTCGCCGACTACTTCTACCCGGCGTCCGACCAGATCGTCTCGGAAGCGGCGCGCCTGCGCTATCGCACGGCCGGAGACTTCACGGCGCCCATCACCATCCGCATGCCCTGCGGCGGCGGCATCTACGGCGGCCAGACGCACAGCCAGAGCCCGGAGGCGCTGTTCACCCACGTATGCGGCCTGCGCACGGTGATGCCCAGCAACCCCTACGACGCCAAAGGCCTGCTGATCGCCTCGATCGAGAACGACGACCCGGTGATCTTCCTGGAGCCCAAGCGCCTGTACAACGGCCCCTTCGACGGCCACCACGACCGTCCGGTGGTGCCCTGGTCCAAGCATGACCTGGGCCGCGTGCCGGAAGGCTACTACACGGTGCCGCTGGAGTCGGCCGCCGTTTTCCGGCCCGGCAAGGACCTGACGGTGCTGACCTACGGCACCATGGTCTGGGTGTCGGAAGCCGCTGCCAACGAAACCGGCATCGACGCGGAAATCATCGACCTGCGCTCGATCTGGCCGCTCGACCTGGAGACCATCGTCACCTCGGTCAAGAAGACGGGCCGCTGCGTCGTGGTTCACGAGGCGACCCGAACTAGCGGCTTCGGCGCCGAACTGCTGTCGCTGGTGCAGGAGAACTGCTTCTATCACCTGGAAGCGCCGATCGAACGTGTGGCCGGCTGGGACACGCCTTACCCGCATGCGCAGGAGTGGGCCTATTTCCCCGGCCCCGAGCGCGTCGGTGCGGCTTTCAAACGCACGATGGAGGCCTGACATCATGGGAGTTCATGTGATCAGGATGCCGGACATCGGTGAAGGCATCGCCGAGGTCGAACTGGTGGCGTGGCGGGTGCAGCCCGGCGACACGGTCGAGGAAGACCAGATCCTGGCCGACGTCATGACCGACAAGGCAACGGTCGAGATCCCATCACCGGTGGTTGGCAAGGTGCTGTCGCTCGGTGGCACGGTCGGCGAGCAGATGCCGGTGGGCGCGGAGTTGATCCGCCTCGAGGTGGAGGGCGCGGGCAATGTAAAGGACGCGCCGCGCGCGGCGCCCCCCACCGCCACTGCAATGTCGGCAGCCACGGAATCACCCTCGCCTTCGCCTCGCTCTCCGGCGCCTGCACCGGCTGTGCTGGCAGCGCAGCGTGAACCGGTGGCGCAAGCTGCGGCGGTAAAGACCCCCACGCGCGCGCCCGCACGAACCCAGCCTGCCGCACTGCGCCCCGCAGGCGAGAAGCCGATCGCGTCGCCGGCCGTGCGCCGCCGGGCCATGGATCTGGGCATCGAGTTGCAGTACGTCCACGGCAGCGGCCCGGCCGGTCGCATCGTGCAGGACGATCTGGACGTCTACCTGGCATCGCGCGGCCAGCCGATGCAGGGACGCGGCGGCGCGGCCTATGCCGAGCGCCACGAGGAAGAAGCCATCCCGGTGATCGGCCTGCGCCGCAAGATCGCCCAGAAAATGCAGGAGGCCAAGCGGCGCATTCCGCACTTCAGCTACGTCGAGGAAATCGACGTCACCGAGCTGGAAGAACTGCGCGCCAAGCTCAACACCCGGTACGCGGCAGAGCGCGGCAAGCTCACGCTGCTGCCGATGCTGGCACGCGCCGTGGTGCTGGCGGTGCGCGACTTCCCCCAGATGAACGCCCGCTTCGATGATGACGCCGGCGTGGTGACCCAGTACGGCGCGGTGCACCTGGGCATTGCCGCCCAGACCGACGCGGGACTGATGGTGCCGGTGGTGCGCCATGCAGAGGCTCATGACCTGTGGGCGTGCGCGGCCGAAATCGGGCGGCTGGCCGAGGCAGCGCGCACCGGCAAGGCGTCGCGCGAGGAGCTGTCGGGATCGACCATCACCATCTCGAGCCTGGGGCCGCTGGGCGGGCTCGTGACCACGCCGGTGATCAATCATCCCGAGGTCGCCATCATCGGCGTCAACCGCATCGTGCTGCGGCCGATGATGCGCCAGGGCGCGGTGGTGGCGCGCCAGATGATGAACCTCTCCTCGTCGTTCGACCACCGCGTGGTGGACGGGATGAACGCCGCTGAGTTCGTGCAGGCGATCCGCGCCTTGCTCGAGTCGCCCGCCCTGCTTTTTGTCGAGTAGCCCATGAAAACACTCACGACAACGCTGCTGGTGATCGGCGGCGGCCCGGCCGGCTACGTGGCCGCCATCCGCGCGGGACAACTGGGTGTCCCTACGATGCTGGTGGAGGGCGACCGGCTCGGCGGCACCTGCCTGAACATCGGCTGCATTCCTTCCAAGGCGCTGATCCACGCGGCAGAGGAGTTCGAGAAGGCGCGGCACTGGGGCGACAATTCCGACCTGGGCATCCGGGTGCAGTCGCCCTCGATCGACCTGGCGCAAACCGTCCGCTGGAAGGACGGCATTGTCGAGCGACTCACCGGCGGCGTCGGCGCGCTGCTCAAGAAGAACGGCGCGCAAGTGCTGCAGGGCTGGGCCACCATCGTGGACGGCAAGACCGTGGAGGTGCAGCCGCCAGAGGGCGAGGCTGTGCGCATCCAATGCGAGCATCTCGTGCTGGCCACCGGCTCGACCCCGACCGAGATTCCCGCCATGCCGTTCGGCGGCCGGGTGATCTCGTCGACGCAGGCGCTGGCTCCGGACTCGCTGCCCAGGCGGCTGGTGGTGGTCGGCGCGGGCTACATCGGGCTGGAACTGGGCATCGCCTACCGCAAGCTCGGCGCCGACGTAGCGGTGGTCGAAGCCACCGAGCGCGTGCTGCCGGCCTACGACGAGGAACTTACCCGCCCGGTGCTGGCCGCGCTGAAACGCCTGGGCGTGGTGCTGCACTTGCGCTGCAGCGTGCAGGGATTGTCGGACGGCGGCGACGCAGTGCGTGTGCGGACGGCCATGGCCGATGAATTTGCATTGCCGGCCGACCAGGTCCTGGTGGCCGTCGGCCGCCAGCCGCGCACCGAAGGCTTCGGGCTGGAAGGCCTGCGCCTGGACAGGGCCGGGCGCGCCGTGAAGGTGGACGAGCAGTGCCGCACCTCGATGCGCGGCGTCTGGGCCATCGGCGACGTTTCCGGCGAGCCGATGCTGGCGCACCGCGGCATGGCGCAGGGCGAGATGGTGGCCGAGATCATTGCCGGACGGCGCCGCACCTTCGCGCCCGCCTCGATCCCGGCGGTCTGCTTCACCGATCCGGAAGTGGTGGTGGCCGGCCTCTCGGCGACGCAAGCCTCGCAGGCCGGCCTCGACTGCATCACCGCCAACTTTCCGCTGGCGGCCAACGGCCGGGCCATGACCTTGCAGGCGACCGATGGTTTCGTGCGGGTGGTGGCGCGACGCGACAATCATTTGATCGTCGGCTGGCAGGCTGTCGGGCGCTCGGTGTCCGAACTGTGCACGGCCTTCTCGCAGTCGCTCGAGATGGGCGCCACCCTCGAGGATGTGGGCAGCACCATCCACGCTCACCCGACTCTGGGCGAGGCGGTTCAGGAGGCGGCCTTGCGCGCGCTCGGGCACGCGCTGCACATCTGATCGGTCACGGAAGGGTTTCGCGGCGAACGGTCCGGTTCGGCGTGCCGTATAAAGCCGGGTGAGAGATCGCTGATCGCCCATGGACCTGTTCGACGACACCCCCGCCGCACCGGCTCGCGCCGAGCGGCCGCCGGCCCGCAAGAAAGGCGTCGGGGCCGCGGCCTGCGACCCGGCCCTTCGCAGGCTCGCCGAGCAGCTGCCCGGCCGGCTTCGCCTGGGCACCTCGTCCTGGAGTTTTCCGGGATGGAAGGGCCTGGTGTGGGACGCCGAGTACAGCGACAGCCAGTTGTCGCGGCAGGGCATCGGCGCTTACGCCGCGCATCCCCTGCTGCGATCCGTCAGCCTCGACCGGAACTTCTACCGGGCGCTTTCGGCCAGTGAATTTGCCGCCTATGCGGCGGCCGTCCCGGACGACTTTCGGTTCGTCGTCAAGGCGCCCAGCCTGGTGACCGATTGCCTGCTGCGCAGCGATAAAGGTCGCGGCCTGCAAGCCAATCCGGCGTTTCTGGACGGGCCGCTGGCATCCAGCGAGTTCGTGCAGCCGGCGCTGGAAGGCCTGGGCGTGAAGGCCGGCGCGCTGGTGTTCCAGTTGGGTCCGCTCTCCAGTGAATGGCTGGCGCGAATGCCCGAACTGCTGGAGCGGCTGGGGGCGATGCTGGCGGCGCTGCCGGCGCTGAAACCCGTCGCCGCGGACGCGGTGATTGCGGTGGAGGTGCGCAACCCCGAATTCCTGACGCCGGAATTCGCAGCCGTCCTGAAGGCGGCCGGCGCCGTGTATTGCCTGGGCCTGCACGCCCGGATGCCGCCGATAGAGGCGCAGCTTCCGATGCTGCGCGCGCTGTGGCCGGCGCCGCTGGTGTGCCGCTGGAACCTGAACCGCAAGCATGGCGCGCACGGCTACGAGGAAGCCAAGAATCTATACGAGCCATTCGATCGGCTGGTCGACCCTGACCCGGACAGCCGGGACGTGCTGGCGCGCGTGATCGCGGCCACCGCCGCGGCCGGCTTCAACAGCTTCGTCACCATCAACAACAAGGCCGAAGGCTGTGCCCCCCTGTCCATCCTGGCGCTGGCCCAGGCCGTCCTGGCGCAGCCGCCTGCCGGGCTCAGGCCGGCTTGAGCTGCAGCGACTTGTATTCCAGGAACTCTTCCAGGCCGTACCGGCCGTTCTCGCGCCCGTTGCCCGATTGCTTGTAGCCACCGAACGGGGCATTGCTGTTGAACGGGCCGCCGTTGATATCGACCTGGCCCGTGCGGATGCGCCGGGCCACGGCAACGGCGTGCGCCTCATCTCGGCTCCAGACCCCGCCGCCAAGACCGTAGATCGTGTCGTTGGCGATCCGCACCGCCTCGTCCTCGTCCTGGTAGGTGATCACCACCAGCACCGGGCCGAAGATCTCCTCGCGCGCCAGCGTGTCGCCGGGCTTCACGCGAAGCACCGTGGGCTGCACGAAGTAACCCTTGTCCTGCGCCGGCCTGCCCGGGCCACCGGCGATGACCTCGGCGCCTTCCCGGATGCCCTGCTCGATGAACCCGATCACCCGGTCGCGCTGTGCCGCACTCACCAGCGGCCCCAGCTTGCTGGTTTCGTCCAGGCTTGGGCCGACGCTGAACCGCGCCACCGCGGCTTGTGCCAGCGCCTTGACCTCCTCGTAGCGGCTCTCGGGCACCAGCATCCGGGTATGGGCCGAGCAGGTCTGTCCGCTATTGAGCAGGCAGGCGGAGACGGTGCCCTTCACG
>JAKFEZ010000322.1:0-36359 GCA_036675435.1 Ramlibacter sp. | reverse complement strand
GAGGTTGTTCGAGTCACGCCGCCAGCTCCCCAACCAATATGTGATGAAGGTCGACAAGGCCAGCATGGCCGAAAGCGTGGAAGCGCGGGCACCCTACCTCGATCGGCGCATCGCCGAGCTGGCGTATCGCACACCGCGCGACTGGCTGTTGCGCAATGGTGAAAACAAGTACTTGATGCGGGCGCTGGCGCGGCAGCAGCAATGCCTGCCGGCTGAAACGATCGCCCGAAAAAAGTTCGGCGCACCTTTGGCGGCTAGCTGGATGGACGATGACATCGGTTTCCGTCGGTTTGCGCGCGATCGCTTGCTGGACCAGCACAGCCAGACGCAGCAACTCGGGCTGGGCAAGGCCATGCGATCCTATTTCGATGGCGGCCAAGGCGGCTATCGCTTTCCGGCTGGCCTGTCCCTGTTTCGCAACGTCGCATGGCGCTTGCTTTTGCTCGAACTCTGGTCGCAGCACTACCTGGCCCCGCGTCAACCATGATCCCAGGCCTTGTCAGCGTCATAATCCCGGTCTACAACCGCCCAACTCAGCTGAGAGAGGCTGTTGGCAGTGTCTTGGCTCAAGACCACAGGCCAATCGAAATCCTGATTGTCGATGATGGTTCGACTGACGAAACGCTTACGGTCGCCAAATCCATGTCCCGCGAACACACCGACCTGCGAGTCGCCAGCCAACCTAATTCGGGGCCAGGCTCCGCGCGCGAGCGTGGTCGCCAGATGGCGCGAGGTGAGTTCATTCAGTATCTTGATAGCGACGACATCCTGCTGCCTGGAAAATTCACGGCGCAAGTGAAGGCACTGCAAGAGAATCCGGATTGCGACGTGGCCTATGGGATGACACGCTTTCGACATGCCGACGGCGTCTTTGCCGATCGTCCTTGGAAGGACTCGGGCGTTTCCCGCGCGGCGATGTTCCCTTCATTTCTCATAGCGCGCTGGTGGGACACGCCGACTCCGCTCTATCGCAGGGCGATCTGCGATCGCGCTGGCGCCTGGACGCATCTGCGGCTGGAAGAGGACTGGGAATACGACTGCCGCATCGCTTCACTCGGGGCTCGCCTTGCGTGGTGCGAGCAATACGTCAGCGAAGTTCGTGACCACGCCGGAGATCGTCTGTGCCGCGGCGCAAGCCTCGACCCGGAACGGATGCGAGATCGCGCACGCAGCCACACGCTGATCCTGGGTCATGCCCTGCGCGCCGGCATCGCGGCCGACTCACCTGAAATGCAACACTTCGCACGTGCCCTGTTTCTCCTGGCAAGACAGTGTGGCGCCGCCGGGCTACCAATCGAGTCAAGGGAACTGTTCGAACTCGCACGCAACGCCTGCGGCGAGCCGCGATCGCGCGGTCTGGATTTTCGAGCTTATCGGAGTATCGCTGCGTTGGTCGGATGGGCCGCTGCCGGTCGGGCAAGCCAGTGGCTGGACGGTATCCGCAAGGGCAACGCAGCATGATCGAAGTATCGGTCGTCATGAGCGTATTCAACGGTGCGGCCAGCTTGGCCGAGACCCTTGCAAGCATCTTGGACCAGGAGGGATGCACCGTCGAGTTCATCATCGTCAACGACGGCTCGACCGATGCATCGGGCCCGATGTTGGACGAATATGCCGCACGCGACAGCCGCCTGCGCGTCATCCATCAGGCCAATACCGGCCTGACCCGGGCGCTCGTGCGCGGCTGCGCCGAGGCACAGGGCGACTTTATCGCGCGGCAGGATTGCGGCGACATCTCGCTGCCGGGGCGGCTGGCCCGACAACGAGACGACCTGCGCCAGCACAGCGGGGTAGCCATGGTTGCCTGCGCGGCTCGTTTCACCGGCCCGGGCCATGAACCCCTGTTCGTGACTTCACGCCTGGGCGCGGAACTTGACGAGGGCCTTGCCATCCTGGACGTGCGGCGGCTCATAGGCCCGCCGCACCACGGCGGCACGATGTTCCGGCGGTCTGCCTACCTGCAAGCGGGTGGCTACCGTCCGGCATTTGTCGTCGCGCAGGACATCGACCTGTGGCTGCGCCTTCGCGAGTTCGGCCAGTGCATGGGCGACGCCTTTATCGGCTACGAAGCCAGGATGGAGGCCGGCAGCATCAGTGCCAGCCGTCGCACCGATCAACTTGCGATGGCTACATTGGCAGTCGAGTGCGCGCGGCTAAGAAGTCAAGGCTTCGACGACTCGAATTTGGTCGAGGCGAGTGCTGCCGAACCCCGCGCGCCGGTGCGTCGAAACGACCGGCTCGAACGGGCAAGGTTCTTTTACTTCGTGGCGTCCTGTCTGCGCCAGAAGGATCCTCGCGCAGCCCGTCGCTACTACTTGAAGGCTTTTCGCCAGCACCCGCTGTTGGCGAAAAGCCTGGTCCGTTACGTCATGGGGTAGCCATTGAAACCGCCCGTCCCATCCGCCACCTGGTCTGCAGAGCTGCAGGCGCTGCACCGGCACGACATGCAGGAAATCTGGGACCCATCGATCGCCCCGCACACGTGGAACCAATACCACAATCAGCTGGACCAGTATCTTGCCTTGGCCGGCGGCGAAGCGTTGGACATTCTGGACGTGGGCTGCGCCCAGGGAACACTGGCCTTGCTGCTAGCGGAACGCGGACATCGCGTCACGGCCGTGGATCTCCGTCCCGAATTTCTGCAGTACGCGCAGTCCCGGCACACCCATGGCGCCGTGCGGTTCCTGCAGGCCAACGCGCTGGAAGAACACATTCCTGGTCAGTACGATCTGGTCTTCGCCAACCAGCTGATCGAGCATCTGGTTTATCCGGCGGCGTTTCTGATGCGGCTGCGCGGCAATCTCCGGGCCGGCGCCAGGCTTGTCGTCACCACACCCAACGGCGAATACCTGCGCAACGACCTGCCGAGCTTCAAGGAGCTGGGAGACCCCCGACAGTGGGAGCACCTGCAATACACCGCCGATGGCGACGGTCATTTCTACGCTTACCGCGCCCAGGAGTTGGTTGACTTATTTCGATCTACCGGATTTGACCAGGTCAAGTCGCGATTCTTCGAGTCGCCGATGATTTCGGGTCACATCAAGCTGCGCCATATTCACGGCTTCACCCCAGTTGGCGTCTTGCGAGCGCTGGATCGCGCGGTCATCGGCCTGCCCTGGCTGGGTCGCAAATTGACTCACCAACTGATGGTAAGCGGAGTGGCCGCGCCTTGACCTCGATCATCAGCGGCATCGAACAGCGTTGGGGCAGCTTGGGGCACACAGCCGCGGACCGTATTCGTGCGCAATGGTGGCGGCTGCGCGGAGCGTCCATCGGGGCAAAATCCCGGGTCGGACACGGCTGCGTGATCGAGCGTCCTTGGCGCCTGCAGGTAGCGCCCCAGGTCCAGATCGAGCACGGGGTACACATCAAGATCGTTGACGACGGCGCCCGACTCAGCTTGGGAACCCGCACCTTTCTCGGCTTCGGGACCGAGCTAGACATCGCCCAGGAGTTGCGCGTCGGTGCCCATGTGCTGATCGCGCCGGGCTGCTTCATCACGGACCACAGCCATCGCCACGCCTGGGGCGAGACAATCGATCAGCAAGGCAACGAATGCCGTGCGGTTCATATTGGCAATGACGTATGGCTGGGTGCCCGTGCAATCGTGCTGCCAGGGATCACGATCGGCGATGGCGCGATCGTCGGGGCCGGCGCCGTGGTCACCCGCGACGTGGCGGCTGGCTCCATTGTCGCCGGCGTGCCGGCCCGCCTCATAGGTCATCGTCGTGGCATGCCTCTCGAGCAATCTCACTGAATCATCGTGCGCACGCCACTGCCCCTGTCAATCGTGATCCCGACCTACCGACGCGAAGCCGTGTTAGTGGAGACCATCCACGCCTTGCTGGCCCTGGACCCGCTGGCAGCGGAGATCCTGCTGCTCGACCAAACCGAAACCCACGAAACCGAGATCGAGCAGCGCCTGAGGCAACTCGCCAATGCCGGCCGCATCCGCTGGTTGCGTCTGCCGGTGCCCTCGATCACGCAGGCCATGAACCAGGGCCTGCTACAAGCCCGGCATGACGTGGTTCTATTCCTGGACGACGATATTCGGCCCGAACCGGATCTGGTTGCGGCCCACCGTGCGGCGCATACGACCGACCAGGACATCCTGGTGGCCGGCCGGGTGTTACAGCCTTGGGACGAAGGGCTCGACTACTCCCAAGACAGTCGCTTTCATTTCGCCTCGCTCAAGCCGAAGTGGATTGACGAGTTCGTCGGGTGCAATTTCTCGGTGCGCCGTTCAGCGGCCCTGGCGCTGGGCGGCTTCGACGAAAACTTCGTTCGCGTGGCGTACCGGTTCGAGGCCGAGTTTGCGCACCGGCTGCTGGCCAGCGGGCGGCGCATCTATTACGAGCCCGCCGCGTGCCTGCATCACCTGAAGGCGGCAGCCGGCGGCACCCGCACCTACGGCGAACACCTGAGCACCTGGCGCCCGGATCACGCGGTGGGCGCCTACTATTTCGGCCTGCGAACGGGCGCGCTGCGCGAATTTGCGGCCAGGCCGCTTCGCGCCATTGCCACTCGCTACCACTTGCGCCATCCCTGGCGCGTTCCGTTCACCCTCTGGGCGGAGCTTGGCGGCATGCTCTGGGCGCTGGGCCTGCATCTACGTGGTCCCAGGCATGTGCAAGTGCCGGGCAAGAAAGACAGCGCATGACGGAACTGACCGCTGGGCTGGTGCTGGCGGCGGGCTTGATCGCCCTGCTCGATTGGCGCAAAGGCTTGGCCCTGTGCGTTCTGATCGGCATCGCCCAGGACCCCTTGCGCAAGCTCGCCCCGAACCAGCCGATCTACTACGTGGTGCTGGTCGGGTTCGTTTTCGGCGCTGCCTGGTTGCGCGCCTACATGGTGCGAGTGCCGCTCAGTCCGGGGGTTATCCAGGGCTGGCGCCGCGACTTGCGGCTGCCCTTCACCCTGTTCGTTCTTCTGGTGCTCGCGCAGGCCACCCATTCGTTCGGTCGCTTCGGCAGCATTACCATGACGGGCATCGGCCTGCTGGTCTGGCTGGCCCCCATTCCGGCGGTAGTGCTGTCCTACCAGTATGCGCTGCGGCGCGGCGTGGCCGGCGTCAGGCAGCTGCTGAAGTTCTATGTTTTCTTCGCCCTCATATCCCTGGGCGGGGTCTACCTGGAATACAGCGGCGTCCAATGGCGCACGCTGGGCGAAGTTGGCGAGGGCCTGGTCATCTATGACGTCGGCACGGTGCTGAAAGCCTATTCCGGATTCTTCCGAAGCTCCGAGATCGCCGCGTGGCACACCGCCGCCATCGCCTGCTTCGTCTTCGTCCTGGCCGTGGGCAAGCGGGCCACCCTGGTGCGGGTGGCGCTGGCCCTGGGCATGATCGGCGTGCTGGTCAGCCTGGGGATCCTCACCGGCCGGCGCAAGATGCTGGTGGAGATCAGCGTTTTCCTGAGCGTCTACTTTTTTCTGGTCGCCTGGCTGCAGCGCGGGGCCGCCCGGCTGGCCGCGGCCATCCTGATCGCGGGAGCCGTGGGCTACGTCGGCATTGTGGGGTTCGTGGCACCGGACCTGGTCCAGCGCTCCTACACCAAGACGCTGGCGATGGAAAACGCCAAGAAGATTCAAGGCTACGCGGTGCGCGGGCAGTCGGTCTTCGTCGATCTGCCCGCCCGCGTCAACGAACTGGGCGTGCAGCCCATTCTGTGGGCGGTCGATGCCTATGGTTGGTTGGGTGCGGGGCTGGGCACGGGCAGCCAAGGCGTACAGGCGGTCGCCGAGGCCCACGACATCAATCGGGGTGCGGCCGAAGGCGGGCTGGGCAAGATCACCATGGAGCTCGGCATTCCCGGCCTGTTGATCGCCCTGTGGCTGCTGGTGGCGCTCTCCCGGCACGTGCGCCGCCTGATCGTGGTCACGGCCAGCATCTCGCCGCAACACGCCCGCATGGCCTACGGCATGGTGGCGTTCCTGGTGGCCAATGCCGCCACCTTCAGTGTGGCCACCCAGGCCTACAGCGATTTGTTCGTGCTGCTGCTGCTGGGTTGGTCGCTGGGTTTTTTGCTGGCCATGCCGGTGCTGGCGGCGCGGGGCGATGGCGTCCGGCGCCGCACCAGGCAGCCGGGTTTCGCGGCAACTCCGCAAGGACCGATGTTCGCCCCCACGCTCACTTCGTTCGCTGCCCCCCGAGGGGGCCCGGCCCACCTTGGGAGCGGCCCGGCGGTGGTCTGTGCGCCGCCCCTGGGCCATTCGCCGCAGCTGGCCACCCGCCAGCAGCAACAATGACGTCGATGGGCCCCGCCCCAACGCAGCCGGGCGCGGTGCGCGTGCTGGCGGTGGCGTCGCACCCCATCCAATATCACGCCCCGTGGTTTCGCCAGCTGGCCCAGGCGGCAGCGATCGACTTCTCCGTCTTGTTCGTGCAGTTGCCTGATCCGAACCAGCAGGGCCAAGGATTCGGCCTGCCGTTTCAGTGGGACGTCCCGTTGCTCGATGGCTATCCCTGGCAGCAAGTGCCCAAGCTGACCGGACCGGGCGGCCTGCAAGGCTTCTTCAGCGCCCGCATCGTGCGGCCGCGCCAGTTGCTTCGCACCCTCCGGCCGGATGTGCTGCTGGTGACCGGCTGGCAAGCCTGGCCGCTGCTGCAGATGCTCGCGGCCGCCCGGCTGGCGGGCATTCCCGTCATCATGCGTGGAGAGTCGAATGCCCTGCGCCGCCGGCCATGGCCCGTACGCTGGCTGCACCGCCTACTGCTTGGGCGCTGCGCGGCGTTCCTTCCGATCGGGCGGGCCAGTCGCGACTTCTATCGCGGCTATGGGGTGGCGGAAAGCCGCCTGTTCGAGGCCCCGTACTTTGTCGACAACGCCCGCTTCGTGAAAAGCGCGGCGACGCTGGAGCCAGGCCGAGGCGCCTTGCGCGAGCGCTGGAACATTCCGCAAGGCGCAACCTGCTTTTGCTACGTCGGAAAACTCGAACCGAAGAAGCGCATCCTCGACTTGCTAGCGGCCCTGCAGCTGGCGCAAGGGCGCTCGCCGGCGCCAATGGCGCTGTTGGTGGTCGGCACCGGCGAACTGATGGCCGAGGCCCGGGCGTTCTGTGCCCAGCACCGCCTGCCCGTGACCTTCGCCGGCTTCTTGAACCAGACCGAGATGCCCGCCGCCTATGTGGCCAGCGACTGCCTGGTGCTTCCGTCGGATTTCGGCGAAACCTGGGGGCTGGTGGTCAACGAGGCCATGGCCTGCGGGCGACCCGCCATCGTCAGTGATCGCATCGGTTGCGCCGCCGATCTGGTGACCGACGGGGTCACCGGCACCGTGTTTCCCTTCGGCGACCCGCAAGCGCTGGCCACAGCGCTGGTCCGGATGGCCGCTGACCCCGATGCGATGCAGGCCATGGGCGGGCGGGCGCGCGAGCGGGTGCTGCGTGACTACACCATCGAGAAGTCGGTGGACGGAACGTTGCGCGCGGTAGCCCATGTGCTGGGCCGCCGGTGAAGGTCCTGCACGTCATCCCCTCGCTGTCCGCCGTTCACGGCGGGCCGACCCGGGCCATGGCGTTGATCGAGCGGGCCCTGACCGAACAAGGCATTTCGGTGGAGACAGCGGCGACCGACGATGAGGGGCCGGGGCTTCGCAATGGCAAGCCCTGCGGAGAGCCCTTACCGGAAAACGGCGTCGTGCATTGGTATTTCGCCAAGCGGCTGGAGTTCTACAAGCCGGCGCCCGCGTTCTCCCGGTGGATCGCCGGCAACGTCCACCGGTTCGATCTCGTGCACATCCACGCCTTGTTCTCGTACACCAGCACCGTCGCGGCGCGAGCGGCGCGCAAGGCGGGCGTGCCGTATGTCGTTCGGCCCCTGGGCACCCTGAACGCCTGGGGCCGGGCGCAGCGGCGCCCCCGCCTGAAGGCGCTTTCCCTGCGCTGTCTCGAAGGCCCGATCCTGCGCGCGGCCGCCGCCGTGCACTTCACCAGCGAGCAAGAAGCTCAGCAGGCGCGGCTGTTGGGGCTGGGCTTGCGGGAGGCGGTGGTTCCCCTCGGCGTCGAGGCCGGCGCGGCGCCGCCTGATGCTCGCCGTAGCGTGGACGACGGCCGGCTCGCCAGCGCGCCGCGCCTGCTGTTTCTCTCGCGGCTCGACCCCAAGAAAAACCTAGAGGGCCTGCTGGAGGCGGTGGCGCTGCTCAAGGTTTCAACGCCGGGACTGAAGCTGCTGGTGGCCGGCGCCGGCGAGCCGGGCTATGTGGCGGGCCTCAAGGCGCGCGCGCGCGCCCTGGGCCTGGCCGGCCAGGTCACCTGGGCGGGTCACGTTGCAGGCGAAGCCAAGGCAGCGGCGTTCGGCCAGTCCGACGTCTTCGTGCTGCCCTCCTTTTCGGAAAATTTCGGCATCGCAGTTGCCGAAGCGCTGGCTGCCGGCCTGCCCGCGGTGTTGGGCAAAGACGTCGCCATCGCCAAGGATGTGGCCGATGCGGGCGCGGGCGTCGCCGTTGACATCGATGCCGCCGGCATCGCCGCCGGTGTGCAACGTATCATTGGCCGCCACGCGGAGTGGGCGGCCATGTCCGACAGCGCCCGGCGGCTGGCGCAGGACCGCTTCTCGGTGCCGGCGATGGGCGCCCGCCTGAAGCAGCTCTATCTGGACATCTTGAACGGCTCCGATGAATTTCCTGGATCGCGTTGAGGTACTGATCCTCACCTGGAACGAGGAGGCCAACCTCGTTCGCACGCTCGAGGCGCTGCGGGCCTTCCCCAAAATCGTCGTTCTGGACAGCGGCAGCACGGACGCCACCTTGAACATCGCCGGCCGCTTCGGCAACGTCCGCACCTGCAGCCGTCCGTTCGACAGCCATGCGCGCCAATGGATGCACGGGCTCGCCGAGTGCGGCATCACATCCGAGTGGGTGCTGGCGCTGGACGCCGATTACGTGCTGCCGGCGTCCACCGTCGAAGAAATCGCCCGCCTCGATCCCGCGTCCGGCACCGGTGGCTACCGGGCGCGCGTTCGCTACTGCATCGAGGGCCGTCCCTTGTCCGGGTCCCTCTACCCGCCGGTCATGATCCTTTACCGGCGCGAGGGCGCGAGCTACGAGCAGCAGGGGCACACGCAACGAGTGCTGGCCCAGGGCGCCGCGCAGTCGCTGCAAGGCGAAGTGCTGCACGACGACCGCAAGCCGATGTCGTCCTGGCTGCAGGCGCAGGACCGCTACGCCAGGCTGGAATGCGAGCTGCTGCTGGCCACGCCCTGGCGCGCGCTGGGCTGGCAAGACCGGCTGCGCCGGATGATCGGCATCACGCCCTGGCTGGTGCCGATCTATTGCCTGACCGTGGGTCGCGGCTGTCTCGATGGCCGCCATGGGCTGCTGTATGCGCTGCAACGCGGGATCGCCGAGGCCATTCTCAGCGCCAAGCTGCTGCAGGCGGCACTGGCCCGGCGGGATGCGCCGTGACCTACATCCTAGGCGTCAACGCCTTCCATGCCGACTCGGCGGCCTGTCTGTTGCGCGACGGCCAGATGATCGCGGCGGCGGAAGAGGAGCGCTTTCGCCGGGCCAAGCACTGGTCGGGGTTTCCCTCGCAGGCCATCGGCTACTGCCTGGCGCAGGCGGGCATCGGGCTGGCGCAGATCGATCACGTGGCCATCAACCAGGACCGCCGCGCCAACGTAGTCCGCAAGATCGCCTTTGCCCTGGGACGCCGGCCGGATGCCGCAATGATGCTGGCCAGCCTGCGCCGCAAGGCCAGTCGCGCCGGCATCGCAGACCACTTGACCGAGTCGTTCCCAGGGCAGCGATGCCGGGCCACGGTGCACCCGGTGGAGCATCACCTGGCGCACCTGTCGTCGGCGTTTCACGTCTCGCCCTTCGACGAAGCCGTGGTGGTGTCGGTGGACGGCTTCGGCGACTTCGCCAGCACGGCGTGGGGCACGGGCCGGGGCACCTCGATCCAGCTAGACGGCCGCGTGTTCTTCCCGCATTCGCTGGGCATCTTCTACCAGGCCGTCACGCAGTTCATCGGCTTTCCCCACTACGGCGACGAATACAAGGTGATGGGCCTCGCGCCCTATGGCACACCGATTTTCCTGGACGCCATGCGCCGCATCGTGCACCTGCTGCCGGACGGCGGCTTTCGCCTCGACCTCGACTGCTTCGTCCATCAGCGCCAGAAAATCGCCTATGAGCTGGGCAGCGGAACGCCGGCAATCGGCACCTTGTACGGCCAGGGCATGATCGACTTGCTCGGCCCGCCGCGGCGACCGGGCGAGCCCCTGTCGCAGCGGCACATGGACCTGGCCCGGTCGGCGCAGACGATGTACGAAGAAGCGCTGTTCCACCTGCTGAACTGCCTGCATGAGCGATACGGGCTGGACGCCGTGGCCCTGGCCGGTGGCTGCGCCATGAACTCGGTCGCCAACGGCAAGGTGACCTTGCGCACTCCCTTCCGCAAGGTCTATGTGCAGTCGGCCGCGGGCGACGCCGGGGGCGCGATCGGGGCCGCCTACACCGTCTGGCACCGGCTCGGCGGTGAGCGCACCCGCCCGCACGACCACGCTTATTGGGGACCCGAATACGATGCGCCTGCCATCGACAGCCTGCTGGCCGCACGGGCCGCCGAGATCGAAACCAAGGGCTGCACGGCCGAAGGCGCGCGCGATGAAGAGGCTTTGGCAACCGACACCGCCGCCGCCATCGCCCGCGGCGAAGTGGTCGGCTGGTTCCAGGGCCGCATGGAATGGGGCCCGCGTGCCTTGGGCAACCGGTCGATCCTCGGCGACCCGCGCCGCGCCGACATGAAAGACATCCTCAACCTGAAGATCAAGCGGCGCGAGTCGTTCCGGCCGTTCGCGCCCGCCATCCTGCGCGAGGCCGTTGCCGACTGGTTCGAGCTGGATGGGGAGGTCCCGTTCATGATGCAGGTTTACCCCATCCGAGCCGACAAGCGCGGGTCGATTCCCGCCGTCACCCACGTCGACGGTTCAGGGCGGCTGCAGACCGTGACGGCGCCGGCCAACCCGCGCTACCACCGCCTGATCTCGGCTTTTCGCGACCTCACGGGCATCCCCATCCTGCTCAACACATCGTTCAACGAGAACGAGCCGGTGGTGTGCAGCCCGGCAGAGGCGCTGGACTGCTTCCTGAGAACCCGTATGGACAGACTGGTGCTCGGCAACCGGGTGGTGCGCAGGACCCAGGCCGATGTTTGAGCTGGCCAAGCTGGCCGGCTACCTGCTGTCGCCGCTGACGCTGGCGCTGGCCCTGTGGCTCCTGGCCGGCGGCTGCCTGCTGTTGCGCTGGCGCCGACTCGCACTGGGACTGGCCTGCGTCGCCTTCGTGGGTCTCTGGCTGGCCTCCACGCCGCTGGTGGCGCAGGCGCTGCAGGGTGAGCTCGAATCATCCTATCCGGCAGTCGCGCCACACGATTCACCGAAAGCCGATGCGATCGTGCTGCTGGGCGGAGCGTTGATCGGCGCGCTACCGCCCCACCGGCCGAATTTCAGCATGGGGCCCGATGCCGATCGCGTCTGGCATGCGGCCGCGCTGTTTCGCGCCGGAAAGGCCCCCTGGATCATCGTGGCGGCCGGCAACCAGCCCGACGAAGACGATCAGCAGGTCGAGGCCGACGCCATTGCCGAAATGCTTCAGGTCCTGGGGGTCCCTGAATCGGCCATCCGCAGCGAGGGGCAAAGCCGCAACACGCGGGAGAACGCAGACAACATCCGGGCCTTGGTGCACGAGCTTGGGGCCAGACGCGTGCTGCTGGTCACTTCGGCCCGGCACATGCCACGGGCCGTGAAATCCTTCGCGCAGTCGTGGCAAGGATCCGGCGTGGAACTGATCGCCGCCCCGACCAATCCCCGTTCAGGCCGGAACTATTACTCACTTTCCGCTTTATTGCCGAGCGTCGGGGCCCTCGTAGTTGTAACGAAGTCATTAAAAGAGTTTGCAGGATCGCTGGCGTTGGCTATCATGTGAGTGAAACACTTCTCACATGTCGTTACACATATCCGTCATTACAGCGGTCTACAACGGGGCCGCCACGATCAGCGAAGCGCTCGGCTCCGTTCGAGAGCAGACGTGGCCGAACGTGGAACACATCGTGATCGACGCGGGCTCCACCGATGGCACGCTGGCGCTGCTCGAAAGTAACAGGCACGGCATCGCCAAAATTGTCTCCGAGCCCGACCAGGGCATCTATGACGGCCTCAACAAGGGCATCCGCCACGCTTCGGGCGATGTCGTCGGCTTCATGCACGCCGACGACGCCTATGCCTCGTGCCACGCGCTCGAAAGAGTGGCTCGCGCCTTCGAAGACCCTGAGGTCGGCGCCGTGTACGGCGACCTGGTCTATGTCGACCGGCACGACTCCTCTCGCATCATCAGGTATTGGCGCGCAGGCCAGTACCGGCGCGCGCAACTCTCCCATGGCTGGATGCCGCCGCACCCCACGTTCTACGTGCGCCGCGAAATCTATTCGCGCCTGGGCGGATTCGACACCCGCTTCCGAATTGCTGCCGATTACGAGAACATGCTGCGCCTGCTGTGGCGCGGCGAAGTGCATGCCGCCTACATTCCGGAAGTGCTGGTACGGATGAGGATGGGCGGCGTCAGCAACAAATCGCTACTCAATCTGATGCACAAATCCTGTGAGGATTTCGCAGCATTGCGTCAAAATGGTATTGCTGGGCTACAGGCGCTCGTGTTGAAAAATGTCACGAAATTGCCCCAGTTCGTCATCAGGGAAGCCCAGCTGTGCGCAGACACCGCCAAGGCGCCCCACAGTCGAGCTTTCTGAAGGCTGCAAAATCGTGCTGAATCGCTTTCGCATCAATTGTTGGGTCGTGGGTGCCGTGCTGGCCCTCCACGGCGCCAGCTTTGCGCAAGCGCCGGCCGCTGGCTCCGGCATCGCGGAGCCAGGCATCCGTCAACCACTGGATATGCGCGTTGGCGTCCTGCACCCCGCCGCCCCAGGGCCGATGTCGGATGCGGGCACCCGCCTGCCTGCATCGGGCGCGGAGACACGGCTTGCCGCCCCCGTGCTGGTGCCCCTGGGCAAGGACTACCGGGTCGCCCCGAACGACCTGATCGACATCGAGGTCTATGACCTCGACAACACCAAACGCACGCTGCGCGTCAACGCGGCCGGCGCCATTTCTCTGCCGCTGATCGGCACGGTGATCGTCGCCGGCCTCAGCTCGCACGAGATCGAAACCCTGGTCGCCAGCCGCTATCGCGAGAAGTACCTGCAGAACCCGCAGGTCTCCGTGTTCATCAAGGAGTTCGCGGTCGAGCGCATCACGGTCGAAGGGGCGGTCTCCCGGCCCGGCATCTATCCACTGAGCGGGCAGATCACCTTGCTGCGCGCGCTGGCCCTGGCCGGCGGCTTCGGCCACATCGCCAATACATCCGAAGTGATGCTTTACCGCGTCAATGAGCAAAAGGTGCGCGAAGTCGCCGTCTACGATGTCGAGAAGATCCGTGCCGGCAAGAACGAAGACCCGGTGATCCGCGGCGACGACCTGATCGTCGTTCAGCGCGACAGCTCGCGGCGACTGCTGAAAGACTCGCTGTTCCGCGACATCATCGATTCGATCAACCCGTTTTCCGTCCTGGGACGCTAGCCGGCGCGCGGCGCCGCGCAGTGGACGGCCGGGCTCCCCGCTTCAACGACATTCCTCATGGGCAAATCCGACACCATCCCCGCGCCCTTGCCCAAGGCGGCTCCCTCCGAGCTCGCCCTGCGACAGCCGTACATGCTGCAGACCTCGCTGGAGCGCCAGGCCGAGGATGATGCCGACGAAGGTGCGCTCACGCTCAGCGACCTGCTGAACATCATCCTCAAGCACAAGTGGACGCTGCTGCTGGTCGTGCTCCTCGCCACCGCAGTGGCCGGCATCCAGACCTTCCTGTTGCAGCCCACCTACCGGGCCACCGTGGTGTTGCAGATCGACAAGGCGCCGGCCCGGATCATGGACTTCAACAATGGGCAGATCGACCTGGAGCAGGCGTCCATCGATGAATACATGGGGCTGAAGACCCAGTACGAACTATTGCGCAGCCGCTCGCTCGCCGAGCGGGTCATCGACGATCTGCAGCTCGATCGGTCCAGGCCCACGCCGACGTCCAACGATGCCGCGGGGCCCAATAGCAGCCCGCTGGCCGGAAAGCCGTCCGGCGCCACCGACGGCGGTTACCTCGACCGCATCATCTCCGGCTATCGCAAGCTCTCTACGCCCGCCATCACCGATGCCGCCGTGCTCGGGCGCGAAGGCGTGGTCGGCGCCTTCCTGGGCGCACTCTCGGTCGACCCGGTGCCGAGCTCGCGACTGGTCCGGCTGTCGGTGGACAACACCGACCCGGCGCTGGCTGCGCGCATCGCCAATGCCACCGCCCAGACCTACATTTCGCTAGGACAGGAAAGGCGGCTCGACTCGTCTTCCTATGCCAAGACCTTCCTGGAAGACCAGATCAAGTCGATGAAGGTCAAGCTCGAGGAGTCCGAGCGCCGGCTGAATCTCTACGCCCAGCAAAAGCAGATTCTCACGCTGGACGAAAAAACCAGCGTCATCAACCAGACCTATACCGACTACGCGGCGGCCCTGGGACGCGTCGAGCAGGAGCGCATCAAGATCGAGGCCCTGTACAACGAGGTCAAGCGAAACCCAGCCACCGCGTTGCAGGCGAAGGAAAGCATCACTGTGGCCGCCTACAAGGACCATCGGACGCGACTGGAGCTCGAATACCAGCAGAACCTGCGCATCTACAAGCCCGATTTCCCAAAGATGCAGCAGATCAAGGCCCAGATCGCCGAGATCGACGCCCAGATCAAGGGCGAGATCGCCTCGCTGGCCGCGCTGGTGCACTCGGAATACGACGCCATCCAGCGTCAGGAGGCGCAGCTGCGCGACAAGCTGAACCAGACGCGCAAGGAAGTGCTGACCACGCAGGACAGCAGCATCGACCTCAACCTGCTCAAGCGCGAAGTCGACACCAACCGCCAGCTGTACGACAGCCTGCTCCAGCGGCTCAAGCAGGTCGGCATTTCCAGCAACCTCACCACCAACAACATCTCGGTGGTCGATGCCGCCAACCCGCCGCTGTTCCCCTACAAGCCCAACCTGCGCTCCAACTTGCTGGCGGGCATGGCGGTGGGTTTATTCCTGGGGCTGTGCCTGGTGTTCCTGCTCGAATACATGGACGATTCGATCAAGTTCCCCGACGAGGTGGAGCGGGTGCTCGGCGTGCCGCTGATGGGCGTGATTCCGGTCAACGACAAGAAGCGCGGCGAGGACGATTCGGTCGCCTTCAACGTGCATACCGATCCGCGCTCGTCCATGGCCGAAGCCTACCGCTCGGTGCGAACGGCGCTGCAGTTCTCCACTTCGCACGGCGCGCCGAATCGGCTGCTGGTGACCAGCACCACCCGCGACGAAGGCAAGAGCACCACGGCGCTGGCGCTGGCCATCAACTTCGCCCAGATGGGGCACCGCGTCCTGCTGGTCGACGCCGACATGCGCAACCCGACCATCCACAAGATGCTGGGAATTCCCAACGAGATCGGTCTGTCCAACCTGCTCTCCACCGAGCGACGCGGCGAGACCTTGATCCAGTCCAGCGTGGTGCCCAATCTGTCGGTCATGACCGCCGGCCCGCCGCCGCCCAACCCGGTCGATCTGCTGATGGGACCGAAGCTGCTGTCGCTGCTGGACAAAGCCGCGCTGGTGGGCATCAGCCACGTCATCGTCGATGCGCCGCCGATCCTGGGCATCGCCGACTCGGTGGTGCTGGGCAACCAGATCCAGGACATGCTGTTCGTGGTGCGCGCCAGCAGCACCCGCAAAGCCAGCATCCGCGACGCGCTGCGGCGCCTTCGGCTGTCCGGGCTGGCGCCGCGCGGAGCCGTGCTGACGTTCGCGCCGGCCCGTACCCTGCATGGCTACGGCTCGTACTACGGCTACGGGGCCGAGCCGCCGGCCACGGCGTTGCCGCGGCAGCCCGCTTGACGGGCGGCAGGTCGTGAGCCAGGCCGCTGCGGGACCTTCGCGCTCCGACGCCGACGCGCGGCGATTGGCGATCGAACGCGAACTGCTCGGCTATGCCGCCGCATCCAGCCTGCCGCCGCTCCCCGAGCCTTCCGCTTTCCTGTTCGACGCCATCAAGGACATCCTGCTGCTGGCGACCGACCGGTCCGAGGGTGCGAGCCGCCAAAGCGCGAGAGACAAGTCCGTGCGAGAGGCAGCATGCCTGTTCGTCCGCTTGCGGCTGCTCCATCCCGCAGCCGACCACTACGCCTTGCTCGGCCTGCGTCCGGGCGCCGACCGGGCCCAGGTGAAGGACCGCTATCGGCTGATGATGCGTCTGCTTCATCCGGATTTTGCAACCGCCGCCAGCAGCGCCCTCTGGCCCCAGGATGCCGCGGCCCGCGTGAACCGGGCCTACGAAGTACTGGCCTCGGCCACACTGCGGCAGGCCTATGACCGTCAGCGAGGTCCGGCGCCGGGGCCGGCCACGCCGGCCGCACCTCGGGTGGCACCCGCGCAGCTGAGGGCGGCGGCAGCCCGCGCGCCGGCCGAAGACCCGCGGCAGCGGCTGAAGCGGCTGGCCCTGCTGTTCGGCGCCGGCGGCGCCCTCACCCTGGCGGCCGTTTTGCTGGTGGCGTTCCCCGACAACAAGGACAACCTGGTCCAGCGGATCGCATCCAACACCGGCCTGGCAGCGCCTGGCGCTGCCGGTCTGGAATTGCAGCCGCTCGAGATGCCCTTGCTCGACGCGCCGGCACCCCAGCGCGAGCCCGATCGGCCCGCCTCCCCCGCTGCGGACTTCCTTGCGCAAGCGCTCACGCCGGCGATGTCGGTGGCCATGGCGCCTCCGCCCCGCGACACCGAAAGAGTGGAGACAGCGGCGGCGCCGCTGCCGCGCATCCTGATGGCCTCCGCGGCGGCGCCCGTGCCCGCCGCTGTCTTGCCGGCCCCCATGCCGGTCGCAGCGCAAGCGCCAACACTGCCTGCAGTGCCTCCCACCAGCAGCGCGGCCGCGGCAAACCCGGCAGCGTCGAGCGGACTGTCGGGGCCGACCCTGGCCCGGGCCCATCCCTTGCTGGCCCAACTGCTCCAGCTGATGGAGGGGGGCTCGGGTGACCGGCTCCTGAATCTGCTGGACCACGAAAGCCGCAAGGCCCCGGCAGCCCAGGCGCTGGTGCGGCATTACGACGGCCTGGTGGGCGGCGCCCGTGCCGTGGCGATCACCAACGCCCAGTTCAAGGCCGACCCACGCGATGGCGCCTTGCTGGTCAACGGCGACGTAGGCCTGCGCTACGAGGCGCCTGCCGGCGGCGCGCAGCAAGAAAGGCAACTCGCTATCCAGGCCGAATTTGCGCTCAGGGATGGCCAGGTGGTCATGACCCGCCTGGCTCGAGGGCCGCACTAGGATGAAACCCCCACGCTCTCTGCGCTCGCTGCCCCCCGCGGGGGCCTCAATGCCCTTCGGGCGGCCGGACGGGCACTGGGATGAAACCCCCACGCTCTCTGCGTTCGCTGCCCCCGCGGGGGCCTCAATGCCCTTCGGGCGGCCGGACGGGCACTGAAATGGAAATGACTGCGCTTCCTGCGGCACGCACGCGCATTGCCTTGTGCATCGGCGGCGGCGCCGTCGTTGCCCTGCTACTGGCATGGGCCAGCGTCGCCGTGAACCTCGAGCGGGCCTGCGCCGTGGCCGACACGCCGTACCTGCTTTTGTGCGGCGACGGCGCATCCGGGACGCAGCACGTGGAGCGGCTGCGCGCCCGCATCGCCGCCAACCCGGGCGACACGGCTGCCTACGTGCAACTCGCTCTCGCCGAACCAGGGTCGGCGCAGGGCGCCGCCCGGCTGACCGCTGCCGCCCGACTGGCCCCGGCCGACCCCAACGTGCAATTGTTGAAAGCGGCCAGGGCAGCGCAGGGCGAAGACTGGGCCGCCGCCGTGGAGCCGCTGGTCCAGCTCGTGGAATTCAGGGCCAGCGAGCAGGCGGCACAGGTACTGGCGCGTTTGATCGCCGGCAACCAGGGCCATCTGATGGTGCCCCATCTCACCCCCGGTAGCCGCTGGTTCACCCAGGTGCTGACCGCCGTTTCCCAAGGCGACGCCAACTTCTCCGCGGCCCTGCCGCTGGTGACGCGAGCGCTCGAGGCAGAGGCGCTCGATCCAGGCGTGGTGCGGGCCTACATGGGCCGGCTCAAAGCTACCCGGAACTGGGCCGACGCATACAGCCTCTGGCTGGTTCTGCAGGGGCCCCAGCTGCCGGCTCTGTACAACGCAGGGTTCGACCAGTACTTCGATACTGAGGGTTTCGACTGGGAAGTTGCCTCGCAATCACCGGTCAGCCGGGCCGGCGCTGTGATGGGCCGCCCGGTGGTGGACAAGCGCGGCGCCGTGCTCGACATCCGCTTTACCCAGCGCCCGATCCCGGTGCCGCTGGTGCGCCAGCACCTGTTTCTCGGCGAAGGCCGCTACCGGCTGCGGGGCGAATTCAAGGGCAGCCAGTTCCGGCTCGAACAGGGCCTGGCCTGGACGGTGCGCTGCGGCGCCAACGCCGCAGCCGTCGGCAAGTCGGAGCCCCTGGGCGACACCAACGGCGACTGGAGCGCTTTCCAGTTCGACTTCACCCTGCCGCGCGATTGCGGCCTGGTGGCCAGCCTTCAGCTGGAAACCTACGCGCCTTATGCGGCCGGCCTGGGCGCGCGCGGCCGCATCGCCTTCGATGCGTTCTCGCTCGAGAAAGTGGCACCGTGAGGTCGTGCTGGCACCAGCCTGCCACGGGGGGCGCCGTTGACCCGGCACAGGGGTTCCTTTATAGTGAAACGGGCCTTCCATGCGCAGGGCAGGCCCATTGGAGTACATCTATGTTCAACCGGTCTTTGGGTGTCGTCGCTGCTTTGCTGATGGCGGGCTCGGCCTATGGCAATGCGGTGGTCATCGGCAAGACCGCCAAGGTGCAGGGCCTGGTGACCGTCAGCACCGGCACCCAGGTCGGCATGGTCGCGGCGGATCATCCCATTGTGGAAGGCAGCCGCTACGTGACCAGTTCCAGCGGCAGTGTGACCTTGCGGCTCGATAACGATTGCGACGTGACCCTGCGGCCTAACCAGTCATTGACCGTCGATCGGTCCAGAAACTGCGCCGAGCTGTGGGCGGCCGTGCAGACCCTGGGAGGACAGCCGGGTGCGGTGGTAGTGGCAGGCGGCAACCCGCTCCTGGGTTTCGGCACGGTGATCGGCGTGGCCTTGCTGGCAGCCGATGGTCGCGGTCCCCGGCCGCCCACCGGCGGCGATAGTGGCAACGGCGGCAACGGCGGCAACGGCGGCAACAATGGCGGCGGGCCGGGCGTTCCTGGCGGCGGCGGCGGGGGTTTGCCCAATTTTCCGATCAGCGGCCAATGACCGAGCGGCTTCACGAATCACGCACAGCGGGGCTCTTGGGCCCCGTTGCTCTTTCAGGCGGCCTGCTGCTGCTCCTGCTGGCGCCCCTCATGCGCGGCGGCAACCGCCATGCCGCGCTGATCCCGCTCGAACTTCTGGGTTTGCTGGTGGTGCTGGCCCTGTGGGGACGATGGACCGTTCAGCAGCCGGCAGGCATGCGCGCAGCACTGGCGCGTCCGCTGCTGCCGCTGATGGTGCTCAGCCCCTTGTTGCTGGCACTGGTCCAGCTGGTGCCCCTGCCGACGTCGTGGTGGGCAGCAACGCCCGGGCGGGCGCTGTATCTCGACACACTGGCAGCAGCCGGCGTCCCGCTGGCGGCATCGAGCGCCTTGTCGATAGCGCCGGACGCCACGGCGGCCTCCTTGCTCGCCGGCGTTCCCGTCGCAGCGGCTTTTCTGCTGGGCTATGTGGCCTCCATTGCGCAACTGCAACTGCTCGTGCGCGTCGTGGCAGCGCTTGCTTTCGGACAGGTCCTGCTCGCCTTGCTGCAGGTTGCCGGCGGCCAGCATTCGCCGCTGTTCTTCGGCGTGATGAGTTACGGCCCACCGGTCGGCAGTTTTGCCAACCGCAATCATTTCGCCAATTACCTGGTGATGGCGCTGTGCGCCTATATCTGGCTGGCCTACGAGGCCCACCGCGCGTCGCGGGGCCGATCGCCGCACGTCTCGTTCGGCTACCGGCACCGCATGGCCCTCTGGGCAGCCGGCGCCTTCGTGCTGGTGCTGGGCATCCTGATCTCGCGCTCGCGGGGCGCCGCGCTGTTTGGCCTGCCGGTCGCGGCGATCGCCCTGGCCGTGGTGTCGCTGCGAGTGCGGGGCTGGTCGAAAGGCTGGCGATTCGCCCTGCCGATGCTGGTGGCGGTGGTGCTGGGCGCGCTGGCGCTGGCCGGCTTCGGCTCGGTGATCGCTCGCATCAGCCTGGAGCAACTCAGCGCGTCGGCCGGCTTCCGCTCCGAGCTGGCCCGCACCAGCCTGGACGGCGCATTGGCCTTCTGGCCGTGGGGCGCGGGGTGGGGCACCTACGACGTGGCCTACCCGCGCTTTCAGCCCGGCTCCATCGCCGGGTTCGCCAACCACGCCCACATGGATTACGTCGAGATGCTGCTCGAAGGTGGCATCTTCTTCGTGCTGCTGGCCGCCGCCTTCCTGTGGCTCGCGCTGGGCCGCGCTGCCACGCTGGTGCAGGCGGCACGGCGCGGCCGCACCCTCGGACGCGAAGCGATGGCGGCCAGCCTGTGCGGCCTGGGGCTGCTGGCCTTGCTGCTGCACTCGCTGGTGGAGTTCAACCTGCGCATTCCGGCCAACGCCATGCTGGGCGCGTTGCTGGCCGGCGTCTTCCTGCGTCCACTGGCGGCCTCGAGGGAAGCGGCGTGATCGACCTGCACAGCCACATCCTGCCCGGCATCGACGACGGATCGACCAGCCTCGCGATGTCGCTGGAGATGGCGCGAATCGCAGTGAACGACGGCATCGCCGTGATGGCCTGTACGCCCCACATCTACCCGGGGCTCTATCCCAACGACAAGGCCGGCATCATTGCCGCCCGGGATGCTCTGCAGGCCGAGCTGGATCAGCACGGCATCGCGCTGCGGCTCACCACCGGCGCCGACGTGCACCTCGTTCCCGGCTTGCTGGAGGGCCTGCGCGCGGACAGTGTTCCCACCCTCCATGGAAGCCGCTACCTGCTGCTCGAGCCCTCGCACCATGTCGCGCCTCCGCAATTCGCCGAGCGCGTGTTCCAGCTGGTGGCGGCCGGCTATGTGCCGGTGATCACCCATCCCGAGCGGCTGGTCTGGGTCGAGGAATACTTCGACACCTTCGTCGAGCTCACCCGGCAAGGCGCGTGGCTGCAGGTCACGGCCGGAGCGCTCACCGGCCTGTTCGGCTCGCGCCCGAAATACTGGGCGGAGCGCTTCCTGGGCGAGGGCCTGACCCACCTGCTGGCGACCGACGCGCACTCGTCCCGCCGGCGGGTGCCCGTGCTCTCCGAGGCCCGGGCCGTCGCCGAAAGAATGCTCGGCGCCGAAGAAGCGCATCAACTGGTGCGCGGCCGGGCCGAAGGCCTGATGAGCGACTTGTTGCCCTCGGCCATCGCACCGCTGCCGGGGCGTGCGGCTTCGCCCGGCGGCGGCTGGCGTGAGCTGCTCAAGCGCTGGCGGCGCACCCGCTGACACAGGAAAACTGCGGCGGCACTGTGGTGCAATAGCCGAATGAAACTCCTCGTCTTTGCCGGCAGCACCCGCCTGAATTCCTGGAATCGCAAGCTCGCAACGGTCGCCGCCGCCATGGCCAGCCGCAGCGGCGCGGACGTCACGCATATCGAGCTGGCCGACTTCGACGTGCCCCTGTACAACGCCGACCTCGAGGCCCGCGGCACCCCGCCCGACGTGATGAAGCTCAAGCAGCTCGGTTACGAGCATCCCGCCTGGATCATCTGCACGCCCGAGTACAACGCCAGTTATCCCGCGCTGCTGAAAAACACGCTCGACTGGATTTCCAGCCCCGTCAAGGGCGACCCGGTCTGGAGCGACGACATGCGCTCCACCCGCGGCAAGGTGGTGGGCATGCTCAGCGCATCGCCCGGCGGGCTGGGCGGCCTGCGCTCGCAAAGCCACCTGCTGCCCTTGCTGGTCAACCTGCAGTGCTGGGTGGCGCCGAAGAACTACGCCTTGGGCAAGGCGGCCGATGCGTTCGACGCGCAGGGGCAACTGGTCAGCGAGTCCGCCCGCGAGAACGTCAAATTGGTGATTGACCAAGTGCTGTGGGCGGCCGCACGATTGCAGCCGTAAGCGTCGAACCCAGGAGACCCGCACCATGGAAATCGCATCCCTCAAGCAAGTCGTCAGCGCCGAGGAGTGGCAGCTGCGCACCGACCTGGCGGCCTGCTACCGGCTGGCCGCGCTATACGGCTGGAGCGACCTCGTGTTCACCCACATCAGCGCGCGCGTGCCCGGCCCCGAGCACCACTTCCTGATCAACCCCTACGGCCTGATGTTCGACGAGATCACCGCGTCTTCGCTGGTCAAGGTCGACGCGCAGTGCAACAAGGTGATCGACTCGCCGTTTCCGGTCAACCCGGCCGGCTTCACCATTCATAGCTGCATCCACGAAGTGCGCGAAGACGCGGGCTGCGTGCTGCACATCCACAGCCGCGCCGGCGTGGCGGTGAGCGCGCAGAGATGCGGCGTGCTGCCGATCAGCCAGCAAAGCACCTTCGTGCTGGCCTCGCTCGCCTACCACGGCTACGAGGGCGTGGCCCTGCGCGACGAGGAAAAGCCGAGGCTGCAGGCCGACCTGGGCACAAAGAACTTCCTGATGCTGCGCAACCACGGCCTGTTGACCGTGGGCAGGACGGTGCCGGACGCCTTCCTCTCGATGTACATCTTCGAGAACACCTGCCGCATCCAGATCGACGCGCAGGCCGGCGGCGAACTGGTGCAGATCGACCCGAGGATCATGGAAGGCATGGCGCAAGTCATGAAGACCGCGACGGCCGGACAAGGCGCCAACATCGCCTGGCCGGCGCTGATCCGCAAGCTCGATCGCGTCGATCCCGGCTATCGGCAGTAGGCGACCGGCGGGTCAGCACTTCGACCCCACGGCCGCCAGCGCCACCACCGCCTGGCCGCTGTCGGGCGTGCTGCGCGGCTCGTGTTCGCGCACGCTGATCTCCTTGCGGGTCATCTCGACGCCGCCGAAGAAGGTGCTGAAGGCCACGTCTTTCGCGTCGCGGCCGGTGCCGATGCGCACCACGCGGTCCACCGGCGCCATGCCGGTCGCGTCGAACAGCACCCAGCGCCCGCCGAGCCAGGCTTCGAAGATCGCGTGGAAATCCTGCGGCGGCTCGTCGAACCAGACATAGCCGACCACGAGGCGCGCCGGAATGTTCAGGGCCCGGCACAGCGTGATCCCCAGGTGCGCGAAATCGCGGCAGACCCCCGCGCGTTGCACGAACACGTCCTGCGCAGTGGTGGTCGACGTGCTGCTGCCCGGACGGTAGGCGATTGCGTCGTGCACCCACCGGACGATCTTGCGCACCCGCGCTATGCCGGGCGGCTCGGCGCCGAACATCTGCCGGGCCACGCTGCCCAACACGTCCGATTCGCAATAGCGGGTCGGCATCAGGTACTTGAAGACAGCATCGGGCACCTCGCCGACCGGCGATTCCGGCAACTGCTCGTCGACATGCTCGCTGTACACCTCGACGTCGGCGTGGTAGTTCACCAGCAGGTGGCCGGGCGGCGCGTCGAAGCGAAAGAACCGGTTGCCGCTGCCCTCGTCGGTGTAGCCATGCACCGCCACGCCCGAGGAAATCGCCAGCCGCTCGCTGACGATTTTTTGGGTGGGCCAATGCGCCGCCTCGATGTTGAAGCAGAAATGGGTCGGCTCCCTGACCTCGTATTCGAGTACCGCTTCGACCGTGGACACGTGCATGGCTGTGAATTCCGCAGCGCGCAGGCAAGACCGCCTGCCGCTTCGATGCTAAGCCCGCCGCTGGGCCGGGCGAATCAGCACGCTGCGCGCAGCGCTGTAGGACGCGGCCGCCGCTCTATTTGCCGAACAAGCCGCGCAAGCCTTCGCCGACGCGGTCGCCCAGCTTGGCGCCGGCTCCGGTGCCGACGCCCGGCGCCACCATCGTGCCCAGCGCAGCCCCGAGCAGCGCGCCGCGCGACAAGGTGACCGAAGGGTCGTCGAGGGTGCCGCCCACCGCCAGCGGCACGCCCAGCGTGCCGCCCGCCACTGCAGCCGCCAGATCCACGGTGATGCGTCCGCTCAGGCTTCGGTTGGGCGCCATCGCCACGGTGCCGTTGGCCGACAGCACACCGGAACTGGCGACCAGATTGTTGAGCTGGACATGGCGCCCGCGGGTCACCACCTGGCCGGCCAGCGTCTCCAGCCGGGTCTCGCCCCCGCGATTGGCGCCGACGGTCTTCACGGCCCGGGCCAGGTCGACGCCATGCACCACCGCGTTGCGCACCGTGAAGCGCGTCTGGCTTTGCAGCGCATCGGCAAAGGATCCCTGCGGGCGCCATTCCGAGCGAAGCGTGGTGTGCGCGTCCAGCCGCCCGGTCAGAGTGCGACTGGGCGCGGTGAGCGCCGCCACTTCCACGTTGACCGTGTCGAACTCGCCTTGCAGCAAGGCCGTGGCCTTGCCCGCCGGCCGCCACTGGAACTTGCCGGCCACGGTGCCACCGCCCAATTCCGCGCGCAGGGCCCAGTGATCGGGCTGCCGCTCCAGCCTCGCGTGGGCGCCTTCGAAGCGCCCCTGGCTCACCCGCAGCTCGGCGTTTGCCGGCAAGCCGTCATCGTCGAGCCGGGCCTGGGCGTCCAGCATCGAGCTGCCGCCTTTCTCATGGACCCAGCGCACCTGCTCCAGCAGCACGCGGCGCGGCAACACGACGATGCGGCCGGCATCGGGAGACCCCTCGCCCGGCCGCTGTCCGGCGGCGCGGGCTTTCTGGAAGGCCGCCGCGATGGCGCCCACCGCTTGCTGCGGCACCACCGCATTGCGCACCAGCAGCGTCGCGATCTCGAGGCGTCCCTGGAGCAGGGGAGCCCACGATGGCCGTGCCTCGATGCGGTCCAGCGTCAGCGCAGGCCGGCTCTGGACCTGCACCTGTTGCAGGCCCACCGCCGGCAACGGCCACAGATCCACCGTGACGTTGCCGAGCGTCACCGGAACACCCAGCGCTTGCGAAAGTTGCCGGCTGACGCGAGCGCGGAAGTCGTCACTGCCGACCCAGAACTGCAAGGCCGCCGCGACGCCGCCGAGCAGCAGCACGGGCAACAGCAAGGTGGCCAGCAGCCACTTCGAAAGGCGTCTCATGGTTTCCATTGTGGCGAGTTTCCAGCCCCCGTGCTGCACGAAAACGCCGCAGCCGCTAGCATGGCGGCAACCCCGCCATCCAAGCCACGACACGAAGGAAACCATGAAGCTCTACTACTCGCCTGCCGCCTGTTCGCTGTCCCCGCACATCGTGCTGCGTGAAGCCGGACTGGCATTCGAGCCGGTGCTGGCCAGCACCAAGTCGCACCAGTTGCAAGACGGCACCGACTACTACTCCATTAACCCGCTGGGCTACGTGCCGGTGCTCGAACTCGACGACGGGACCCGGCTGCGCGAAGGGCCTGCCATCGTCCAGTACATCGCCGACCAGGCGCCGGCCAAAAACCTCGCGCCTTCAGGAATGGCTGACCTTCATCGGCACCGAAATTCACAAGAGTTTTTCGCCGCTGTTCAATGCAGCCATGCCGGAAGAGGCCAAGAAGATCTTTCGCGACAAGCTGGCATCGCGCTACCAGTGGATCGACGGCGAACTGAAAGACAAGGAGTTCCTGATGGGTGAGCACTTCGGCGTGGCCGATGCGTACTTCTTTACCGTGACACGCTGGGCCAAGCCGATGAACATCGATCTCGCGGGCTGCGCCAATGTGCTGGCCCACCACGAGCGGATCGCCGCGCGGCCGGCCGTGCAGGAAGCGCTCAGGGTCGAGGGACTGTTGAAGAAGTAGCCGCGGCTGGGGCGGTCGGCGACACGGGCCGCTGGCGCCAGGCAAGCAGCGAGCCCAGCCACAAGGCGCCAGCCGAAAAGACCAGGCCGCGCGACAGCCCGCCCGAACCGTCGGCGATCCAGCCGACGATGGTCGGGCCGGCGATCTGGCCGCCGGCAAAGACGATGGTGAAGGCGCTGATGCCGGCCGCCCACTGTGCTGGCGGCAGGTTGTGGCGCACCAGCGCCGTGGTCGAGGCCACCACCGACAGGAATACGCCGCCGAACACCAGCCCCGATAGCAGCACCAGCGGCCAGGCGGCAGTGAGGGCCGGCAACACCGTGGCCACGCCCAGCAACCCGTTCAGGATCGCCAGCGCCTGGCCGCCCCGATAGCGATCGAGCAGACCGGCCCACACGCGCGACGAAGCCAGCACGGCCAAACCCAGCAAGGCGTAGAACAGCGTCACCCGCGCCGGCCCGACGCCCTGCTCGCGCAGCAAGGCGATGACGAAGGTCATGTAGCCGATGTAGCCGACGCCGAACATGGTGTAGCCCGCCAGGCTGGGTGCGAAGTCACGCCAGCTGAACGATGCCGCCGATTCGCGCGTCAACTCCGGCTCGGTGCGCCCGCCCAGCAGCTGCGGCAGCACGCGGGCCGGCCATATCAGCACCGCCGTCGCCGCGAAGCACGCCAATGAGAGCGCCCACCAGGCCCAGGCCCAGCCATGAGGGCGCTGGGCCGCGGCCTCCAGCAAGGGCGGCACCAGCAAAGCCGACAGCACGATGCCCAGGCCGGTGCCGCCGTAGTACAGACCCAGCAGGAAACCGCTGCGCGCCGGCTGCAAGGCGCCCAATCGGGCGGCCAGCAGGCCGCCGGCGATGAACAGGAATGCGCTGGCCACGCCCGCCAGCACCCGCTGCGCCAGCAGTGGCGCGGCGCCGGTGAAAAAGCCGCTCAGCCCCATGAAGAGGCTGGCCAGCACCGAGCCGGCCCACAGCAGTTGCGTCGGGCCGTACTGCCGCATCAGGCGCGGCGTGACCAGCGCGCCCAGCAGGTAGCCCAGGGCGTTGGCGGTGTTCATCGCGCCGGCCAGGGTATACGACCATTGCAGGTCGTCGCGCATCGGCGCGAGCAGCAGGCCATAGGCAAACCGGGTGATCCCCAGCGAAACGGCCGCGCCCAGCGACAGTGCCAGCGCCAGGCCCAGCAGCGAAGGCGGGGTCGGCTCGGACGCGGTCGGCATGGCCGCCATTGTCCGGCAAAGCGCGGGCGCCGCTGCAAAACGCAATCCTTGCAACGGCAGCTGCCGCGGCCACCGCGACGGCGCGATTGCCTTTACCCTCGAGCGGTACGACCCACCCGAGTGACCAAAGAGAAAGTGCGCCATGCCGAGCTTGTTCGATCCGTTGACCGCGGGGGATTTGCAGCTGCCCAACCGCATCGTGATGGCGCCGCTGACCCGCAATCGCGCGCCGGACGCGATTCCCACTGCGTTGATGGCCGAGTACTACGCCCAGCGCGCGTCCGCCGGCCTGCTGATTTCCGAGGCCACGGCCATCAGCGCCCAGGGCCAGGGCTATGCCGACGTGCCGGGCCTGTACAGCACCGAGCAGCTCGACGGCTGGAAGCGGGTCACAGACGCCGTGCGCGCGCGTGATGGCCGCATGGTGGTGCAGCTGTGGCATGTGGGGCGGGTCTCGCACATCGAGCTGCAGCCGGAAGGGCAAAAACCGGTGGCGCCTTCGGCCATCGCGGCGCGCACCAAGACCTATCTCATCCGCGGCGGCGAAGGCGCCTTCGTGCCCACCTCCGAGCCGCGCGCGCTCGACGCCTCCGAGCTGCCAGGCATCGTCCACGATTACCGCCATGCCGCGCGCCATGCGGTCACCAGCGCCGGCTTCGACGGCGTCGAAGTCCACGGCGCCAACGGCTACCTGCTCGACCAGTTTCTCAAGACCGGCGCCAACCGGCGCACCGACGACTACGGCGGCTCGATCGAAAACCGCGCGCGGCTGCTGCTGGAGGTGATGCGCGAAGTGGTGGGCGAGATCGGCGGCGGGCGCACCGGCTTGCGCATCTCGCCGGTGACGCCGGCCAATGACGTGCACGACGACGATCCGCAGCCGCTGTTCCAATATGTGGTGCGCGAGCTCGCGCCGCTCGGCCTGGCCTACCTCCACGTGATCGAAGGCGCCACCGGCGGCCCGCGCGAAGTGCAGGACCGCCCGTTCGACTACGCCGCGCTGCGCCAGGCCTACCGCGATGCCGGCGGCCGGGGCGCCTGGATGGTCAACAATGCCTACGACCAGCCGCTGGCCGAACAGGCGCTGGCCGACGGTGCCGACCTGGTGGCCTTCGGCAAGCTGTATATCGCCAACCCCGACCTGGTAGAGCGGCTGCAGAGCGGCGCGCCCTTGAATGAGCCGGACAAGTCCACCTTCTATGGTGGTGGCGCGGAAGGCTACACCGACTATCCCGGCCTCGCCTGACAGCATCGCTGCGCCGCGGCTACCATAGCCGCATGCTCAGCAAGCCGCGCATCCTGCTGGTGGAAGACGAATCCGGCATCGCCGACACGATCCAGTACGTGCTGGCCACCGACGGGTTCGCGCCGGTCTGGTGCGCAACGGCCGAACAGGCGCTGCGCGAATTTGCGGCGCAGCCGCCGGCGCTGGCGATCCTCGACGTCGGGCTGCCCGACCTCAACGGCTTCGAGCTGTTCAAGCAGCTGCAGGCGCTGCCCGGCGGCACCCAAGTGCCGATGCTGTTTCTCACTGCGCGCAGCGACGAGATCGATCGCGTGGTCGGCCTGGAGCTGGGCGCCGACGACTACGTCGCCAAGCCGTTCTCGCCGCGCGAGCTGGTGGCGCGGGTGCGCACCATCCTGCGGCGCAGCGTGCGGCCGGCCGCCCTGACGCCGGCTCCAGCGGTGGCTGCCACGCCTGTGCCGCCAGCCCTGGCGCTGGACGAGGAGCGTCACCAGATTCGCTACTACGGCCATGCGCTGGAACTGTCGCGCTACGAGTACGGCATCCTGCGGCTGCTGGTGCAACGCCCGGGCCGCGTGTTCTCGCGCGACGAATTGCTGGACAAGGTCTGGGACGGCGGCAGCGACAGCTTCGACCGCACCGTCGATGCCCACATCAAGACGCTGCGGGCCAAGCTCAAGGCAGTCGCGCCATCGCTGGACCCGATCCGGACTCTGCGCGGATCGGGCTATGCCTTGAGCGAAGAGCTGCCTGCCGTGAAGCCGTGATGATCGGCTACAGCGCGGGCAGTGCCCCCACCCCGGCCCTCCCCCAGAGGGGGAGGGAGAAAAGCGGCCCCGCCGGGAGGGAGGCTTGCTGTCTTGCTCCCTCCCCCTCTGGGGGCGGGCGGGGGTGGGGGCACGCGATGTGCGCGGTCGCCGCAGCGCGTCTGCTACCGCGGCTCGCCCCATGAGCACCGACAGGCCGCCCTTAGGCGCGAAGACCCCCTCGGGGGGCAGCGCAGCGGCTCCAGCCGCAAGCGTGGGGGCCACATGACCAAGCGCAACCGCATCTTTCTCGGCATCCTATTGATTTTCGCGGCCGGGCTCGCGTTCATGCTCTACCGCGTGGTGGCCGATCTCGATCCGCGCTACCGCGAGTCGGCCGAAGAATCGCTGGTCGAGACGGCGCAGCTGATGGCCAGCCTGGTCGAACAGGATGTGCAGGCCGGCGCCATCGACACGCGCCGGCTCGAGCCGCTGTTCAAGTCGGTCTATGCCCGCGAGTTCGAGGCGCAGATCTTCAGCGTGCTCAAGCGCCGCGTCGAGCTGCGGCTGTACGTGACCGACCGCAGTGGCCAGGTGCTGTTCGATTCGCTCGGCCGGGCGGTGGGCCAGGACTTCTCGGCCTGGCGCGACATCCGGCTGGCCCTGGCGGGCGAGTACGGCGCCCGCACCTCGCCCGACGTCGAGCACGATCCCAAGACTTCGGTGATGTACGTCGGCGCCCCGGTGCGCTGGAACAACGAGATCATCGGCGCGGTGTCGGTGGGCAAACCAGTGCAGAGCTTCGGCCAGTTCGTCGAGGCGGCGCGCCGCAAGACCCTCTACGTCGGCCTGATGTCGGTGGCGGCGGTGCTGGTGCTGGCGCTGATCGTCTCGGTCTGGCTGGTCCGCCCGTTCGGCCTGGTCGCCGACTACGTCCGCTTCGTGCGCTCGCAGCCGCGCTTCAGCCTGCCGCGGCTGGCCCGGCATGCACGCAGCGTGATCGGCGCCGCCTACGACGAGATGCGCGACGCGCTGGCCGGGCGCAACTACGTGGCCGACTATGTGCAGACGCTCACCCACGAGGTCAAGAGCCCGCTTTCGGCCATCCGCGGGGCGGCCGAGCTGCTTCAGGAGCCCGGCATGCCGCAGGCGCAGCGCCAGCGCTTCCTGGCCAACATCACGCGCGAGACGCAACGCATCCAGGAGATGGTAGACCGGATGATGGAGCTCACCGCGCTGGAGACACGGCGCGCCCTGGCGCATGTCGAGAACGTCGCGCTGCGCCCGCTGCTCGAGGAGCTGGTGGCCGGCGCCCAGGATGCGGCCGCGCCGCGCCAGGTGCGCATCGTGCTGGAGGCGCCGCAGGAGGCCGAGGTCGAAGGCGATCCGTTCCTGCTGCGGCGGGCGCTGAGCAACCTGCTGGACAACGCGGTCGACTTCTCGGGCGAGGGCGGCGAAGTGCGGGTGGTGCTCGAGCGCACGCGCCGCATCGCCCGAATCCGGGTGCGCGACCAGGGACCGGGCATCCCTGACTACGCACAAGACAAGGTGTTCGAGAAGTTCTATTCGCTGGCGCGCCCGCACTCCAGCAAGAAGAGCACCGGTCTGGGCCTGTCCTTCGTGCGCGAGATCGCCGCGCTGCACAACGGCCGCATCGAGCTGGTCAATGCGCCGGAGGGCGGAGCCGTTGCCACGCTGTCGCTGCCGCTCGGCCTGTCCTGACGCCTGCGTTTCGTTTTCCGTTTTCCGTTTTCACGCAGGCTTCACAAAACTCCCACGCACTTCAAACCGGCTTCGCCGACGCGGCCGATGCTCCGATCCGTGCACTGTCGCACTGCGTCCTGGAGCATCGAAATGCAGCCCACCCTTTCACCGGCCCGCGGCCTGGCACGCTGGCTCTGGACCTCGGGCGCCAGCCTGGCGGCCGCCGGCCTGATGACGCTGGGCGCCGGCGCCGCCCAGGCCCAGGCCGAGCCGCCAGCCCGGCTGAAGACCGAGAGCCCGTACTTCTTCGTCAAAGGCGGCGACCCGACACTGGATGCGCTGCCCCTGAAGCGCACCCAGGTCGACGTGCGGATCGCCGGTGTCATCGCCGACGTCACCGTGACCCAGCACTACCGCAACGAGGGCCAGCGCGCCATCGAGGCCAGCTACGTGTTTCCGGGCTCGACGCAGGCTGCCGTTTACGGCATGAGCGTGCGGCTGGCCGATCGACTGATCACCGCGCAGATCCGCGAGAAGCAGCAGGCGCGCATCGACTACGACCGAGCCAGGAGCCAGGGCAAGACCGCCGCGCTGCTGGAGCAGCAGCAGCCCAATGTGTTCCAGATGAACGTGGCGCACATCTTGCCGGGCGACGATCTGAAGGTGGAGCTGCGCTACACCGAGCTGCTGGTGCCGCAGGCGGGCAACTACCAGTTCGTCTTTCCGACGGTGGTCGGGCCGCGCTACAACAGCCCGCAGTCGAGCCAGGCCGGCGCGCCCTGGGTGAGCCAGCCGTTCCTTGCCGCCGGCCAGTCTGGGGGCGCGGCCTTCGACATCCAGGTGGCCATCGCCAGCCCGATCGCGCTGAAGGAGGTGCGCTCGGCCTCGCATGCCATCGAAGTGACGAAACAGGGCGAAGCGCGCGCCGCCGTGAGCCTGCAGGGCAGCGGCGAGCCGAGCAACAACCGCGACTTCATCCTCGACTTCCGGCTGGCCGGCGATGCCATCGAGTCCGGCGTGATGCTGTTTCGCGGCAGCGAGGAAAACTTCTTCCTGGCCATGGTCGAGCCGCCCAAGCAGTTGCCGGCCAGCGTGATCAGCCCGCGCGAGTACATCTTCGTGGTCGATGTCTCGGGCTCGATGCATGGCTTTCCGCTCGACACCGCCAAGACCTTGCTGCGCGAGCTGATCGGCAACCTGCGGCCCAGCGACAGCTTCAACGTGCTGCTGTTCTCCGGCAGCAGCGGCTTCCTGTCGCCGCATTCGGTGCCGGCCACCCGCGCCAACGTGGAACAGGCCATCCACACCATCCAGCGGATGCGGGGCGGCGGCTCGACCGAGTTGATTCCCGCGCTCAAGCGGGTGTACGCCCAGCCCAAGGCGCCCGACGTGTCGCGCACCGTGGTGGTGGTGACCGACGGCTATGTGACAGTGGAGCGCGAGGCGTTCGAGCTGGTGCGCCGGAACCTGTCGCAAGCCAACGTGTTCTCGTTCGGCATCGGCTCGTCGGTCAACCGGCACCTGATGGAAGGTCTGGCGCGCGCCGGCATGGGCGCGCCCTTCATCATCACCCAGCCGGATCAGGCCGCCGGGCAGGCAGCGCGCTTTCGCCGCATGATCGAATCGCCTGTGCTGACCAGCGTCAAAGCCCGCTTCGAGGGCCTTGACGTGTACGACGTGGAGCCGGCGCAGTTGCCCGACGTGCTGGGCGAGCGGCCGGTGGTGGTGTTCGGCAAGTGGCGCGGCGAGGCGCGCGGCCAGGTGGTGATCGAAGGCCAGAGTGCGAGCGGCCCCTACCGCAACGCGATTGCCGTCGGCCCCCACATCGGCCAAGACAGCGCTGCGCTGCGCTACCTGTGGGCGCGCCACCGCATCGCGGCGCTGTCGGACCAGGAAGCGCTGGAAGGCGGCGACGGCCAGCGCCAGCGCATCCTCGCGCTCGGCCTGCAGTACAACCTGCTGACGCAGTACACCAGCTTTCTGGCGGTCGATCGGGTGGTGCGCAACCCGGCGCCGCAGGACGCCGCCAGCGTCAAGCAGCCGTCGCCGATGCCGCAGGGCGTCAGCAACCTGGCCATCGGCGAAGCGGCCTTGACCCTGGGCGCCGAAGTGCCCGGCACGCCCGAGCCCGCCGCCTGGGGTGCGATGGCCGTGCTGCTGTCGGTGCTGGCAATGCTGGCGCGCCGCGCGCGCCGACACGATGCCCGCCGCTTCACCGCCTGAAGGAGCTTGACGCGATGTCCTCCTCCTTGCTGCGCTATCCCGCTTTCGTGCGACTGGCCATCCGCATCGACACCGCGCCGGCTGGGCTGTGGCTGGGGCTGCTCGCCGCCGCGCTCTGGCCAGCCGCATGGTGGATGGGGCAGCGCATGGTCGACGGCTCCGACGAGCCGCTCGGTCTGCTGGCGCTGGCCACGCTGAGCCTGCTGCTGTGGCAATGCCGCAGGCGCCTGCGCGCCGCTCCGCAACTGGGCTGGCTGGCCCTGGCATTGACCGGGGTCGCGCTGTCCACGGCCTTGCTCGCGCAGGCGCCGCCCCTGGTCTCGTCGTTGTTCGGCCTGGCCGCCCTGGGCGCCGGGCTGGCGGCCTTCCTGCCGGCCGGCGTGCCGGCGGCGCCGGTGTTGGGCTTGTCGCTGCTGTCGCTGCCGCTGCTGGCGTCGCTGCAGTTCTACGCCGGCTACCCGCTGCGGGTGCTCACGGCAGAGGCCAGCCGTTGGTTGCTGGCGCCGGGCTTTGCGGTGGAGCGCAGCGGCACCGCGCTGCGGGTCGACGGCAGGCTCATCATGGTGGACGCACCCTGCTCCGGGGTGCAGATGCTGTGGCTGGGCTACTTCACGGCCTGTGTGGTGGCCCTTTACTGCGCCCGGCGCGATGCGGCCTTCCTGGTCCGGTTACCGGCGGTGAGCGTGCTGGTGCTCACCGGCAATGTGCTGCGCAACACGCTGCTGGTCACGCTCGAAGCCTCGGGCGCGGACGTTGCCGGCTGGATGCATGAAGGTGTCGGCCTGCTGGTGCTGGCGGCCGTTTGCGCCGGCATCGCGCGGGTCATGTACCAGCCGGCGGGAGCGCCTCATGTTTGACAACAGCTTCATCCATCGCGTGCTGTTCAAGAGCGCCTGCGCGGCGCTGCTGCCGGCCTGCATGCTGTGGGCCGCGCTAGTCACCTGGGCCTCGCCCCGACTCGCTGCCGCCCCCGTGCTGGCTGGCTTCGAGTTGCCCCAACAGTGGCAAGGCCGGCCGTTGCGGCCGCTGGCCCTGAGCGAGGTGGAGCAACGCTTCGCCCGGCGATTTCCCGGCACCCTGGCGCGGCTGACGGACGGCCGCCAGGTGCTGGTGCTGCGGGCGGTGCACCGGCCTACCCGCATGCTGCATCCGGCAGCGGATTGCTACCGGGGACTGGGTTACCGCGTCACCGGCGAGCAGCTGCAGCTGGACCCCGAGTCACGCCTCTGGCGCTGCTTCGACGCCCTGCGCGATGGCCGGCGGCTGCGCGTGTGCGAACGCATCGAAGGCTCGGGAGGCGACAGTTTCACCGACGCCTCGGCTTGGTACTGGGCCGCGCTGCTGGGCCGCTCGCAAGGTCCATGGCAGGCGCTCACCGTGGCGAGCCCTCTGTGAAAACCGTCACCGCGGCGTTGGTCGGCTTGCTGCTGGGTTGCGCCTTGCTGGTCGGCGGCGCCTACTGGACCGTACGGGCCGCGCTGGCTCCGCTGCCGGGCGAGTGGTCCCTCCCGTTGCGCCTCGGCCCCGTCGAGCTGGAGGTGGGCGTCCCGTCCTTGCTGCGCCTGGCCACGTCGCGCTGGGGCGGGCCGCTGATGCAGGGGCTGGATTTCGAAACAGCGCATGGCCGTCTTTCGTTCAGCTGGCAGCCTGATCGGCAAACACTATGGGTGCGGTGCCGGCCCTGCTCGCTGCAGCCGCCCGGCCTGGGGCAGGACGCGTTGCAGTTACCCGAGGTGCAGGTGTCGGTGCGGCGGCAAGGTGAGCAGCTCTCGGGCGACGTCGCCGCCGGTGCAGTGCGCGGGGATTGGCATGCCGAGCTGGCACGGGGCGGCGTGCGGCTGCGGCTGGACATTCCGGCCACGCCGCTGGCTGACGGCTATGCCCTGTTCGCGCGCCACATTCCCGAGCTGGCACAGGCCCGGATCGCCGGCCAATTTTCGCTGCGGGCCCAGCTGAGCCTGCCGGGCGGAACACTTACCGTGGCGCCGCGCATCGACGGCTTCGAGGTGGCGGGCCTCGGCACCGAAGCGTTCGCGGGCGCGCGCAGCAGTTGCAGCCGCGGCCTGCCGGCCAGCCGGCTCAGGCCCGACAGCTGGCTGGCACGCGCGGTGATCGCGGCCGAAGACCGGCGCTTCGACCAGCACACCGGCTATGACCTGGCCGAACTCGCCGCGTCGCTCAGCCGCAACCAGCAGGCGCAGCACATCCAGCGCGGCGCCAGCACGCTGACGCAGCAGCTGGCCAAGCTGCTGGTGACCGGCGACGAGCGCAGCCCGGCGCGCAAGCTGCGCGAGCTGCTGTACGCCGTGGAGATGGAGCGCACGCTGGGCAAGGCTCGCATCCTTCGTCTTTACCTCGACAACGCGCCTTGGGGTGCGCAGCTGTGCGGCGCCGAAGCCGCATCGCGCCGCTATTTCGGCGTGCCTGCCCGCGCGCTCACGCCCGCGCAAGCCGCCTGGCTGGCCGCGATGCTGCACAACCCGCCGGCGCAAGCGCAGCGCTGGGCTGACAGCGGTGAGATCGACCTGGCGCGGGCTCAGTGGGTGGCACTCGGCATGCGCGGCATGAGCCGGTCGCGGAGGCTGGCATTGGCGCAAGACATGGCGCAGGCCGACTGGACGCCGCACTGGGCGCAGCCGGCGCCGCGCGAAGCCGCGCGGGATGGTCGCTAGCGCGCGTGCCCTCACCCCCGCCCTCTCCCAGGGGGAGAGGGAGCAAGAAAATACTGGCTACTTCTCGGTGAGGCTGCCGGCGCCGCGGTCGTACAAATCAGTCGCTTCTTTCTGCCGCGCCTGGGCCAGTTCGGCATCGGCCTGCGCTTTCATGGTGGCGCGCAGCACGCCGCGGCCGATCGAGCCGACACCGGTGCGCGAAGAAGACTTCTGGAACGCGTTCTCGCGCTGCGCCCGTACCAGCGAGTTCTCCAGGACGATCGCGCCGGTGCTGCTGCGGTCTTCGGCCGGCGGTGGCCCCACATCGGTCATCACCAGCGGCGGCGTCTGGGCGAGCACGCAGCCCGCCCCCAGCGCGGCGCTGAGTGCCGCGGCTCGCATCAAGGCAGGGTATTTCATGGGGGCGCTCCTTGCTGGATATGCTTCCATCGTGCGCGCCTGCCCGGCCGTCGGCTGTGCATCATAGTGCGCACTTGCGGTAGGCCACTTCCCACACCCACCCACCCTGCCGCCGAGACCCACAAGCGCTTTCACCTTTACACATCAGCTACCACCGGGCCATGGCGCCGTTACATGGCGCCTGCACACTGACCCTCGACCTGCAGCCCACGTGGGCTGCAGCCTTGT
>JAKFEZ010000192.1:0-36624 GCA_036675435.1 Ramlibacter sp. | reverse complement strand
GTACTTCAGGAGCCAGGAGTGCTTTGCCCCCTATCACACCACCACCGGCATCCGGGCCGAAGCGTTCCAGCATTGCAAGGAAGTGGTGAGCCCCGCGCAGCGTTGCGGTCCTGCTAAAAGGGTCGGGAGCCACTGAACGTCTGCAGGCGCTCACGCGATGCCCCCACCCCAGCCCTCCCCCAAAGGGGGAGGGAGAAAAACCGCCGCTTACTGCGTCGGCGCTCCCGCCTCGAACCAACGGCCAATCAACGCCCGTTCTTCCTCGGTCATGCCGGTGGCATTGTTGATCGGCATGACACGGGTCACCACCGCCTGTTGGTACACCGCCTGTGCGTGCTGCCGCAGCGCAGCGGGGGAGTCGAGCCGCACGTTTTTCATCTGCACCTGCGCGCCGTGGCACTGATAGCAACGCTGGGCCAGCACCGGCTGCACCTGCGCAAAGCCAGCAGCCCGCGGCGCGGCCACGGCCGCCGCAGGCTCGGGCCGCAGCCACGCCGCCACGCCGGCGATGACGGCCACCCCCACCAGCGCATAGGGCAGCGGATGGCGGTTGCGCCCCAGCTTCCAGCCGTGGCGCATGACGAAGAACTGGCGGATGGCCGCGCCGGCGAACATCATCAGGATCAGCACCAGCCAGTTCTGCGGATGGCCGTAGGTGAAGCTGTAGTGGTTGCTCAGCATCGAGAACAGCACCGGCAGCGTGAAATAGGTGTTGTGCACGCTGCGCTGCTTGCCGCGCTGGCCGTGGATGGGGTCCACCGGCTGGCCGGCCTTGATCGAGGCCACCACTTTTTTCTGGCCCGGGATGATCCAGAAGAAGACGTTGGCACTCATGGCAGTGGCGATCATCGCGCCGACGAGCAAGAATGCCGCGCGGCCGGCGAACCAGTGGCACGCCAGCCACGAGGCCACGCACACCAGAACGAGCACCAGGCCACCGACGATGGCGTCTCCATGCTTACCCCGCCCGAAGATCCGGCAGATCGCGTCATACAACACCCAGAACACGACCAGAAACGACAGCGCCGCGCCCACCGCCGTAGCCGGTGACCAATCCATCAGACTCTTGTCCACCAGGTAAGTGCCGGCGCTCCAGAGATAAGACACCGTGAACAGGGCAAAGCCGGTCAGCCAGGTGGTGTAGCTCTCCCAGTAGAACCAGTGCAGGTGTTCGGGAAGTCTGGGCGGCGAGACAGCGAACTTGACCGGGTGATAGAAGCCGCCCCCGTGCACCGCCCACAGTTCGCCGCTCACACCCTGCTTTTTCAGATCTTCATCGACCGGCGGCGTCAGGCTGGAATCGAGAAAGACGAAGTAGAACGAGGAGCCGACCCAGGCGATGGCGGTGATGACGTGAGCCCAGCGCAGCAGCAGGTTGGCCCAGTCCAGCAGATAGCTTTCCATGTGTGTTCAACCGTGGAAGGCCTGCTCACCACCGCGGGCGCTCTGAGCAGTTGGGGCCGCGAACAACAGGTAGTGGCTCCGCTGCGGCTGTGCCCGAAGTGTATCCAGCTTTGCCAGCGTCAAGGCGGCGGCGCCATCTGCAGGATCTGGGCGGCGACCGAAGCGGCGATGACTTCGGGCGCCTTGCCGGTGATGCCGGGCAGGCCGATCGGGCAGGTCACCCGCGCGAAATCGGGCTCGCCGTAGCCGCGCGCTTCGAGGCGGTGGCGGAAGGTGGCCCATTTGGTCTTGCTGCCGATCAGGCCGACATAGGACAGGTCGGCCTGATCGCGCAGGCGCCGCAGGCAGGCCGCCATCACGTCCAGGTCTTCCGCGTGGCTGAAGCTCATGATCAACACGCGCGAGCCGGGTGCCAGGCCGTTGACCGCCGCGTGCACCGGATCGGAGTGTTCGCAAATCACGTGGGGCGGCACTTGCGCCGGAAAGATTTCGTCGCGGCTGTCGATCCAGGTGATCGCGAACGGCAGCGGCGCCAGCGCCTGGATCAAAGCCCTGCCGACGTGTCCGCCGCCGAACAGGGCCAGCGGCGCCCGCTTCGGCGCCAGCCGTTCCCGCAGGTTCGGGACGTCGGCGGCCGAAACCCGCTCGAAGCGCAGGTAAACCACACCGCCGCAACATTGGCCCAGGCTCGGGCCCAGCGGGAATCGCAGCACGTCTGCTTGCGGCCCGTTCGCCAACCGACGCCGGGCCTCGGCAATGGCCTGGAACTCCAGTTGGCCGCCGCCGACGGTGCCTGTCACGGCATCGGCGAACACCGCCATCCAGGCGCCCCGCTCTCGCGGCGCCGACCCTTCGGCCGACTCGACGCTCACCAGCACAGCGTCAGCGCCCGACAGCAGCAATGTGAAAACCGTCATGTTCCTTGAGGCCGCAAGCATCCAATGGCAATAATCGTATCGATCCGGTAAACGAAGTCGTCAAAATCGTCCGGTTCGCGTTGAATCGGCTCAGCTGTCACGTTACCCACAACAAAAGCATCGATCAGGAGACATGATGAAGCAATCCTTCGGCCGCCGTTTTACCGTGCCCGCCCTGTGGGCCGCATTGAGCGCGGCCATTTTGGCCGGCTGCTCGTCCAGCCCGCCGCCCGCAGCGCCCGGCGCGCCCGGGCCGGTGGCGACGCCAACGACGCCGCCCGTCGTCCAGCCTGGCGTCTCCACGACCAGAAATTCGAACGCCGCCAACCCGCGTGCCTACCGCGCCGACGCGGCAACGCATCTGTACGGGCTGAACCGCGAACGCATCTACAAAGGCCGCCTGCCTCCGCTGCTGTATGCCATCGGCGTGCTGCAGGTCGAAGTCGATGGCCGTGGCAATGTTCGGCATCTGAGCTGGATGCGGGCGCCCAAACACGCGCCCGAAGTGATCGCCGAGATCGAGCGCACCGTCCGGGCGGCGGCGCCCTTCCCGGCGCCCGCCCGCATGGGCAAGGTGGTCTACACCGACACCTGGCTGTGGCACAAGAGCGGGCAGTTCCAGCTCGATACGCTGACGGAAGGCCAGGACTGATGTTTGCCCCCACGCTCACTTCGTTCGCTGCCCCCCGAGGGGGCCCAGCCCACCTTGGGAGCGGCCCGGCGGTGGTCTGACGTTCGCCCCCACGCTCACTTCGTTCGACTGCCCCCGGGGGGCCGACCCACCTTGGGAGCGGCCCGGCGGTGGTCTGACGGGGCGCCGACTCAAGACCCGCGATAGGTCGAATAGCTCCACGGGCTCACCAGCAAGGGCACGTGATAGTGCTGGCCCGGGTCGGCCACGCCGAAATCCAGGCTGACCCGATCCAGGAAGCTCGGGTCGGGCAAGGCCACGCCGCGCGCCTTGAAATAGCCGGCCACCTCGAACACCAGGCGGTAGGTGCCCTTCTTCAGGTTCGCGTTCTCGATTAGCGGCCCATCGGGGCTGCGCCCATCTTCATTGAGCGTGATGCGCTTCACCAGCGCCGCCTGCTCGCCTTGCGTGGTGTAGAACGCCACCGCCATGCCCGCGGCCGGACAGCCGTGCATGGTGTCCAGTACGTGCGTGCTCAGGCCCATAGGATCTCCCGATGTGGTGAACACAAGTGTATACAGTTTTGCGCACCGCAGCTATCATGGCGCTTCCATGCAGCCGTCCACCACCCGTTTCATCGTCGAGTCGCTGACGCGGGCCATCGTGGAGCACCGGCTGCAGCCCGGCACCAAGCTGGCCGAGCAGAAACTGGCCGATCATTTCGGCGTGTCTCGCACTCTGGTGCGACAGGCCCTGTTCCAGCTGACGCAGAATCGCCTGATCCGGCTGGAGCCGGCCCGGGGCGCCTTCGTGGCGGCGCCCACTGTCGAAGAGGCCCGCCAGGTGTTCGCCGTCCGCGGCATGCTCGAAGCGGAAATGACCCGGGCCTTCGTGCGCGAGGTCACGCCCGCGAAATTGCGAGCCTTGCGCGAGCATGTCGCGCAGGAGAAGTCGGCGGTCGACCAGAACGACGCGGCCGCCCGCAACGAACTCCTGGGCGATTTCCACGTGCGCATGGCGGAACTCATGGGCAACGAGGTGCTGGCGCAGATCCTGCGCGACCTGGTGTCGCGCAGCTCGCTGATCTCATTGATGTACCAGCGTGACGGCGCGGCCCGCCACTCGCAGGAAGAGCACGCCGAAATCGTCAAGGCGCTGGCCGCCCGGGACGAGGAGCGCGCCGTCCGGCTGATGAGCGAGCACCTGCTGCACGTCGAGCAAAGCCTGGCCTTCGACCGGCAGGTGCCCACGCACGACGTGGCGCTCGCCCTTTCCTGAAATGTTTACCCCCACGCTCACTTCGTTCGCTGCCCCCCGAGGGGGCCCAGCCCACCTTGGGAGCGGCCCGGCGGTGGTCTGAAGTGGATGACATGACCTGCGCAACATGACCTACGACAGCACCGCCCCCTACCCTCGCGACCTGATCGGCTATGGGCGCCATCCGCCGCACGCGCAGTGGCCGGGCCAAGCCCGCATCGCCGTCCAGTTCGTGCTGAACTACGAGGAAGGCGGCGAAAACTCGGTGTTGCATGGCGACGCCGGCTCGGAGCAGTTCCTGTCGGAGATGGCCAATCCCGCCAGCTATGCGGCCCGGCACCTGAGCATGGAGAGCGTCTATGAGTACGGCTCGCGCGCCGGCGTCTGGCGCATCCTGCGGGAGTTCGAAAGGCGTGGCCTGCCGCTGACGGTGTTCGGCGTCGGCATGGCGCTGCAACGCCACCCCGAACTCACCGCCGCCTTCGTGGAGCTCGGTCACGAGATTGCCTGCCACGGCCTGCGCTGGATTCACTACCAGGACGTCGACGAGGCCGTCGAGCGCGAGCACATGCAAATGGCAACGCAGACTCTCGAGCGGCTCACCGGCCAGCGGCCGCTGGGCTGGTACACCGGGCGCGACAGCCCCAACACGCGCCGGCTGGTGGTGGACGAGGGCGGCTTCGAGTACGACAGCGACTACTACGGCGACGACCTGCCGTTCTGGATGAAGGTCCAGACGACGGGCGGCGTCGTGGTGCCGCACCTGGTCGTGCCCTATACGCTGGACACCAACGACATGCGCTTCTCGCTGCCGCAGGGCTTTGCCCAGGCCGAGGATTTCTTCATCTACCTGCGCGACAGCTTCGACGCCCTGTATGCCGAAGGCGACGAGACTCCTCGGATGCTCAGTGTCGGCATGCACTGCCGCCTGCTCGGCCGACCGGGACGCATCGTGGCGCTGCAGCGTTTCCTGGACCATGTGCAAAGGCACGACAAGGTGTGGGTTTGCCGCCGCATCGAGATCGCCCGCCACTGGAAGCAGACCCACCCTTTTGAAAGCGGGCACTGACATGGCACCGACTCTGGATCGACTGAACACGCTTCCCCTGGAAGAGGCCCGCCGTTTATTGGACGGACTGTACGAGCACTCGCCGTGGATCGCCGAGGCGGCGCTGGGCCGGCGGCCGTTCCGCTCGTTGGCCCACCTCAAGCACGTCATGGCGCGCGTCGTGGCGCAGGCCGAACCGCAGGCGCAGCTGGCGCTGATCCGTGCCCACCCGGAACTGGCCGGCAAGGCGAAGGTGAGCCAGCCGCTCACGGCCGAATCGACCGGCGAGCAGCGCCAGGCCGGGCTGTCGGATTGCACGCCCGACGAATTCGCCCGGCTGCAGCAACTCAACACCGACTACAACGCGCGGTTCGGCTTTCCATTCGTCCTGGCGGTGCGCGGGCCGCGTGGCACGGGTCTGAGCCGCCGGGAGATCATCGAGACCTTCGAGCGCCGCCTGGACAATCCACCCGACTTCGAGCGAGCCGAGTGCCTGCGCAACATCCACCGCATCGCCGAGCTGCGCCTCAACGACCGGTTCGGCGTCGAGCCGGCGCTGGGCAATCGGGTGTGGGACTGGCAGGAGCGGCTGGGCGAGTTCAGCGACCCGGGCTTCAAGGAGAAGGGCCAGCTGACGGTGACCTACCTCACCGATGCGCACCGCGCCGCCGCGGCGCGCATTGCGCAGGACATGCGGGACTGCGGGTTCGATGAGGTGGGAATTGACGCGGTGGGGAATGTGGTGGGCAGATACGCGGCTCGCCCTCTCCCGGAGGGAGCGGGAGCAAAGACATTACTGACGGGCAGCCATTACGACACGGTGCGCAATGGCGGCAAGTACGACGGGCGCCTGGGCTTTTTTACCCCGATGGCCTGCGTGCGCGAGTTGGCGCAATCAGGCAAGCGGCTGCCGTTCGACATCGAGGTGATCGCATTCGCCGAAGAAGAAGGGCAGCGCTACAAGGCCACCTTTCTCGGGTCGGGCGCGCTCATCGGCGCCTTCAATCCGGCCTGGCTGGACCAGAAGGACGCCGGCGGCGTTGCCATGCGCGAGGCCATGCGGCAGGCGGGCCTTCCCGCCACGCTGGAAGCCATCGCCGCCTTGCGCCGCAATCCGAAGGATTACCTGGGGTTCGTCGAGGTACACATCGAGCAGGGGCCGGTGCTCAACGAGATGGACCTGCCGCTGGGCATCGTGACCTCGATCAACGGCGGTGTGCGCTACCAGTGCGAGGTGTTCGGCATGGCCAGCCATGCCGGCACCACGCCCATGGACCGGCGCCGCGACGCTGCCGTGGCCGTGGCCGAATTGGCGCTCTACATCGAGCAGCGAGCCGGCCGCGATGGCGATTCGGTCGGCACCATCGGCATGCTGAACGTGCCCGGCGGGTCGATCAACGTCGTCCCCGGGCGCTGCCAGTTCAGCCTGGATTTGCGCGCGCCCACCGACGCCCAGCGCGACGCCCTGGTGGGCGACGTGCTGGCGCAGCTTCAGGCCATCTGCGATCGGCGTGGCCTGCGCTACACCAGCGAGGAAACCATGCGCGCCGCCGCCGCCCCCAGTGCCCCGGACTGGCAGCGGCGCTGGGAAGCGGCGGTCGAGAGCCTCGGCGTGCCGCTCTGGCGCATGCCCAGCGGCGCTGGCCACGACGCAATGAAGCTGCACGAGGTCATGCCTCAGGCCATGCTGTTCGTGCGGGGGCAGAACGCGGGCATCAGCCACAACCCGCTCGAAAGCACGACCAGTGACGACATCCAGCTGGCCGTCGAGGCCTTCGGGCTGCTGCTGGAGAAACTCGCCGAAGATTTCGGCGCATCGCCATGAACGACTACGACAAGCTCGACGCCTGGATCGACGCGCACTTCGACGAGGAAGTGCGCTTCCTGCAGGAACTGGTGCGTGTGCCCACCGACACGCCGCCGGGCAACAACGCGCCGCACGCCGAGCGGACGGCGCAGCTGTTGCGAGGCTTCGGCTTCGAGGCCGAGAAGCACCCGGTGCCGCAGGCCGAGGTGCAGGCTTATGGGATGGAATCGATCACCAACCTGATCGTGCGCCGCCGCTATGGCGAGCACCCGGGCGAGGGCCGGACCATCGCACTGAACGCCCACGGCGACGTGGTTCCGCCCGGCGAAGGCTGGAGCCGCGATCCCTACGGGGGCGAGATCGCCGGCGGCCGCATCTACGGCCGGGCCACGGCCGTGAGCAAGGGCGACTTCGCCAGCTTCACCTTCGCCGTGCGGGCGCTCGAATCGCTCCAGGCACCGCTGAAGGGCGGGGTCGAGCTGCACTTTACCTACGACGAGGAATTCGGCGGCGAGCTGGGACCGGGCTGGCTGCTGCGCAACGGGCTGACCCGGCCCGACCTGTTGATCGCGGCCGGTTTCAGCTACGAGGTCGTCACGGCGCACAACGGCTGCCTGCAGCTGGAAGTGACGGTGCACGGCAAGATGGCCCATGCGGCGATTCCCCACACCGGAGTCGACGCGCTGCAAGGCGCGGTGCGAATCCTGGAGGCGCTGTATGCGCAGAACCGGCTCTACCAGGACATCGTGTCCGAGGTGCCGGGCATCAGCCATCCCTACCTGAACGTCGGGCGGATCGAGGGCGGCACCAATACCAACGTGGTGCCGGGTCGCGTCACCTTCAAGCTCGACCGCCGGATGATCCCCGAGGAGGACCCGGTGCAAGTCGAGGCCGAGGTGCGCCGCGTCATCGCCGAGGCAGCGGCGCAATGCCCGGGAGTCACGCTGGAAATCAAGCGGCTGCTGCTGGCCCATTCGATGCGGCCGCTACCTGGCAACCAGCCGCTGGTGGATGCGATCCGACGTCACGGGCAGGCGGTGTTCGGCGAGTCCATCGAGGCGATGGGTACGCCGCTGTACACGGATGTGCGGCTGTATGCGCAGGCCGGCGTGCCGGGCGTGATCTACGGCGCGGGCCCGCGTTCGGTGCTGGAGTCGCACGCGAAGCGGGCCGATGAGAGGCTGGAACTGGAGGACCTTAGGCGAGCCACGCAGGTGATTGCCAGAGCCTTGCGGGATCTGCTGGCCTGAAGGGGCGGCCTGGCGTGCGCCGGACGAAAGAAGAAGCACCCGGCCCCTTGCGGGAGCCGGCTGCCTGAAATCGGGTTGCTGTGGTTCTTAGCGGACGCGGCCGCGGCGGAACAGGTTGACGATGGCCAGCAGGATGACTGCGCCGATCAGGGATACCACCACGGACATGATGCTGAAGCCTTCGTTGATGGTGCCTGCACCGAGCAACGGCGAGATCAGCCAGCCGCCGATGAATGCGCCCACGATACCGACCACCACGTTCAGCAGGATGCCCTGCTGGCCATCGGTCTTCATGATCAGGCTGGCGAGCCAGCCGACGATCCCACCTACGATTAACCAGAGTATGAAACTCATCTGAGACTCCTTTGCCGCGAACGGCGTGTTGTTGATAGCGGGCCAGCCCTCTCGGTCCCGGCCACCCGCCGCAAGAACCGAACGGCCGGTGAAGGCAAATATGGTCTGCGGCCCAGTCCGCAGGCGTAGTCGGGGGTAAAGGCTCAGCGTACTCGCTTGCCGCATGGCGGCGTCGGACGCGCCCTACTCGCTGATGGGCTGGCTTGGGGGTAAATCCGAAGTTAGGCAGGCCCGCGGCCCAGCGACAATGGCGCCGGCGTTCGCTCGGAGTGGCGGCACTCTTCTTGCTTCGCATCCTTGTCCTTCTTTCATTTCGTTTTCCTGGAGCTTTGATGAACAAACGGGTCGCCTTGAAATCCGCCCTCGCCCTTGTGCTGGTTGCCGCCTTCAGCGCGGCCCAGGCCCAGCAGATCACGCCGATCAAGTTCCAGCTCGACTGGCGTTTCGAAGGACCGGCGGCCTTTTTCCTGACACCGGTGGCCAAGGGCTATTTCAAGAACGCGGGCCTCGACGTCGCGGTGGATGCGGGCAATGGGTCGGGCGGCGCGGTGACCCGCGTGGCTTCGGGCACCTATGACATCGGCTTTGCCGACCTGGCGGCCCTGATGGAGTTCCACGCCAACAACCCCGACGCGCCCAACAAGCCGGTGGCGATCATGATGGTCTACAACAACACGCCGGCCTCAGTGATGGCGCTGAAGAAGTCGGGCATCCGCACGCCCGCCGACCTGAACGGCAAGAAGCTGGGTGCGCCGGTATTCGACGCCGGCCGCCGCGCCTTCCCGATCTTCCAGAAAGCCAACGGCGTCGGCAATGTCACCTGGACCGCCATGGACCCGCCGCTGCGCGAGACCATGTTGGCCCGCGGCGATGTCGATGCCATCACCGGCTTCACCTTCACCTCACTGCTCAACCTGGAGGCGCGCGGCGTGAAGGCCGAGGACGTGGTGGTGCTGTCCTACCCCCAATATGGCGTGAAGCTCTACGGCAACGTGATCATCGCCACGCCCAAGATCATCCGTGAGAACCCGGCAGCGGTGAAGGCGTTCCTGTCGGCCTTCACCAAAGGCGCCCGCGATGTAGTGGCCAACCCCGAAGCCGCGGTGGCCGACGTCAAGGCCCGCGACGGCATCATCAACACGGCGCTGGAGACGCGCCGCCTGAAGCTGGCGATCGACAGCGTCATCAATAGCCCCGATGCGCGTGCCGAGGGCTTTGGCCAGGTCAACGCCGGCCGGCTGGCGCTGATGGCCTCGCAGGTATCGGACGCCTTCAACACCAAGACCCGAGTCAATCCCGACGCCGTGTGGAACGGCTCGTTCCTGCCGGCGAAGGCCGAACTGAACGCCGTGCTGCCCGCGCCGAAGAAATGACCGCCGGCAACCCCGGTGACCTCGCCAGTTTCGTGGATTTTCAGGACGTATGGCTCGCTTACAACAATGAACTGCTGGCCAAGGGCCAGTACGCGGTCGAGGCCATCGACCTGCAGGTGAGGCAGGGCGAATTCATCGCCATTGTCGGGCCGTCGGGCTGTGGCAAATCAACCTTCATGAAGCTAGCCACCGGGCTGCGGATGCCGTCACGCGGGCGCATCCTGATTGACGGCCAAGCAGTGACGGGGCCGCTCAAGATCTCGGGCATGGCTTTCCAGGCGCCCTCGCTGCTGCCCTGGCGCAGCACGGTCGACAACGTGCTGCTGCCGCTGGAAATCGTCGAGCCTTATCGCAGCCAGTTCAAGGCCAGGCGCGGTGAGTTCGAGGAGCGGGCCCGCAAGCTCCTGCAAAAGGTCGGGCTGGCCGGCTACGAGGACCAGTTCCCCTGGCAGCTTTCCGGCGGCATGCAGCAACGCGCCAGCATCTGCCGGGCCCTGATCCACGAGCCCAAGATGCTGCTGCTGGACGAGCCGTTCGGCGCGCTGGACGCCTTCACCCGCGAGGAGCTGTGGTGCATCCTGCGCGATCTGTGGACCGAGCAGCGCTTCAACGTCATCCTGGTCACGCACGATCTGCGCGAATCGGTGTTCCTGGCCGACACGGTCTACGTGATGAGCCGAAGCCCCGGCCGGTTCATGGTGAAAAAGCAGATCGAGCTGCCGCGCCCACGAGAACTGGAGATCACCTACACCCCCGAATTCAGCGCCGTGGTGCAGGAACTGCGCGGGCACATCGGCGCGATACGCCAATCCCAGGCAGCCGCGGTTCAGGGAGCGCTGCCATGAAGAGCACCCGCATGGAACGCTGGTCGCCCTGGGTGCTGCTGGTCGCGGTGATCGCGCTCTGGCAGCTCGTCTGCTCGGTGTTCGACGTGTCCGAGTTCATCTTTCCCAGCCCGGCGCGTGTCTGGAGCCAGATGATCGAGTACAAGGGCATCATCGCAGCCCACGCCTGGCGCACCTACTGGGTCACCATGGCCGGTTTCGGCATTGCCATCGCCGTGGGCGTGCTGATGGGATTCGTCATTGGCAGCTCGCGGCTGGCCTACGCGGCGGTGTACCCGCTGATGACCGCCTTCAACGCGCTGCCCAAGGCGGCCTTCGTTCCGATCCTGGTGGTCTGGTTCGGCATCGGCGCCGGCCCGGCCATCCTCACGGCCTTCCTGATTTCCTTTTTCCCCATCATGGTGAACATCGCCACCGGCCTGGCAACGCTGGAGCCGGAACTGGAGGACGTGCTGCGGGTACTGGGCGCCAAGCGCTGGGACGTGCTGGTCAAGGTGGGCCTGCCGCGCTCGATGCCCTACTTCTACGGCTCGCTCAAAGTTGCCATCACGCTGGCCTTCGTCGGCACGACGGTGTCCGAGATGACCGCTGCCAACGAGGGCATCGGCTATCTCCTGATCTCGGCCGGCTCGGCCATGCAGATGGGGCTGGCGTTCGCCGGCCTGGTGGTGGTGGGCGCCATGGCCATGCTGATGTACGAGCTTTTCAGCTGGCTCGAAAAGCACACCACCGCGTGGGCGCATCGCGGCTCGCAGAACCAGTAATGTCCTGGCAGGCTCGGCTGGCGCTGGATTACCGGATGGAGGCGGGGCGCTGCGTGGCCCGGTTCGAGCACGCGGGTCCGCTGCGCATACTGCAGACGCTCTATCCCGAAGGCGACGCCATCGCCCACAACGTGCTGGTGCACCCGCCCAGCGGGCTGGTGGGGGGCGACACGCTGGACATCGACGTGCGCGCCGGGCCGGGTTCGCATGGCCTGCTGACCACGCCGGGAGCGGCTCGCTTCTACCGCTCCGATGGAGAACCCGCCGTGCAACGCACGCGGATATCGCTCGCGGCCGGCGCCCGACTCGAATGGCTGCCGCTCGAAGCGATCTGCTACAGCGGCTGCCAAGCCGAAAACCATCTGGCCATGTCACTCGCGCCCGACGCCGAACTGATCGGATGGGACATTGCGGCCCTCGGCCTGCCCGAGGCACAACTGCCTTTCGCGCAGGGCAGCTTGCTGCAGCACATTGAGCTGGAAGGCAGCTGGCTCGAGCGCGGCCGAATCGACGCCGCCGACGCACGCCTGCTGAACGGCCCGCTGGGCCTGGCCGGGCAGCGCTGCATCGCCACCCTGTTCCTGGCGGCCGGCAGCGAACTTGCAAGGAAGCGGCGTGCGCAGGCCCTCGAACTCGCGCGCGAAGCCATCGCGCTCCACCCGTTGCGGCCGACCGCCGGCGCCACCTCGCCCGGGCCGCAGGTGGTGGTTGTCCGGGTGCTGGCGCCATTGGTCGAGCCAGCCCTGGAACTGCTGAAATCCATTCGCGACGCCTGGCGTCCGGCCCTGTGGCGCCTGCCGCCAACCCAGCCGCGAACCTGGGCACTGTGAAGCCGCAATCGCGGCCGGGTTGGGCTGCTGTCCCACGCCTGCAAGCTGCGTCCTACGGGGCGAGCCGCCTCCGGATGCCGACCGGAGAGTGTCCTCTCCGTCACGGTCGCGCAAGGCCGCTGCCCATACTGCTTTCATCAAAGACAGATAAGGAGTTCAGCATGACTGCACGCGATCCCCGCTCACGCAAGAGCCTGCTGTCGTTCGGCGTGGCTGCGTTGCTCGCCGTGACGGCGGCCACCGCCCAAGTGGCCACCGGCACCACCGGCATCGATGCTTCGGGCAGCTACTCGCAGGAAGTCAGCGCCTGCATGAGGGGCCAGACCCAGCAGGACCGCGACACCTGCCTGACCGAGGCCCGCAATGCCCAGGCCGACAAGAAGCGCGGGCTGCTCGACAATTCCGGCGCGCAATACGAAGCCAATGCCCGCGCACGTTGCGACGTATTGGCTGGCGAAGAGAAGGCCGCCTGCCAGGCGCGCGTGATGGGCTTTGGAAACACCACCGGCAGCGTCGCCGGCGGCGGCGTGCTGCGGGAAGTAGAGACCGTCGTGCTGCCCGCGGGCGCCGGCTCGGTCACGATCGAACCCAAGACGGACGACCCGGTGGTGCTGGTGCCATCCACCGCACGATAGACAACGAAGGCGATCAGGGAGATGAATGGCGGGCCGCAGGGCCCGTCTTTTTTTGTGAAAACGTTTCAGAGCTCCCCTAATTGTAAGTTTCCCGCTGCGTATCGCCTGTTTTCCGCTCTTGTGTCACGTCTGCTAACGCCACTGCTGAGCGCTCACCCACCATCGGCCCTTCGAATACAAAGGACGAAGATGAAAGCTTGCAGATACTTCACGAAGCCCTGGTCACGGACGTTGCGCTGGGCCGTTGCAATCGGCGCCGCGGCAGCATTGGCGGCTTGCGGCGGCGGCGGTTCCTCGACCACCGGGGCACAAGGCTCCCTGCGTGTGGCGCTCACCGACGCGCCGAGCTGTGGCTACGACCATGTCTGGGTCACGGTTGAAAAAGTCCGCGTCCACCAGATTTCTACCGCAGCAGATAGCGAAGGTGGTTGGAGCGAACTGGCGATCTCGCCCGCCCGGCGGATCGACCTGCTGACGCTCACCAACGGCGCGCTGGAAGAGCTCGGCACCCTGCCATTGAGCGCGGGCAAGTACTCGCAGATCAGGCTGGTGCTGGCAAGCAACGGCGGCACCGGCACGGCCACGGTGGCCAACGCCGTGCAGCCGACCGGCGGCGACGTGATCCCTTTGTCGACGCCGAGCGCGCAGCAAAGCGGCCTGAAGCTGCAAGCGCACTTCGACGTGGAGGCGGATCGCATGGCCGACGTGGTGCTGGACTTCGACGCCTGCAAGTCGATCGTCAGGGCCGGCAATTCGGGCAGCTTCAACCTCAAGCCCGTCATCGCGGTCGTGCCACGGGTAGCAGCCGGTGTCGAAGGCCATGTCGCGGCGAACTTGCCATTGGGCGGCACCACTGTGGCGGCCCAGCAGAATGGCGTCACTATCCGATCGACCACGCCCGATGCCAACGGCAGGTTCAGCATTCCCTTCCTCCCTGCCGGCACCTATTCGATCGTCGTGACCGCCGAGGGCCATGCAACGACGGTGGTGACCGGCGTTGTGGTCGCCGACACCATGACCGTGATCAGTGGCGCCGACGCTCCCATCGCACCGCCGGTTTCCTCGATGGCCGACGTGACCGGCACCGTCTCGGTGACGCCGGAAGCGGACCCCGCGGTGAGCGGCATCCCGCTGTCCGCCGTCATGACGGACGCCGCCGTGCGCGCGGTGCAACCGCTGACCGGCGGTGAAGCCATCGAAGTGAGCAGCCGCCCGGTCGATGGGGTGCTGGGCACTTATCGCCTGCGCGTGCCGGTGGCGCCGCCCGAGCTTGCGGCCTACTCGGCTCATGCGCGATTGGCCTTCGCCAAAGATTCCGAGGCGGCGGCGGGCTATGCAATCGAGGTCGTGTTGCCGCCCTCGCAAGCAATGGACGTCGCCGACGACGGTGCGATCGCGAACCTCAGCTGGGAGTCGTAGAGCCAGCTCGGCATGCGTAAGGCCGGGCTGCTGAAACAGGCTGTAGAAGCGGCGCTGTCCTACAAGCGTGTCAGCCGCCGCCGCTACCCTAGAGCGACCGTGAAAAAGCGCCACCACTCATTGACCCGGCCCTCCGCAGTGATTTTCCAGACCAGCCTGGTGGCAGTGCTGGTCGGGTTCGGCTTCTACTTCGACCATGCCGCGTCGTTCCTCAGCCCCCCACCCGACAACGTGGCGGCGCTGACAGCCGAACTTGCAAGCCAGCGCGCCTCGCCCGAAGCCCGGAATATTGCGCTGTGGGCGGTCGACACGCAGGACCACGCCGGACTGCCTTTCGTCGTGGTCGATAAATCGCAGGCCAGGCTGTACGCATTCGATCCGCAGGGGCGGCTCAAAGGCAGCACCCCAGTCCTGCTGGGCACCGAGCGCTCCGACGACGGCGCCGCGCCCGCCACACCGGCGGGCCGCTTCGTGACCGATTCGATCCGTTCCGCGCAGATCGACGGCATCGTGTGGATCAACGATCGCACGGCGGTAACGCTGCACGGACTGCCGTCGGCGCAGTCGCCGGGACGCGGCGAACAGCGGCTGGCGTCGCCAGACGTGGCTGACAAGCGCATCTCGGACGGCTCGCTGCACGTGGCGGGCGACTTCTATCGCGACCAGCTGAGCGCGCTGCGGCACCAGGCCGGCATCGCCTATGTGCTTCCCGAACTGCTGCCTGTGCAGCACGTATTTCGCAGCGACGGATTCGAGCAGTGGTGGGGAGAGACTTTCGCGCAGTTGCCGCGCATGTCACCCAGGAGGCCATCGTGAACGACCGCCAATCGGATGCCGGCAAGGCGCCGGGCAAGAGCCCTGAAGAGGGGAAGGCACTGCACGGCGTGCCGAGCGAAGTGACCTGGAACGGCGGCGCGGGGCGCCAGCCTTATGCCAACCAAGGCGAGCAGGAAGGCGGTGAGCCGCGCGGCGGCGACGAGTTCGCGGAAGGCAACCGGGGCGAGCTGTCGGGGCGCAACCTCGAGCAGCTCGAACAGGCCAGGAAGAAGCCGTAGATCGGCTCCAGGGTTCAGAACACCCCGAACAGCATCAGCAGCAGGATGACCGCCAGGGGGACGCCGAGTAACCAGAGAATGACAGGCATTTGATCGCTCCCAGAGTTGATGGGTAGACCATAGGCTGGCCATGGGGCTGTGCTTGAGCGCGCTCAGCCTCAATGGCGGTAGGCACTTGCCTACACCCCTGCCGGGCTAGATGGCGACCCGCTCGCGAACCCCGTCCACATCCATGTCCTTGCCCTGGCCGCGCGCGATGACCTCGCCGCGCTCCATCACCAGGTAGTCGTCCGCCAGCTCGCGGGCGAAGTCGTAATACTGCTCGACCAGCAGGATCGCCACCTTCTGTCCGTTCATGCCGCGGTCCGCCAGCATGCGGATCACCCGTCCGATGTCCTTGATGATGCTGGGCTGGATGCCTTCGGTCGGCTCGTCCAGGATCAGCAGCCGGGGCTGCGCGGCCAGCGCACGGGCGATGGCGAGCTGCTGCTGCTGGCCCCCCGAGAGATCGCCGCCGCGGCGTCCCAGCATCTGCCGCAGCACGGGGAACAATTCGAACAGCTCGGCGGGTACCGGCGTGGAGCCGCTCTTGTAGGCCAACCCCATGCGCAGGTTTTCCTCGACCGTCAGCCGGGCGAAGATTTCGCGGCCCTGGGGCACGAAGCCGATGCCGGCCCGCGCCCGCTGGTAAGGCGTTGCCTGGTGAATCGGCCGGCCCTCGAATTCGATGGTGCCGCTCCTGATCGGCACCAGGCCCATCAGTGACTTGAGCAGCGTCGTCTTGCCCACGCCGTTGCGTCCCAGCAGCACGGTGACTTTGCCCAGATTCGCTTCCAGGCTGACACCACGCAGGATGTGCGAGCCGCCGTAGTACTGATTGATGTCGCGGACGGTCAGCATGAATGTGCCGCGAACCGGGCCTTATTCCAGGAACACCGCGGAACCGGCTTTGCCGGGCCGCTGGTGTTGCCCCCTTGAGGGGGAGGCGGCCGCAGGCCGCTTCGGGGGGGAGCCATCCTATCGGCCAAGGTACACCTCGATCACTCGCTCGTCGTTCTGAACCTCTTCCAGCGTGCCCTGCGCCAGCACCGATCCTTCCGACAGGACGGTGACGATCTCGGAGATGCTCTTGATGAAGCTCATGTCGTGCTCCACCACCAGCAGCGAGTGCCGGCCTTTGAGCCGGAGAAACAGCTCGGCGGTGCGCACCGTCTCTTCGTCGGTCATACCGGCCACCGGCTCGTCCAGCAGCAGCAGCTTGGGGTCCTGCATCAGCAGCATGCCGATCTCCAGCCACTGCTTCTGGCCGTGGCTCAGGGCTCCGGCCAACCGGTTCACTGACTCGGCCAGCTGAATCGTGTGCAGCACTTCCGCCAGGCGGTCGCCCTGGCCCGAATCCAGCCGAAAAAGCATCGAGGACTTCACGCCTTTGTCGGTCTTCAGTGCCAGCTCCAGGTTTTCGAACACCGTGAGCTGCTCGAAGACCGTGGGTTTCTGGAATTTGCGGCCGATTCCCATCTGGGCGATCTGGGCTTCGGTGAAACGCAGGAGGTCGATGGTGCTGCCGAAGAACACCGTGCCCTCGTCCGGCCGGGTCTTGCCGGTGATGATGTCCATCATCGTCGTCTTGCCTGCGCCGTTGGGGCCGATGATGCAGCGCAACTCGCCGGGCGCGATATCGAGCGACAGTCCATCGATGGCCTTGAAGCCGTCGAAGCTCACGCTCACGTCCTCCAGGTACAGGATGCGGCCATGCGTGACATCCACTTCGCCGGCCGTGACCGGGTGGGAAAAGCCCGCCGCGCGGCCGCCCGACTCGGTCTTGCCGCGTTGGGCCTCCTTCTTCCGGTGCGCCTCGAAGCGCCGGGCCCCGTCTTCCAGCAGATCCGGCGTCATTTCAGCGGCCGCCCGGCCGCCCGAAGGCGCTGAACGCCCCCTCGGGGGGCAGCGAACGAAGTGAGCGTGGGGGTCATCCCAGCCGCTCCTTCAGCTGCTTGACCAGCCCCACCACCCCATTCGGCAGGAGCAGCGTGACGGCAATGAAGAGAGCCCCCAGGAAATACAGCCAGAACTCGGGCGCCGTCACCGTGAGCCAGCTCTTGGCGCCATTGACGATGAACGCGCCGACGATCGGGCCGATCAGGGTGGCGCGGCCGCCAACCGCGGCCCAGATCGCGATTTCGATCGAATGGGCGGGGCTCATCTCGCTGGGGTTGATGATGCCGACCTGCGGGACATACAGCGCCCCCGCCACTCCGCACATCATGGCCGAGAGGGTCCAGATGGTGAGCTTGTAGCCGACGGGCGAGTAGCCGCAGAACATCACCCGTGTCTCGGCGTCGCGCACCGCCTGCAGCACCCGGCCGAACTTGGCGGTCACCAGCCACCGGGCCAGCAGGAAAAAGCCCAGCAAGGTCAGGCCGGTGACGACGAAGAGCGTCATGCGCATCGTCGGGGTAGCGATGGCAGTGCCCAGGATGCGCTTGAAGTCCGTGAAACCATTGTTGCCGCCGAAACCGGTCTCGTTGCGAAAGAACAGCAGCATCGCAGCGAAGGTCATCGCCTGGGTGATGATGGAGAAATACACACCCTTGATCCGCGAACGGAATGCGAAATAGCCGAACACGAAGGCCACCAGCCCGGGCACGGCGATGACCAGGAACAAGGTGGCGATGAAGCTGTCGGACAACTGCCAGTGCCAGGGCAGTTCCTTCCAGTCGAGGAACACCATGAAATCCGGCAGCTCGCTCTTGTAGTTGCCGTCGCGCCCGATCTGGCGCATGAGATACATGCCCATGGCGTAGCCGCCCAGCGCGAAGAACAGCCCATGACCCAGCGACAGGATGCCGGTGTAGCCCCAGATCAGGTCCATCGCCAGCGCGCAGATGGCGTAGCACATGATCTTGCCCACCAGGGCCACGGCATAGTCGCTCATGTGGAACGGGCTGGACTCAGGGACCACGAGGTTGAGCACTGGCGCCAGTGCGCAGACCGCGATCAGCGCGACGAGGAAGGCGGCCCAGCCGGCGCGGGTGAGCAGGACTTGCCGCCTCGAGGGGGAGAGGGCGAAGCCCGAGGGGGCATCGTCGACGGCGCTTCGGGGGTGGGTCATGTTTCCGCGCTCCGCCCCTTCATCGCGAAGAGGCCTTGCGGCCGCTTCTGGATGAAGACGATGATCAGGACCAGCACGGCGATCTTTGCCAGCACGGCGCCGGCCCAGCCTTCGAGGAACTTGTTGAGGATGCCCAGGCCGAGCGCGGCATAGACGGTGCCGGCAAGCTGGCCCACGCCGCCCAGCACCACCACCATGAAGGAGTCCACGATGTAGCCCTGGCCGAGGTCGGGGCCCACGTTGCCGATCTGGCTCAGTGCGCAGCCCGCCAGGCCGGCGATGCCCGACCCGAGTGCGAAGGCATAGGTGTCGATGCGCGCGGTGTCGACACCCATGCACGCGGCGATCGGCCGGTTCTGGGTCACGCCGCGCACGAACAGGCCCAGGCGCGTGCGGCCGATGAGGAAAGCCATGGCGGCCAGCACCGCGAAGGCGAAGCCGACGATGACGATGCGGTTCCACGGCAGTTGCAGGTTGCCCATCACCGCGACGCCGCCGCTCATCCAGCTCGGGTTCTCGACGCCGACGTTCTGCGCGCCGAACAAGGAGCGCACAAGCTGCATCAGCATCAGGCTGATGCCCCAGGTGGCCAGCAGCGTCTCGAGCGGACGGCCATACAGGAAACGGATCACGCTGCGCTCCAGCAGTGCTCCCGTCAGTGCCGATGCGGCGAAAGCCGCCGGCACGGCTGCGGCCAGGTACCAGTCGAAAGCGCCGGGCAGGTACTGCTGAAACAGGCCCTGCGTCACATAGGTGGCATAGGCGCCGATCATCATCAATTCGCCATGGGCCATGTTGATCACGCCCATCAGGCCGTAGGTAATGGCCAGGCCCAGCGCCACCAGCAGCAGAATGGAACCCAGGCTGATACCCGAGAACAAGGCGCCCAGCTTGTCGCCCCAGGCCAGCGACGCCTCGACTTCCCGCAGCGAAGCGGCGAGCACGGACCTGACATCGGCTTCGCCCTCGACTTTCAGCCGCTCGACCAGGAGCGTCTTGGTATGGGGATTGCCGCTGTGAGCCAGCAGCCGGGCCGCCTCCATGCGCTTGGCCTTGTCGGCACTCGCCAGCAGCACGGCCGCGCGCACCATGCCCAGCTGCTCCTTCAGGCCGGCATCGCCTTCGGCCCCGTAGGCCCTGTCGATCAAGGGAAGGCGGGACTCACTGGTTTCATTGCGCAGCACCTGGATGGCATCGGCCCGGCGTGCTTTGTCCTTGGAGAACAACTCCAGTGCCGCCAAGGCCGTAGCGAGTTCACCGCGCATCCGGTTGTTGTTGACGATGTCATCGCCCTCGGCGGGCGAGGCGACCGCGGCGCCGGTGACCGGATCGAACCCCTTGTCGTCGCGCACCACGAACACCTTGTCGCCGTTCACCTTCACGGCGTCGTCGACCAGGGCCTGGATGAAAGCCGCCGTCCTGTCGTCGGCCGAAGATACGGCCAGATTCAGCGCCTCGATCCGGGCGTCGGTTTCGCCGATGGCCATGGCCTGCGCCTCGGCCGCGGTCAGCGCATGTGCCTGGCTTGCTAGCAGTGCCAGGAGGAGGAGAAAACAGCGGATGAACATGAAGGAACCTGTAGGGTGGGCAGCACGCTGTCCACGCTGAAGGTCTCTTGCTCCTTCCCCCTTTGGGGGAAGGTTGCGATGGGGGCAGACTGCGTGCACGTCGAGATGCCCCCACCCCTGCCCTCCCCCAAAGGGGGAGGGAGAAAGGCAGTTCACTTCTTCGCCGGCTCGTCGGGCTTCTTGTCGTTGCCTTCGATGTAGGGGCTCCAGGGCTTGGCCTTCACCGGCCCCGGCGTCTTCCAGACCACGTTGAACTGGCCGTCGGCCTTGATCTCGCCGATGAAGACCGACTTGTGCAGATGGTGGTTCTTCTCGTCCATCTTGGAGACGATGCCGCTCGGAGCCTTGAAGGTCTGGCCGGCCATGGCAGCGACGACCTTGTCGGTCTCGGTGGACTTTGCCTTCTCCACGGCCTGCTTCCACATGTTGATGCCGATGTAGGTGGCTTCCATCGGGTCGTTGGTGAGCGGCTTGTCCTTGTGTCCGGCGATGTTCTTGGCCTTTGCATAGGCCGCCCACTTCTTGGCGAACTCGGTGTTGGTGGGATTCTTGATGGACTGGAAATAGTTCCAGGCGGCCAGGTGGCCCACCAGCGGCTTGGTGTCGACGCCGCGCAGCTCTTCCTCACCCACCGAGAAAGCGACGACCGGGACGTCCTTGGCCTTCAGGCCGGCGTTCCCCAGTTCCTTGTAGAACGGGACGTTGGAGTCGCCGTTGATCGTCGAGACCACGGCGGTCCTGCCGCCGGCGGAGAACTTCTTGATGTCGGCCACGATGGTCTGGTAGTCGCTGTGGCCGAACGGCGTGTACTTTTCGTCGATGTCCGATTCCTTGACGCCCTTGCTCTTGAGGTAGGCCCGAAGGATCTTGTTGGTGGTGCGGGGATAGACGTAGTCGGTGCCCAGCAGCACCCAGCGCTTGGCGCCGCCGCCATCCTTGCTCATCAGGTAGTCCACGGCGGGAATCGCCTGCTGGTTGGGCGCGGCACCGGTGTAGAAAACGTTCTTGGAGAGCTCTTCGCCTTCGTACTGCACGGGATAGAACAGCAGGCCGTTCAGCTCCTCGACCACCGGCAACACCGACTTGCGCGACACGCTGGTCCAGCAGCCGAAGATCGCGGCGACCTTGTCCTGGGTCAGCAGTTGCTTGGTTTTCTCGGCGAACAGCGGCCAGTTGGAGGCAGGATCGACGATCACGGGCTCGAGCTTCCTGCCGAGCACGCCACCCTTGGCGTTGATCTCGTCGATTGCCATCAGCACGGTGTCCTTGAGCACGGTCTCGGAGATGGCCATGGTGCCGGACAAGCTGTGCAGGATGCCGACCTTGATGGTGTCCTTGGACTGGGCCTGTGCCGGCAGGACCGACAGGCCCGCCAGGGCCAAGCCAGCGCTGAGCGCCTTGAGTGTGAAACGACGTTGCATGTGGAAAGCTCCTTGCGGGAATGGGACGGGTGAGTGGCAGGCCGATGCTAGGTTGAGCCACCGGCCCAGGGAATACGGCACATGGCGTATGCCTGAGCCTGCACGCAAGTGGCCGTGCGCCACAAAAGGTCGAGCCGGCGTCCGACAGACGCAGCCGCGGCAGCGCGCTGGAATGTGAGCCTCACCATTTCGCGAGGAAGCCATGAACCAGCTCCTGAGCCGCCTGTCCCCGAGCATCACCAACATGATCCGCATGGATCACACCCATGTGCTGTCGGCCTTTCATCAATACCAGGTGGACTCGTCCCACCGGATCAAGAGGGGCCTCGTCGACAACGTCTGCGTCGCCCTGGAAATCCATGCCCAGCTGGAAGAGGAGATCTTCTACCCGGCGCTGCGCGCGATCGCCGAAACCGATGTCGTGCAGAAAAGCGTGCCGGAGCATGACCAGATGCGCCGGCTCATCACCCAACTGCGCAACCTGGAACCGGCGCACGCCACTTACGATGAAACCTTCTTCGAGCTGATGAACACCGTAATGCACCATGTGGCCGACGAGGAGACGCTGCTGCTGCCCACGGCGGAGCGGGTGCTGGCCGAACGCCTGGGCGAGCTGGGTGCGCAGATGACCAAGCGCCGGCTGCAGCTGGCCGCTCCGCGCAGCGGCGAGATCGCGGGGAGCATGGCCCGCTCGATGAGCCCCGGCAGCCTGATGGTGGGCGCCGGCGCCTTGCTGGCCTGCAGCTACCTGATCAGCCGCCCGCGCGGGCACGCGCAGCACGGCACCCACACCACGCCGCACTAGCGGTTCGCGTCGGGCAGCCGCCAGCCTGCAGGGCACGCGGATTGCCACTTGCAAGCTGAGGCTGTCCAGGCAGCTTCGACGCCCGGTCCGCCGGGCCTATTCCGGTCCCTCATGCCCCAACACTACACAGGATCATCGCCAAGCCCGTCAATGCTCATCCGCCTGTGGCGAATGAGTTCCTGGCCTCGGCATCGCTCCTGTGAAGTCAACCCGCGCGCGCCCGGCGGCGCGCCTTTGCTGCAACTGGCGAGAGCACACGCACCGACCGGCGCTTCCAGCGCGCCGGCTGGGTTATGCCACGCCTGAACTAGGAACCCTCATGAACTCACTGGTCGTCTTTTCTCATCTTCGCTGGAACTTCGTCTATCAGCGTCCTCAGCACCTGTTGTCGCGGCTCGCGTCCCGATGGCGGGTAATCTTCATCGAGGAACCGGTGCTCGAGGCGGATCGCAACGAGCTGGAGCGGTTCTCCCCCGCGCCGGGAGTCGAGGTGTGGCGTCCCCACGTCACCGGCAATGCGCCCGGCTTCCACGACGACCATCTGCCGGCGCTGCAGCGCCTGTTGGGAACGGCGATGTGCGGCGCCGCGGTGACCGATTACTGGGTCTGGCTGTACACCCCCATGGCTCTGCCTCTGGCGACGGGCTTGCAGGCTGGGCAGGGGCCGCGCGGCGTGGTCTACGACTGCATGGACGAACTCACGGCATTCAGGAACGCGCCGCGCCAGTTGGTGCAAAGGGAGAATGCGCTTTTCAAGATGGCCGACCTGGTTTTCACCGGCGGACGCAGCCTGTACAACGCCAAGAAGGGAAGGCACCCGGACGTGCACTGCTTCCCCAGCAGCGTGGATGCGTGCCACTTTGCCAAGGCGTCGTCCGACCACCCACTGCAAGCCGGCATCGCCCGCCCGCGCCTGGGTTACTGCGGCGTCATCGACGAGCGTCTCGACCTGAGCCTGGTGGAGGCGTTGGCCGAGGCCCGGCCCGACTGGCAGGTGGTCATGGTCGGCCCCACCGCGAAAATCGACCCGGCCGTCCTGCCCCGCCACTCCAATATCCATTGGCTGGGCCAGCAAAGCTACGCTGACCTGCCGGCCTTCATCTCGAGTTGGGATGTCTGCTTAATGCCGTTCGCCCTGAACGAGGCCACTCGGTACATTAGCCCGACCAAGACGCTGGAGTACATGGCCTGCGGGCGGCCCTCGGTCAGCAGCCCCATCAAAGACGTGGTGGAGCCTTATGGCCACCTGGTTTCGATCGCCGACAACGCCCATGACTTCGTTGCCGCATGCGAGGCCATCTTGCGGCGCACACCGCAGGAACAGGCGCAGCACGCGCGAGCCCTCGCCGGCGTCGTGGCGGGCACTTCCTGGGACGCCACCGCTCATGCGATGGGCGCGCTCATTGCGCAGGCCGACGCGCGAGTCGAAAGCGAACCCGTGGCCCAGGCCCGGCCGGGCGAAGGCGAAGAAGCCCGATTGCACTTGGCCCACGGGGCGAAGGCAGTGGCGGTGAGCAGCGCCGAGCTCAAGCGTGCCTCGGCAGCCGGCTGACGGGGGAGCCTCCGCCTCCGGCGCGTCAGCGCCGGTTGGTCGTCGCCGTCACGGCCTTGTTGGCGTTCATCGTCACGACACAGGCCCCCGTACCGGAGCATGCGCCGCTCCATCCGGCGAACACTCCGTTGCCGTTGGTGACCGCGGTCAGCGTGACGGTGCTGGCACTGCCGAAGCTGGCGCTGCAAATGCTGCCGCAGTTGATCCCGGCGGGACTGCTCCTGATGGTTACACGAGTGGCGGCGCTTCCGCTCCTGGTGACGCTCAGCGTAAAAGACGGCCCGCTGGCGGCTGAAATCGAGAAGGGCAGGGTCCCCGACGCGGCGCCGCCGGGGTTGAGCACCGACACCTGGGCGGTGCCGGCCGCGGCGATGTCGGCCGCCGCGATAGCAGCACTCAGCCGGGTATCGCTGGCGAAGGTGGTCGCTCGAGCCGTGCCGTTCCAATGCACCACCGACTCCGCAACAAAGTTGCTGCCGTTGACGGTCAGCGTGAAGGCCGGCCCGCCGGCCTGCGCGCTGCTTGGCGAAAGCGAGCCAAGCGCCGGAGTGATGGCAGGCTGCGGCGGCGGCGCAGGAGCAGTGGCGCTGAGTTGGATCATGCTGGCGAGCGACGGGACGCCAGCATTGTTGACGATGAACAGCATGTAGTAACCCGGTGGCGCCAGATTGGCATGGCCGGGTGTCGTGATTTCCAGCGTGCCGGTGCCGCGCGAGAACTGCAACACGTTCATCCGCTGCCCCTGGTCGAATGCATGCGTGGGCGAACTCAGCCGGATCAGCGTCACCTTGCCGATATCGGCCGCCTCCGGGCTAGGCACCGAGAAGCGCTGGTTGTACCCGAGGGACGCAGGCACGGAGCTCATGGTCGGGCGTGCTCCCTTGAACAGGTAGGGCGGCGAGAAGACTTCGATGTCGGTGAAGCCATCGCCACCATTGGTCATGACGCGGCCGTCGGGCAAGAGCAAGGCCGACGAGTGGTACAGCCGGGGCACGGACGCGCTGGCCAGCGTGGTCCAACGCTCGGTCGCCGGGTTCCACAGTTCGGCCGCGAAGACAGGGGTCGACTTGTTTTCAAAGCCAGGGCCCGAGGTCCCACCCGTCGCGAGCAAGGTCCCGTCCGGCAGCAGCGTGGTGTTGAGATGGCGGCGGGCGAACCGCATCGACGCGACCGAGCGCCAGGATGGTGTCGCCACGTTCAGGTCGACGACTTCCGCAGTGGTCGTCGGCGGGTCGGCGCCTCCTGCCAGGAGGATCTTCCCATCCGCGTACATGGCGGCCGACCCATAGTCGCGCCATCCGAATCTGCGGGACCCGACCGTCGACCAGGATCCGGCGCCCGTGGTGTCCAGCCAGCGGGTGACGTTGCTCGGGCCGACGTCGATCACCCGGCCGTTCGGCGCGAGGAACATCATCGGGTACAGGGCCTGATTGAGCTGCGCACCGGTCAGGCTGCGCCAGCTGTTGGTGGCCGCCTGGTACACCTGGGGAAGCGGATTCACGCCGACCGAAGTATCGATCTCGCCGGAGACCACCAGCGCATCGCCGTTGCCCAGTGCGGTCACCGTCGGGTACCAGCGGCCAGCGTTCATGTCCGGCGTGGCGGCCCAGCTGTTGGTCGCGGGATCGTAGATGCTGGCCTTGGCAAGTCCCACGAAATCGACGACGTGGCCGCCGGCGATCAGCACGCGTCCGTCCGACAAGTGCGTGTGACCGGCGCAGAACAGGTCATAGCCCGCATGCGGCGGGATGGTCACGGACTGGGTGACGGGGTCCCACAAGCGCTCGACTTGGTCGCGCCCCCACATCAACACCTTGCCGTTGGGAAGCAGGACGTTGTGGATGGGCGCCTGCGGCACGTTCTGCAGCTTGGACCACTGGCCCGTCAGGCTGGCCTGCGCGCTCGCCGGTTGCGGGGCCAGCAAGGCCGCGCCCAACAGGCAGGACAACACGCCGCCATGAAACTTGTGAGACATCACAGGCCGCCTCCCGAACGAATCAGCAGAAAGACCCGCACCGGAAGGTCATGCTCGTCCTCGTGCGTGTGCGGGCCGGTCTCATGCCCAGCGACCGCGTCATGACCTGTGGCGAGGATGGTGCCGGCATCATTGATGCCGACCGCTTTGGTCAGCACGAAGGTCGACGGTGCCACCAGGCTGTTCAGGTCCTGAGCGCTGCCGCTGCGCGCCCACAGCACTGCACGGCTGCCGGCATGGCTGGTGGACGCGCCCACGGTATCGCCCGCGGCGTTGACGCCGAAGGCCTGGCTGAAGTCCCCACCCGGCAGCGCGCCGAGATCGACGGCGATGCCGCCTGCCGGCCAGAGTGTGGCGCGCCGCGCACCCGAGGCGCTCGCCGAGTAGCCGACAACATCGCTGCGCGCGTTGATCCCGTTGGCCTCGCCGGAAACATGGCCGGCCAGCGGTATCAATTCGCTGGGCGCCTGGCCCCCCGGCCAGAGAACCGGCCGCTGGCCCGCTGCGAAGCTCGCAACGCCCGCCACGTCGCCTCGTTCGTTGATGCCGATCGCCCGGCTGCCCGACGCGCCTGAGAGGCCGGGCAAGGCCCGGGGGGCGCCGGCGGCATCCCAGATCACGGCGCGCTGGCCGGCGGCTCCGCTCGAGAAGCCAACGGCCTGGCCAAGATTGTTCAACCCGTAGGCCGCGCTGGCCGTGTCGCCGCCGAGGGGCGGCAATTCCCTTGACGCGCCCGCCGCAGTGCCGAAAAAAGCACGCAGCGTGTCGGCCCCGTTCGCGGCTCCGACGAAGGCGCCGCCATCGTTCAGCCCATAGACCACCGTGTCATCACTGTTCGCCGGCCCGCTCACCTGTCGCGCCGCACCGCTTTCGAACCACAGCCCCAGCCGCTGCCCTCCGGCGCCTCGCGTGCTGGCCAATGTGCCGCCGCCCACCGCCGTGCCCGCAATGTTGGGCCCGTGCACGACCGCCGCATTGCCCTGGGCCAGGGTGGCCAGATCCACTGCCCTGTACGTCTGCGCAGTGGCGCCCGCCACCCAGAACGACATCGCCGCGACCCACAGCGATGCTCGGAGGTTCACACGACTCATACTCGCCTTTCACAGCCCCACCGCGCGGCCGGAAGGGGATTGTCTGGAAACGGCTTCGTCAACGCACGTCGACTGCCTGTAAGTTTGAATTGCACGTGTGGCACTTAGTTGATGACCGCCAATCGAGCTGGAGTCGCCAAGCACAAACTCATGGAGCCCGGTTCATGAAGTAATCCGCACGCGAGGCTGAGGCCCAGCCATGTGCCGACCCGGCACGTCGCCGGCTAGCCCTCGAACTGCGGATGCAGCAGCCGGATCCGGGACATCGCCATGCCGGCGGCGGCCGTGCGCGTCTCGACGCCCAGCTTGGCGAATACGCGTTCCAGATGCTTCTTCACCGTGGCGGGGCTGGCGCCCAGGATGTCGGCGATATCGCGGTTGATCTTGCCCTTGACCACCCAGTAGAGCACTTCGGCTTCGCGCGCGGTGAGCTTGAACGACAGGCTCATCGCGTCGATGACGGCGCTGTCCGACACCTCGCGCATCACGATCAGCCAGTCGCCGCCCTCTTCGTCGGGGCCGACCTGCTGGTGCAGCCTGAAAGTCAGGCGGCGTGCGCCGAGTTCCGCAATCAGGCGCGGCGGCTCGACCTGCTGCTGCGCCTGCTCCAGGTGTGTTCGAAGCCAGTCGATCACGGGCCCCGGCGTCCGCGGCGCACTGGTGCCGTAGTAGGCCATCAGCAACTCGCGCGCCAGCGCGGTCTGCCACATCAGCCTGCCGTCGCTGGCGCGCACCGTGATGCTGGCGTAGCCGAAAGCGTCGAGCGCGTTGCGGGTCTGCCGGGCCTGGCGCGCGCCCTGCATGTGCACGCCCATGCGCGCCAGCACTTCCTTGGGCTTGATCGGCTTGGTGACATAGTCGACGCCCCCCGCTTCCAGCGCGGCCACCAGGTGCTCGGTCTCGGTGAGGCCGGTCATGAAGATGATCGGGATGTGGGCGGTGTGGGGAGCGGCCTTCAGCCGCCTGGCGACCTCGAATCCGTCGATCCCCGGCATCATCGCGTCCAGCAGCACGATGTCGGGCAGGGCCTGCGCCGCACGCTGCAGAGCCGCCTCGCCGCTGGTCGCAACCAGCACCGTGTAGCCCGATTCGTCCAGCGCGTCGTGCAGCACCGAGAGGTTGTCGGGCACGTCGTCGACGATCAGCACCACGTCGCTGCCGGCGCGGTCCAGCGAAGCAAGCACCGCGCTCATGCCCACCCCCACGCTCGCCGCGGAGCGGCTGCGCTGCCCCCTAGGGGGCCTTCGCGCCTAGGGGCGGCCCGTGCGTCGCTCATGCCGCCTGCTCCGGCGCTGGCCCGGCCTGTGCCAGCCGGCGGCTCATGGCCTCGAACTGGAACTGGCGGGCCATGTCGCGCATGGCGGCGGTGAAGCCGGCGCATTCCGGCTGCGCGGACTCGATCTCGTCCAGGTGGTTCATGATGCCGCGGTAGTAACCCAGCTGAATGACAGCTTGCAGCGCATTCAAGGCGACTGCCGTTGGCCAGGTCCAGGACGCCGCCGCTGGCGCCGGCGCGGCCGTCGGAGCGGCGGGCGTTTCGAGCCATTCGAGCCCCAGCCGGAGCTCCAGCCAATCGAGCAGTTCGCTGTGGCGTACCGGCTTCAGGATGAAGTCCTCGGCGCAAATTCCGGCATCGTTGTCCAGATTCTTGTCAAAGGCATTGGCCGAAACCACAGCAAAAAAAATGGCCCCCACGCTTCTTACTCCGTGCAGTGCGCTGCCCCCCGAGGGGGCTTGTCCGCCTTGGGACGGCCCCGCGGTGGACGGAGCTCCCACGTCCAGCCGGCGCATCCGGCGAATCGTCTCCCAGCCATCGATGCCCGGCATGGCCAGGTCCATCAGGATGACATCGGGCTGCAGCCCCGCCGCCAGCAGGTCCAGCGCATCGTGTCCACTCGCGGCCGTGCGCAACTGAAAGCCCAGCGGCTCGAGCAGATGCACCAGCAACTCGCGGTCGGCTTCCTCGTTGTCGACCACCAGGATCTTCCTGCGGGCGCCCTGGTAGCCGCGTCGCGGCCGGACCGGCGCCGGCTTGTCGCTGGGCTGTCGCGGCTCGCGCACCTCCGGCAGGAAAAGCTTGATGCGAAACGCCGCGCCCGCGCCTGGCGCGCTCGCCACCTTGAGCTCGCCGCCCATCAGGTCCGTGAGCATCTTGGCAATCGTGAGCCCCAGGCCGGCCCCGGGTGCGGAATGGCTCGCGGTGGCGCCGCGAGCAAACGGCTCGAAGATCTGCTCGAGCTCCTCGCACGCGAGCCCCGGGCCGGTGTCCTCGATGTCGATCCAGGCCATCTCGCGCGCATGGCTCACCTTGAACGTCACTTGCCCCCGGGCGGTGAACTTGACGGCGTTGCTCAGCAGGTTGATGAGGATCTGGCGCACCCGCTTCTCGTCGCCGCGCACCACCTCCGGCAACCGTCCTTGCGGCTCGAAGCAAAAAGCCAGCCCCTTGCCCGCCGCCTGCAGTTCGAACATGCCCGCCATTTCATGCACGAAGTCGGCGAACTGCATCGGCTTGACGCTGAGCGTGAGTTTGCCGCTTTCGATCCGCGCGATGTCCAGCGTGCCTTCGATCAGCGACAGCAGGTGCTCGCCGCCGCGCTTGATGACGTTGACAGCCTGCCGGCGGTGCGCGGGCACCCCGGCGTCCTCTCCCATCAGCTGAGCATAGCCCAGGATACTGTTGAGCGGCGTGCGCAGCTCGTGGCTGATCGCGCTGATGTAGCGGCTCTTGGCCTGATTGGCCTGTTCGGCGGCGCGCCGGGCTTCCTCGGCCGACACCCGGGCCTTCTGCAGGGCGTCGTCGGTCTGCCGGTGCGAGTCGATTTCGCGCATCAGCAGATGGGTCTGGCGGTTCGATTCCTCCTGCGCCACCTGCCGGCTCTTGTGAGCCAGCACCAGCCACCACGCCACGATGCCCGCAATCACCAGCAGCGCCATGTAGGCTTTCATGAAACCCGAGCGCAGCGCATCTCCGGAGGGCGCGGAGGTAACGAAAATCCGTGCTACGGCGCTCGCCTCCTGGTGGTAGAGCAGGCCGAACACCGTGGCCAGCAGCGGCACGATGATCAGCATCAGCAGCAGGAAATGGCCGAGGCCGGTGTCCAGGTAGGGCCAGGCCGGTCGCGGCAACAGCCAGCGCAGCGTGGCGGACCACTGCGCCGACAGGCTCGCGTGCGGCTTGCACAGATCGCCGCAACGAGCGTCCAGGGTGCAGCACAACGAGCAGATCGCTCCCTGGTAGGCCGGGCAGTGCGCCATGTCGGGGGCCTCGTACTCGCGCTCGCAAATCACGCAGTGCCGAGCGTGGGGGCCATCACCCTTTTCGCGCGCAATGTAGTAGCGACCGCCCGTCGCCCAGGCGATCAGCGGCGAAGCAACGAAGGCTACCCCCAGGGCAATCACGGCGGAGAACGCCTGGGCCGTCTCGCCGAACACGCCGAGGTGCGCGGCTATCGACAAGGCCGAGGCCAATGCCATCGCGCCGACGCCGACCGGATTGACGTCGTACAGGTAGGCGCGCTTGAATTCGATGCCGGGCGGCGAAAGGCCCAGCGGCTTGTTGACCACTAAATCGGCCACCACGGTCATCATCCAGGCGATGGCGATGTTGGAGTACAGGCCCAGCACGTCGCCGAGCGCCTGGAACACATTCATTTCCATCAGCATGAAGGCGATGGCCGTGTTGAAGATCACCCAAACCACCCGCCCGGGATGGCTGTGAGTGACTCGCGAAAAGAAGTTCGACCACGCCAGCGAGCCGGCATAGGCATTGGTGACGTTGATCTTGAGCTGGGAGACCACCACGAACAGCGCGGTGGCCGCCACCGCCCAGCCGTAGTGGGGGAACACGTATTCGTAGGCGGCCAGGTACATCTGGTTCGGGTCGACGGCGCGATCGGGCGGCACCATGTGGCTGATGGCCAGGTACGCGAGCAGCGCGCCACCCAGCATCTTGAGCACGCCCAGCAGCACCCAGCCAGGCCCGCCCGCCAGCACGCCGAGCCACCAGGAGCGGCCGTTGGCGGCCGTGCGCGCCGGCATGAAGCGCAGATAGTCGGCCTGCTCGCCCATCTGCGTGATGAGCGCGATGCCCACGGTCAATGCGGCACCGAACATGTGCAGATCGAAACCCGGCCCGGGGCTCCTTTCACCAGAGTAGTGCAGCACGTCCGCAAACGCACCAGGATCGCGCATCCACACATAGACGAAGGGCACCACCAGCATCACCAGCCACAGGGGCTGCGTCCAGACCTGCAACCGGCTGATTGCCGATATGCCATGCGTCACCAGCGGGATGACGATCAGCGCGCAAGCGAGATAGCCCCAGACCGGCGGAATGCCCAGCGCCAGCTCCAGCGCATAGGCCATTACGGCGGCCTCCAGCGCGAAGAAGATGAACGTGAAGCTCGCATAGACCAGCGAAGTGACTGTGGAGCCCAGGTAGCCGAAGCCGGCGCCCCGGGTGAGCAGGTCCATGTCCAGCCCATAGCGCGCGGCATAGATGCTGATGGGAAGACCCGCCAGGAAAATGATCAGGCCCGTCGCCAGGATGGCCCAGAAGGCGTTGACAAAGCCATACTGCACCAGCAGCGTGGCGCCGATTGCCTCCAGGATCAGGAACGAGGCGGCACCGAATGCGGTGTTGGCCACGCGGAAGATCGACCACTTGCGAAAACGCTGCGGCGTGTAGCGCAGCGCGTAGTCCTCCAGGGTCTCGCTCGCCACCCAGCTGTTGTAGTCGCGCCGCGCCTTCATGACCCGTTGCGGGGCTTCGCGGGGAATGGCGTGGATCGGGATGGTTTCGCTCACGGCCGGGCGGGTGCACGTTCCGTGCCATTCGCAGCCGGGCACGGCACTTGCACTACCATGCTTCGCAACGCCCGACGTCCCATGGAACTCACTCCCCGCGAAAAAGACAAGCTGCTGATCTTCACGGCGGCCCTGCTGGCCGAGCGGCGGCGGGCGCGCGGGCTCAAGCTCAACTATCCGGAGGCGGTGGCGCTCATCTCCGCCGCCGTGATGGAGGGCGCGCGCGACGGCAAGCCGGTCGCCCGGCTCATGAGCGAGGGTCGCACGGTGCTCACTCGCGCCGACGTCATGGACGGCGTGGCCGACATGATTCCCGATATCCAGGTGGAAGCCACCTTTCCCGACGGGACCAAGCTGGTCACCGTGCACCAGCCCATCGTCTAGCAACATCAGCCACTGCCAGGAGAAACCACCATGCAACTTTCCAGACAGCTCGCTTGCGCGGCCACCGCGCTCCTTGCCGGCGCCGCGGCGGCGCACGAGGGACACGGCCCGGCAGGCGTCCACTGGCATGCCAGCGACACCTGGGGCTTCATCGTGGTAGCGGCCCTGGCCGCGCTGGCCATCTGGTTGTCGCGCGGCAAATAGGACAAGCTGAACATGACGCCCGGAGAGCTTTTCACCGATGCCGGCGAGCACACGCTCAACCCGGGCCGCCGCGCCTTGACGGTGGTGGTGCGCAACACGGCAGACCGGCCTATCCAGGTCGGATCGCACTACCACTTCGCCGAAACCAATGGCGCACTGCAGTTCGATCGCGACGCCGCCCGCGGCATGCGCCTGAACATCGCCTCGGGCACGGCCGTGCGCTTCGAGCCCGGCCAGCAGCGCACCGTCGAACTGGTCGACCTGGCCGGCGCGCGCAGGGTCTTCGGCTTTCGCGGCCTGGTGCAAGGCAGCTTATGAACTCCCGGCCTCACCTCGGGCACGCGGCAGCATGGCCACGATAGGTCGGCGCGCCTACGCCGAAATGTTCGGCCCCACCACCGGCGACCGGGTGCGCCTGGCCGACACCGGGCTGGTGATCGAGGTCGAGGACGACTACACGCTGCGCGCCGGCGGCTATGGCGAGGAAGTGAAGTTCGGCGGCGGCAAGACCATCCGCGACGGCATGGCGCAGTCCCAGCGAACCCGCGACGGATCGGGCACGGGCCCCGAGGCCGGCGGCGCGATGGACTGCGTGCTGACCAATGCGCTGATCGTCGACCACTGGGGCATCGTCAAGGCCGACATCGGCCTCAAAGGGAGTCGCATCGCCGCCATCGGCAAGGCCGGCAACCCCGACACCCAGCCCGGCGTCGACATGATCATCGGTCCCGGCACCGAGATCATCTCCTGCGAGGGCAGCATCGTCACCGCCGGCGGCATCGACAGCCACATCCACTTCATCTGCCCGCAGCAGATCGAGGAAGCGCTGGCCTCGGGCATCACCACCATGCTGGGCGGCGGCACGGGGCCGGCAACCGGCACCTTCGCCACCACCTGCACGCCCGGGCCCTGGAACATCGAGCGCATGCTGCAGGCCGCCGACGCCTTTCCGATGAACCTGGGCTTCCTGGGCAAGGGCAACGCCAGCCTGCCGGCGGCCCTGCGCGAGCAGGTGAGCGCCGGCGTGATCGGCCTCAAGCTGCACGAGGACTGGGGCACCACGCCCGCCGCCATCGGCAACTGCCTGGACGTCGCCGACGAGGCCGACGTCCAGGTGGCGATACACAGCGACACGCTCAACGAATCGGGCTTCGTCGAGAACACCATCGCCGCGACCCGGGGCCGCGGCCTGTGCGCCTTCCATACCGAAGGCGCGGGCGGCGGCCATGCCCCCGACATCCTGCGGGTCGTGGGCGAGGCCAACTTCCTGCCTTCGTCGACCAACCCGACGATGCCCTACACCGTCAACACCTTGGACGAGCATGTGGACATGCTGATGGTCTGCCATCACCTCGATGCGGCAATCGCCGAAGACCTGGCCTTCGCCGAGAGCCGCATCCGCAAGGAGACCATCGCGGCCGAGGACGTCCTGCACGACCTCGGCGCCATCAGCATGATGAGCTCCGACAGCCAGGCGATGGGCCGGGTGGGCGAAGTCATCCTGAGGACCTGGCAGACGGCGCACAAGATGAAGGCGCAGCGCGGCTGGCTGGCTCCCGGCCCTCACCCCCACTCCCAGGGGGAGAGGGGCGCGCCCGGTCCTGCTGCGCAGGGGAGCAACAGGAACGACAACTTCCGCGCCCGGCGCTATATCGCGAAGTACACCATCAATCCCGCCATCGCCCACGGCATCGGCCATGAGGTCGGCAGCATCGAGCCTGGCAAGTGGGCCGACCTGGTGATCTGGAAGCCGGCCTTCTTCGGCATCAAGCCGGCCTTGATCCTGAAGGGCGGCTTCATCGCCATGGCTGCCATGGGCGACCCCAATGCCTCGATTCCCACACCGCAGCCGGTGCACTACCGGCCCATGTTCGGCAGCTTCGGCGGCGCCGTCGCCCGCGGCTCGCTCACCTTCGTCTCGCAGGCGGGATTGGCTGCGGGCATCAAGGAAACGTTCGGCCTGGCCAAGGCGCTCAGCGCCGTGAAGAACATCCGCCAGGTGCGTAAACAGGACATGATCCACAACGCCTACCTGCCCCGGATGGAGATCGATGCCCAGACCTATGCGGTGCGGGCCGACGGCCAGTTGCTGACCTGCGAGCCGGCTTCGGTGCTGCCGATGGCGCAGCGCTACTTTCTTTTCTAGGCGCACGATGCTGCAGGTTTCCAAACTTCTGACCGGCGGCCGAGGCCTGGCGCCCGCGCTGGTCATGCGCGCGCCGACGGTGGAGCTGGATTGGGACGTGCGTCAGAAGAGCCGGTTCGACTGCACCGACTCGCGGGGCCGTCACCTCGGTGTCTTCCTGGCGCGCGGCAGCGTGGTGCGCGGCGGCGACGTGATGGTGGCCGAAGACGGCTCGCTGGTGCGCGTGCGGGCCGCGCTCCAGCCGGTGCTGGTGATCACGCACTGTGCCGAGCACGGCAGCGCATTCGACCTCACCCGCGCCGCCTACCACCTGGGCAACCGCCATGTCCCCATCGAGCTTCAGCCCGCCCATCTGAAGATCGAGCCCGATCACGTGCTGGCCGCCATGCTGCGCTCCATGCACCTGATCGTGACCGAGGCCGACGCGGCGTTCGAGCCAGAAGCCGGCGCCTACGGCACGCGGGGCATCGGCCACGACCATGACCACAAAAACGGTGGGCATCATCACTGACCCTGACCTGCTGGGACTGCTCTGGCTGGCCTCGCCGGCCCTGCCGATCGGCGGCTTCTCGTACTCCGAGGGCCTGGAAGCCGCGGTGGAGAGTGCGCTGGTCACCGACGAGCCATCGGCAGGCGACTGGCTGGCCGACCAGCTGCATCTGACCCTGTCGCGCGCGGATCTCGCCGTGACGGCGCAAGCGCTGGAGGCCTGGCGCGCCGGCGACGCCGCTCGCATCGCCGACCTGGACGCCTGGGTGCTGAAGACGCGGGAAACCGCGGAACTGCGCCAGCAGACCGAGCAGATGGGACGCTCGCTGGTGGAATGGCTCAAGGCGGTCCAGCCGGATCGGGCCGCCCGCGCGACCTCGCCGCTAACCTATCCCGTGGCCTGTGCGCTCGCGCTCTCGGCCACCCGGAACCCGGCCCGGCAGGCCCTGCTGGCGCTGGCGTTCGGCTGGGCCGAGAACATGATGCAGGCGGCCATCAAATCGGTGCCGCTGGGCCAGAGCGCGGGCCAGCGCATCCTGCGGCGGCTTGCCGCCGAAATTCCCGCGGCCGTCGATCACGCGCTCACCCTGGCGAACGATGAGCGCCAGGCCTTCGCTCCGATGCTGGCCATCCTGTCGGCCCAGCACGAAACCCAATACTCCAGGCTGTTCAGATCATGACCTCAGGCGCCCCGTTGCACCACATCGCCAACCGCACCCGCAAGCTGCCGCCGCTGCGCGTGGGCATCGGCGGCCCGGTCGGCTCGGGCAAGACCACCTTGCTGGAAATGCTGTGCAAGGCCATGCGCGGCAAGTACGACCTGGTCGCCATCACCAACGACATCTACACCAAGGAAGACCAGCGCATCCTCACCGTCAGCGGCGCATTGCCGGCCGAACGCATCATGGGCGTGGAGACCGGCGGCTGCCCGCACACGGCCATCCGTGAGGACGCCTCGATCAACCTGGAAGCCATCGACCGGATGCTGGTGGATTTTCCCGATGCCGACATCGTCTTCGTCGAATCGGGCGGCGACAACCTTGCCGCCACGTTTAGTCCCGAGCTGAGCGACCTCACCGTCTATGTGATCGATGTCGCCGCCGGCGAAAAGATTCCGCGCAAGGGCGGCCCCGGCATCACCAAGAGCGACTTGTTCGTGATCAACAAGACGGACCTGGCGCCCCACGTCGGCGCGGACCTGGCCGTGATGCAAGCCGACACCGTTCGCATGCGCAAAGGCAAGCCCTTCGTGATGACCAATCTCAAGACCCGCGACGGCCTGGCCGACGTGGTGGCGTTCATCGAGACGCGGGGCCTGCTGGTCTGATGTTCGCCCCCACGCCCACCTCGGGAGCGGCCCGGCGGTGAGAGGTTCGCCCCCACGCTCACTTCGTTCGCTGCCCCCCGAGGGGGTCCAGCCCACCTTGGGAGCGGCCCGGCGGTGGGCTGAGGCTGTAAACTCTCCGCTTCTTCTGGAAG
>JAKFEZ010000198.1:0-8142 GCA_036675435.1 Ramlibacter sp. | reverse complement strand
CCGAAATGATCGCGAACGCAGATCAATTTCTCGCGGCGCGCATCCCACAACGCGAAGGCGAAGTCGCCGATCAGGTGATCCACGAACGCATCGCCGAAGGCGTGGTACGCATGCAGGATCAACTCGGCGTGTGGCGCGTCGTCCGGGGCTTGCCGACCGCGCGCCCGCAAGGCCCGCAGCAGGTCCGCGCGGCCGTCGATGCGCGCATCCGCGATGATCCATACCTGCCCGTCCAGCGTCAGCCGATTCGGGCCTTCCGCGCCTGATTTGCCGGTGCGAAGAAACGCCTGGCCCAGATCCACCGGCCCGTCGCAATGAACCTGCACGCCGTCGGGCGCGCGCTCCTTCATGGCGCCGAGCATCCGCTCCAGCATGGCCGGCTGGACATCGGCGGCCTGTCGCCGGAAGCGACCCGCAATACAACTCACGGAGCGCCCCCATACCGCAACGCGATTCGCTGCACCTCCTGCATGGCCTGCCCACGATCCATCGCGTGCGCGGCCGCCATCTCGTCGGCGACGGCTTGGTTGGAGAACCCCTGCGCCAGCAACTCGAGCATGCGAAGGGCACGATTGCCTTGCGGGCTCAGGCCCGGGCGGCTTGCCGGAGCCGCCCGGGCCAGCTCCTTGGCCCCGTCGGCGCTGGCGAGGAAGCTGGAATGACGGCGCGCCCCGGCTTGCGCGGTAACCGACCAGGTCCAGTCGCCGCGGGCGGGACGCCGCAGCGTGAGCTTCAGCTCCTCCCCCTGCGAGACCGGCAGCGGCGGGTCGACCGGCAGCATGACGGGCGACCAATGCACTTCGGGTGATTCAGGATCGGTGCTGAGCCATTGATCGAGCAGGTGGATGCGAATCCAGCCAAGCAGTCCGTGGCACAGGCCGGAAGTTTCTACGCGGCAAACGGCTTCTCCATTGCAATCCGCATCGGACGACTTCGCTAGATCCACATCCGCCAGTGGCGCGCCCCCGCCCAGCCGGCTGGAGCCGGCGAAGTCCTCACGTCGCAGCCAGAGAATTTCGTTGGCGGCAAAGCGCCGCGCGGACGAGTAGTCGACGCCCATGACGGATTGGGACCATCGCCCCACATGCTTGGCATGCAGTTGCGCCGCCTCCAACGGCGCCAGCCAAAGCTGGGCCCGGTCCGGCAGCAGGCGCCCGCCCGGTTTGAGGCATCGGTCGCGCGCATGGAACAGCGAGGGCAGAAGGTCTTCGCTGAATAGCAGGTTGCCGGTGAATACCGAGACGATGAGGTCGACGGGTTCAGGCAGCGCCACGTCCTCGATGCGGTCCTGCATGACGATCACTCGGTCGGCCAGGCCGCTGGCGCGCGCCGCGTCCACGGCCGAATTCACCACGGGCTGGGGCTCGACCAGGTAGACCCGTGCGGCGCCTGCGGCGGCCGCGATCAGGCCGTGTATGCCCAGGCCGGCGCCCAGGTCCATGACCACCGAGTGTTCGTTGACCAGCCTGCGGATCGCATCGGCATACAGCTGATTGCGGTTCGCGTCGAACGCCATGGCGCCGTGGCTGGCAACGCGGGAGTAGGTCATGGGGCGAGATACTACAGGGTCAGGTGGTGGCTTCGCTGGACCCGCGCGAGGCCCGCTGTTCTAATGCAGCGCATGCGAGACGCCCTGTCGCCGGCACGGCCCATCAACAGTCCAGCCTACCCATGGTACGACTCTCTTTGGCTGAGCGCTTATGAGCGCGCCAAGGTTGTCGTCCGCGCGCACTCCCCCGCGCGGCTCGCGCATTTCGAACACGCCTTCGACGTGTTCCGCACCCGTCCCGATTTCGAGGTGCGCCTGTTCGAGCGAGTCTTCGACGACGGAGTCCTGGATGAAATCCGCCGTGTCGCCGCAACCCTGGAGCCTTCGCAGCTGGAGCTGCACGAGGCGCGGGCGTTCCGTCGTTTCGTAGTTCACGACCATTCGTTCTTCAACGAACTGCAGCAGCGCACCATCGACCTGGTCAGCGAGGCCGCGGGTGAGCCGGTGGAGGCTTCGTACAACTTCCTGAGCTTGTATGGCCCGCAGGGTGTTTGCCCGCTGCACCTCGACGCCCCCATCGCCAAGTGGACACTGGACTTGTGCATCAGCCAGAGTCAGCCCTGGCCGATTCATTTCGCCCCCGTGGCGCCCTGGCCGCTCCCAGGCGTCTACGACGGAAGCTGGGAAGAACAGGTGAAACGCGAAGTGGCGGACGCATTCACGACGCACACGCTGCAGCCCGGCCAGGCCGTTGTGTTTTCGGGTAGCAGCCAGTGGCATTACCGGGACGTGATGCCCGGAGATGGCGCCAAGAAGTCCTGCGACCTCCTGTTCTTTCACTTCATTCCGCGTGGAACGGCGGAGCTGGCACGCCCCGCGAACTGGGCGCGGCTGTTCGGCATTCCAGAGCTGGGCTCGGTGGGCGGCTAGCCGCCGGCGACACGCTTGGCAATTCCGCCGGCGGCGCGCCGCAGGTACAGCCACGGCAGCCACGATATTCGCCCTCCGCCGAATTTGCCGTGCATGTAGGCGGCAGGTGGGAACAGCAGCTCACGCACCAATCGAAGCCGCTTCGAATGGCTGCCCAATGCGCGCATATCCATCCACTGCTGGCGAAGCCTGCCGCCGTCCAGATACTGCGCGGCCGGTTCTACGGCGCCGGGTTGCGCCAGCTTGACCAGCACAGGCGCCGGGTAGGTGGTGCCAAGTCGGGCCCCGGCCTGGCTCATGCCATCCAGGCACACGGCACGCAGTCCTTTTTGCGATGCCAGCTGCACGAAAACATCCCACTCGCCGTCGCTCATGCCGCCCGCCAGCAAGTGAATGTCGTACAGCCAGATCAAGCGGTCGGCTTCGTAGTGCGGCTCGCCATGGACATAGTAGGGGTTGTGCCGGTGCGTGGCCCGATGCATGCAGGCCAGCAGCATGGCCTGTACGCGTGAAGCGCCGAGCGCATCGGCGCACAAGCGCGGCAGGCGACCCGCGTCGCGAGCCAGCTCGTCATGGGTGAACAGGCCCGAGAGCAACTCGGAGTTGTTGATTTTCCAGTGCAGGTCGAGGGTGTGCGATCCGCCGTCCGCGGTACGTTGCGTGTAGCTGGCCTGGTAGCTCACGAAATCGCCGCTGACGCCCCGGCTGCGCTCGTACCCCAGTGCCGTGAGCAAATGGTGCGCCTGCTCGCTGGCCGCCGGTGGAATGAGCAGGTCGGTGTCGCCGCGTGTGCGCAAGACCGGGTCTGCATAGACTGAGTACGCCAGCGCGCTGCCCTTGATCAAGACCGGCCGCAGGCCACCGGCCTCGAGCGCGCGCAGTGTTTGCGTGAGCAACTGCTGATGCCGCAATTCCCACATCGCTTGCTGAACGCTGCGGTCCCGAAGCGCCTGCAGCACCGGTGCCGGCCAGTCGCTGGAAGCAAGCAGGCTGTGCAGCAGCGGGCAGACGCCGTGCAAGGCGGCGCGTTCGTGCAGGGCGGTGATGGCCTGCGCCTCATCCGCCCAGGGCCAGGCCGGGTTGTCGCCACGAAGCACGGCGCAAATCAGGTCATCGACGTTAGACACGGCAGCGGCAGGTGTTTGAAGCAGCGTCATTGTCCCCCAGATGGCTCCCAACACGCAGTGGCTGCAGCGCCGTGTGCGACTATTCGCTCATGGCGGGGGCTCTGGCATTTCTTGAAGGACACACGGCGTCGGCGGGCTACCGTCCCGATATCGACGGCTTGCGCGCGGTAGCTGTGGGCGCCGTGATCTTCTACCACTGGGGTGTCGATGGTGTCGGCGGCGGCTTGGCGGGCGTCGACATCTTTTTCGTGATTTCGGGTTTCCTGATCACGCGCATCCTGTACGGCGAGCTGCAATCCGGCAGCTTCTCAGTCAGGCATTTCTACGAGCGCCGCATTCGCCGGATTTTCCCGGCGCTGTTCCTGGTGATGTCGGTGAGCGCTGCCCTGGCGTGGTGGCTGGTGCCGCCGCCCGATGTGGTCAGAGTGGGTCACAGCCTGTCTGCGGCGGCGCTGTTCGTCGCCAATTTTTATTTCCTCGGCCAGGGCAGCTATTTCTCGGCTTCAGCGCAGCAGGCTCCTTTGCTTCACCTGTGGTCGCTGGGAGTGGAGGAGCAGTTCTACCTGGTGTTCCCTTGGCTGCTGCTGGCCGGGTGGGTCTGGCTCAGAGGTCGCCACGTGATGTTGCTGGCCTTATTGGCAGGGCTCTCCCTGGCTTTCGCAGTCTGGCTAAGCGGCTACAGCGCTTCGGCTGCATTCTTTTTCAGCGGGGCGAGGTTCTGGGAGTTGCTGGTCGGCTCGCTGTTGGCCGTGACGCCTGGCCTGCGTGTCGGCCAACGCTGGATGGCGCACGGCCTGAGCCTGGCAGGCCTCGCTCTGGTTGCGCTCGCGATTTCCGGACGGTGGGCGGAAGCCATGCCGGCGGGCGCCCAGCCCCTGTGTGCCTGTCTGGGCGCGGCGCTGCTGATCGCCGCGGGAGAGCAGCACCAGGGCATCGGCAGTCGCCTACTCTCGCTGCGGCCCCTGGTGTTCATCGGTCTGATCTCGTATTCGCTCTATCTTTGGCATTGGCCGCTGCTGGTGTACTACCGGGCCACACAGCCTGCAGGAAACGGTGTGAGTGCGCTGGTCATGATCGCCACTTTCCTGCTGGCAGTTGCCTCGTGGCGTTTTGTCGAGCAGCCATTTCGCCGGCTGCCGATGCCGGCCAACCGCGTCTTCTGGTTGGCGGCAGGCGTGGTGCTGGCGGCGCTGATGGTGGCCGGTTTTTTCTCAATCACCCGGGGTGGGCTGGAGCGTTTCTCTCCTCGCGCCCAATGGCTGTATTCCTTCGAAGGTTACGAGGCGGGGGAAGCGGTGCGCGAGGACCGTTGCTTCCTCACCCCCAGGCGCCTGGACACCCGGCATTTTGATCATGCGGCCTGCCTACCCCAGGTTGCGGGAAAACCGAGCTACCTGCTTGCGGGCGACAGTCACGCCGCGCACCTCTGGTTCGGCTTGGCGCAGGCCATGCCTGAGGTGACCCTGCAGCAGGCGACGGCCTCCGGCTGCCGGCCTTTGCTTGGCGGACCCCGCGTTCCGGAGTGCGAGCCTTTCCTGAACGACATCCTGGAAGACCGGCTGCCTGCGATCAGGCCCAAGGCCGTGGTTCTCGCTGCGCGGTGGAGCGAGGCCGACATCGCGCCTTTGCGCAAGACCATAGCGCTCCTGTTGCGCAGCACGGACAAGGTCATCGTGATCGGGCCGTCGGTCGAATACCGCGAGCCGTTGCCGCGTATTCTGGCCATGGCGGAACGCACGGGTGATGTCTCCCTGGTCAGTCTCGCTCGTGTGCCGCGTATCGCTGAACTCGACCGGCTGATGTCGGATGGGCTGGCAGGCTCAGGGGCGCACTACCTTTCCCTCTACCGAATGCTGTGTCCGCCCGATCGGCCGGATTGCGTTTCGGTGACGCCCGAGGAGGGCGTCCCCTTGCAGTTCGACTATGGCCATTTCACACGGGATGGATCGGTGTATGTCGGCAAGCGGCTGCGCGAGGCGCTGTTGAACGGGCAGGGCCTTCATTGACGCTCATGGGAATAGGTCGCGTTCTGCGCGGCCGATAGGCCCCGCCGGTAAAATCGGAGGGCCCGCTGTGCCACTGCACGCGAGCCCTTTCATGCTCTACCCCCAAGAATTCGACGTCATCGTGGTCGGCGGCGGCCATGCCGGGACCGAGGCCGCCCTGGCTTCGGCGCGGATGGGCTGCAAGACGCTGCTGCTCACGCACAACATCGAGACCCTTGGACAGATGAGCTGCAACCCGTCGATTGGCGGTATCGGCAAGGGCCATCTGGTCAAGGAAGTCGACGCGCTCGGCGGCGCGATGGCTATCGCGACGGACGAGGGCGGCATTCAGTTCCGCATCCTCAACTCCAGCAAGGGGCCGGCGGTGCGGGCAACCCGCGCCCAAGCTGATCGCGTGCTCTACAAGGCGGCCATCCGGCATCGCTTGGAAAACCAGCCAAACCTCACCTTATTTCAGCAGGCGGTTGACGACCTGATGGTCGAAGGTGACCGAGTGGTGGGGGCTGTCACGCAAGTAGGCATTCGCTTCCGTTCTCGCACTGTGGTGCTGACGGCCGGAACGTTCCTGGACGGGCGTATTCACGTCGGCCTGAACAATTACCAGGCTGGGCGCGCGGGTGACCCGCCGGCCGTGTCATTGGCGGCGCGGCTTAAGGAACTGAAGCTGCCGCAGGCCCGGTTGAAGACCGGCACGCCGCCGCGCATCGATGGCCGCAGCATCGACTTTTCCAGGTGCGAAGAGCAGCCCGGGGACGGGATGGGCCCAGGCGCGACACTGGCGGATCTGCCGGTGTTCAGCTTCATGGGCAACGCCGCCATGCACCCGCGGCAGTTGCCGTGCTGGATCACCCATACCAACGAGCGCACGCACGAGATCATCCGCTCGGGCTTCGATCGCAGCCCGATGTTCACCGGCAAGATCGAAGGCGTCGGCCCGCGGTATTGCCCCAGTGTCGAAGACAAGATCAACCGTTTCGCCGACAAGGCCAGCCACCAGATCTTTCTGGAGCCGGAGGGGTTGACCACCAACGAGTACTACCCCAACGGCATCTCCACCAGCCTGCCGTTCGATATCCAGTATGAGCTGGTGCGATCCATGTCCGGGCTGGAGAATGCGCACATCCTGCGGCCCGGCTATGCCATCGAGTATGACTACTTCGACCCGCGCTCGTTGAAGAGCAGCTTCGAGACCCGTTCCATCGGCGGATTGTTCTTCGCCGGCCAGATCAACGGCACCACCGGTTATGAAGAGGCGGCAGCGCAGGGCCTGTTCGCCGGCATCAATGCCGCGCTTCAATGCCAGGGCAAGGCAGCCTGGCTGCCGCGTCGGGACGAGGCCTATCTGGGCGTTCTGGTGGACGATCTCATCACCAAGGGTGTGACAGAGCCGTATCGCATGTTCACCAGCCGGGCTGAGTTCAGGCTGCAGCTGCGCGAGGACAACGCCGATATGCGCTTGACGGAAGCAGGGCGCCAGCTGGGCTTGGTGGACGACGCCCGTTGGGATTCGTTCAATCGCAAGCGCGATGCTGTTTCACGTGAAACACAGCGGTTAGCGGCGATCTGGGTGAGCCCGCGCAATCTGCCGGCCGCCGAGTCCGAGCGAGTCCTGGGCAAAGCCATCGATCACGAATACAACTTGGCGGACTTGCTGCGGCGCCCGGACGTGAGCTATGAGTCGTTGATGTCGCTGGACGGTGGTGCCCATGCAAGTCCGAATGTTTCACGTGAAACATTGGCTGAGCTGCTGGAACCGGTCATCGAGCAGATTGAGATCGCCGCGAAGTACTCCGGCTATATCGAGCGCCAGAAGGATGAAGTGGAGCGCGCTGCGCACTATGAGCACCTGAAGCTGCCGCCCGACCTGGACTACATGCAGGTTCCGGCGCTCTCGATTGAAGTGCGGCAGAAGCTGAATCAGCATCGGCCTGAAACGCTGGGCCTGGCATCGCGCATTTCCGGCGTCACGCCGGCTGCCATTTCACTGCTTCTGGTGCATTTGAAGAAGCGCAAGGTGAAGGGGTTCGGCGTGGATTCGACTGATGAGGCGAGTAGGGCGGTGGCGTGAGGGTGGAATCCTGCGGGTGGCTTCCGGCGAGTGCGGTTGCGGGCTTGCCCCCGCCCCAACCCTCCCCCAGAGGGGGAGGGAGTAAGAGGAGGATGAAGCCGCGCGCTTTCAGCTTTCGGGTATTCCGCGTCTCCCCAAGTTTCTCTTACTCCATCCCCCGCTGGGGGAGGGCCGGGGTGGGGGCATGAGCGTCGAACTCGAAGCCGAGCTGCGGCGTGGCTTGGCTGAGCTGAGCTTGTCCCTTTCGGATGAACAGGTCACCCAACTCCTCGGCTATCTCGGTCTCATCCGCAAGTGGAATCAGGTCTACAACCTCACGGCCGTGCGCGACTCGGCCGATATGCTGACGCACCACCTGCTCGACAGTCTGGCGGTGGTGAATCCCTTGCGCCGTCATAGCGGTGGCCAGCCACTCAATCTGCTCGATGTCGGCTCCGGCGCCGGTTTGCCAGGGGTGGTGATCGCCATTTGCTGCCCCGAAATCCGGGTGGACTGTGTCGATACGGTCGGCAAGAAGGCGGC